>NZ_JBVVOT010000047.1:0-34168 GCF_055807455.1 Bradyrhizobium sp. Kon58
AAACTGCGGCGAAATGGCGGGCCGTGCGTACGGCAAAACCGTGTGGTCCTGGCCGTCGTTGCTACGGTCAAGCCCTGGCGAATGCGGCATCTGCGTCAACCGGCGCGGTGCCGGTGAATTTCGCGAAGGCGAGGGAGGCCAAAAGGAACTCGGCTCCCGGGAGAGCACGGCATAAGCCGTCCAACCATCGCGCAGGGAAGGCCGAGTGATTGGCTACACCTGTATGCTGCTGTGCGGTTTTTTGCGCTACATCTTCGCGCAGCGGACCGCGGGTGCCAGCCGGCACCCGGCCTTCCCTGTGCCCTCTTGGACAAGAGGGTGGAGTGACGAAGCAAAGCTCGGGCGAAACGCGCCGCGAGGACGCGAAGACGTGTCTGCAATCTGAATGCGAGCTGGAAGAGTGCCGCTGCCGCCTCATGCTCCGTCATTGCGAGCGCAGCGACTTGTCCGCCGAAGCTTTAGCGAAGGCGGAAGCAATCCAGAAATGCATCCGTGGAAAATGTCTGGATTGCTTCGTCGCAAGAGCTCCTCGCAATGACGATTTGGAGGCAGTTTGGCTTGATCGCGCCAGGCTTCCCGCATCACCGTCCCGCTGGTGCAGACATCGCGCCGTTGGAATAGCGCGACCAGTCGGGCCCGGTCGGCTGCGACGGCCAGAGCGCGGCGTTGGAGTCGCGCACCGACTGGGTGATGGGATGGGGTTGCGCCTTGCGGACATGACGACCGTCGTTCGCAGCGGCGGTCTGGATCGTGGCGGCGGCAATCAGCGTCGCGCCGAGAATGATGAAAGTCTTTTGCATTGTTTCTTTCTCCTGTGACGACGCCCGGCTGTGAGATGTGTGTTTTGTTTGGTCGCCGTCGCGGCTGACATGGCGATGCGCCCAGCCGATATCAGCGCTCGCGACATCACATTGGGGCGAGCCAATTTTCTAGCCTCGGCTAAATATTCGGCAATCGCGCCCATAGCCCCGATGGACTCGACCTGTGCAATCCGGTTCAATGGGCCAAATTTGGTTTCTGGGCGACAATGATGTCGAAATATCTACTGGTCCTTCTGCTGATCGCCTCGCCGGCCGTGGCGCAGGTCAAGCTCACCCCAAAAACCTCGGCGGCGCATCAGGACCCCTGCGCGCCGATCGGGCGGACCGCGGACGGTAAGCTGGTCTACTCCATGAAATGCGAGAATTTGCCGGTACCGCCTCCGCCGCCGCAGGCGGAACTGAGGGAGGCGCCGCAGCCCGCCGCCGAGCCGGAGCCCGAGACGCGGCGGAGTGGCGTTTTCGGCTGGTCCTACGACCGCAGGTAACGGGCCGCGCCCCTTGCGCGAAGCCCGACGGAGTGCTCTTTGCCTGAAAATTCCCCGTGGGGCCACCGCCCCCGATCCAGAGAGATGAGATGACCAAACTCGTGATCCGCGCCGGCGACTTCACTTTCGATGCCCGTTTCGAGGAGCAGGCGGCGCCCAAGACTGTCGCCGCGTTCCGCAAGGCGCTGCCGTTCGAAAGCCACATCATCCACGTGCGCTGGAGCGGCGAGGGCGTGTGGATGCCGCTCGGCGATCTCGATTTCGGTGTCGGCTACGAGAACCACACCAGTTATCCCGCGCCCGGTCAGATCATCCTCTATCCCGGCGGCATCAGCGAGACCGAGATCCTGATGGCTTATGGCGGCGTGCACTTCGCGAGCAAGATGGGCCAGCTCGCCGGCAACCATTTCATCACGCTGACCTCTGGCCTGGAGAATCTGGCGACGCTCGGCAAGAGCGTGCTGTGGAAGGGCGCGCTGCCGATCCGCTTCGAGGAAGTCTGAGTGACTGAGCCCCGCTACCCGCGCGATCTCCGCGGTTACGGCCGCAACCCGCCGCACCCGCAATGGCCCGGCAACGCGCGGGTCGCGGTACAGTTCGTCGTCAATTTCGAGGAGGGCAGCGAAAACAACATCCTGCATGGCGATCCCGCCTCGGAAGCGTTCCTGTCCGACGTGCTCGGCGCGCAGCCTTGGCCCGGCCAACGCCATGCCAATATCGAATCGATGTTCGAATATGGCTCGCGGGCCGGCTTTTGGCGGCTGTGGCGGATGTTCACCCAGCGGAAGTGGCCGACCACCGTGTTCGGTGTCGCCACAGCGCTCAAGCGCAATCCGGAAATCGTTGCTGCCATGAAGGAGGCGGGCTGGGACATCGCCAGCCACAGCCTGAAGTGGATCGAGCACAAGGACATGACCGAGGCGCAGGAGCGCGCGGAGATCGCGGAAGCGATCCGCGTCCACACGGCGGCGACCGGCTCGCGGCCGCTCGGCTGGTACACCGGACGCTCCTCGATCAACACCAACCGTCTGTTGATGGAGGAGGGCGGCTTCCTCTATCTCAGCGATTCCTATGCCGATGATCTGCCTTATTGGGTCAAGGCCGCGAGCGGCAAGCAGCTCGTGATTCCCTATACGCTTGACGCCAACGACATGCGCTTCATCAATCCGCAAGGCTTTGCCGAAGGCGAGCAGTTCTTCACCTACCTGAAGGATGCCTTCGACGTGCTCTATGCCGAAGGCGAGGGCGCGCCGAAGATGATGTCGGTCGGCCTGCATTGTCGTCTCGCCGGTCGCCCCGGCCGCGCGGCGGGGCTGATCCGCTTCCTCGACTACATCGGCAAGCACGAGCGCGTCTGGGTGCCGACGCGGTTGCAGATCGCCCAGCATTGGCACGACAAGCTCGCGCACCTTGCGGCCGACGCATTCGAGATCGGATAGGGAAGCAATGTCACAGATCGCCTTGTCTGATCTCAATGCCGCGAGCTTCGATGATTTCGTGGCCGTACTTGAAAACGTGGTGGAGTACTCGCCTTGGATTGCCCAAGAAGCCGCGGCGCGCCGTCCGTTTGCCGGCATCAATTCACTGCTCGACGCGATCAAGGCGGCGATCGCTAGCGCTGAGCCCGAGGTGCAGCTGGCGTTGATACGCGCGCACCCCGACCTCGCAAACAAGACCCAGCGCGCAGCGGGACTCACGCCTGACTCGACTGCCGAGCAGAGCAGCGCTGGTCTAGACCGTCTGTCGGACACCGAATATGCGGCCTTCGAGCGGGCGAACAATGCGTATCGCGAAAAATTTGGTATCCCCTATATCGTCTGCGCGCGCCGGCACACCAAGGATTCCATTCTGCGTGACTTCGAGTCGCGACTGCAGAACATTGCCAAGACCGAGACACGCCGTGCGCTCGAGGAAATCTCCCGCATCGCTGCGCTGCGGCTGGACCAGCTCGTCAGTGCTGACGACAAGCTGAAAGTGCACGGCCGGCTCTCGACCCATGTGCTTGACAACCACGCCGGCAAGCCCGCGCCGGGCATTCCGGTCGAGCTGGTCGAGCTCGCGAACCTCGGCGAGAGCCGCGTGATAGCGCGCGCGGTGACCAACGCGGACGGCCGCACCGACCGGCCGCTGATCGGCGGCCGCCCGCTGCCGATCGGCCGCTACGAGCTTCGCTTTAGCGTCGCCAAATATTACGCCGAGCGCAACGTGCAGCTCTCCGACCCGCCGTTCCTCGACGAGATCCCGCTACGCTTTGCGATCGGCGAGCCGGAAAGCCACTACCACGTGCCGCTGCTGGTCACGCCGTGGAGCTATTCGACCTATCGCGGCAGTTAAACATGTTGCGCGGATGAGGCGACCGCTGCTGCATCCGCTTCCGCCGCAGCTCCTCCGCTCAATCCGTTGAAGAAGGCATTGAGCAGCACGGAGACGATCGCACAGAGCAGAATGCCGGACTCCAGCAGCGGCTGGAGATCGTGCGGCAAATTCCTGAAGAAGCCCGGTGCGGCGAGCGGGATCAGGCCGAAGCCGATCGAGATCGCGACGATGAAGAGATTGTAACGATTGTTGCGGAAGTCGACCGAGGTGAGGATGCGGGCGCCTGTTGCGGCGACCATGCCGAACATCACGAGGCCGGCGCCGCCGAGCACGACCAGCGGCACGGCCTCGACCAGCGCGGCGAGCTTCGGCAACAGGCCGAGCACGAGCATGATGCAGCCGCCCGTGACCGTCACCCATCGCGAACGCACGCCGGTGACCGAGACGAGGCCGACATTCTGCGAGAACGACGTGTACGGGAAAGTGTTGAAGATGCCGCCGAGCAGCGTGCCCACGCCGTCGGCGCGCAGGCCCCGGCTCAGGGCTTCGCGGTCGACCGTCTTGCCGGTGATGTCGCCGAGCGCGAGGAACATGCCGAGTGATTCGATCATCACGACGACCATGACGACGCACATGGTGATGACAGGCACCAGATGGAATTGCGGCATGCCGAAGCGGAACGGGATCACGACGGCGCCCCAGGAGGCCGCAGCCACCTTGTCGAAATGCATCACGCCGAGGATGCTCGCAAGCACGGCACCGGCGATGATGCCAAGCAGCACGGAGACGTTGGCGAGGAAGCCGGTGCCCCATTTGATCAGGCCGAGAATGGAGAGCAGCACGAACAGCGAAATGCCGAGCCCCTGCAACTGCCCATAGGCCGGATTGGGAAAGCTGCCCGCGACGCCGTCGACCATCCTGGTCAGCGTCGGCAGGCCGCCACCGGCCCAGTTGATGCCGACCCGCATCAAGGAGATGCCGATGACGAGAATGATGCTGCCGGTGACCACGGGCGGGAACAGCGGCAGCAGCCGGCTGACGAACGGCGCCGCGACAATGCCGAACAGGCCGGCCGCGATCACCGAACCGTAGATGCCGAGCAGGCCGATGTCAGGTGAAGCCGCCATCGACAGCATCGGACCGACGGATGCGAAGGTCACGCCCATCATCACGGGCAGTCGGATGCCGACGCCGGGAAAGCCGAGACATTGCACCAGCGTCGCAAGCCCGCAGGCGAACAGATCGGCGCTGATCAGGAAGGCGACATCCTCCGGCGGCAATTTGAGTGCGCGCCCGATGATCAGGGGCACCGCGACCGCGCCGGCATACATCACCAGCACATGCTGCAGCCCGAGCGCCAGCAGGCGCGGGACCGGCAAGACCTCGTCGACGGGATGCACTTCGCTGCTCATGGATCAATCCCCCGAAATATGCCTATCCAAACTTATCGTGCAGCGCCGGAAACAGCCGGTCCGGCTTGAAGGGCGGCGCCGTGAAGCGGATGCCGGTGGCATCGGCGATCGCGTTGCCGAGCGCGGCGGCGACCGGATTGTACGGACTCTCGCTCATCGACTTCGCCCCCAGCGGGCCGATCGTGTCGGAGGTCTCGGCGAAGAAGACCTCGGTGCGGGGCACGTCGGCGAAGGAGGGCAGGTGGTAGTCGCGGAATTTGGGGTTGACGACGCGGCCGTCCGCGTCGATCACCATCTCCTCGTAGAGCGCGGCACCGAGCGCCTGCGCGACACCGCCTTCGACCTGACCGCGGCACTGCATGGGATTGGCGACGACGCCGGCGTCCGCCGCATGCACGCTCCTGAGAATCCGGAGCTCGCCGGTGCCCTTGTTCACGGCGACGCGAAAGCCTTGCACGTTGAAGCCGACCGAACGCGGCGTGCCGCCGGAATTGCCGGCGCCTGCGAACGGCTGTCCGCGTTCGCGCGCGAGCTTGGCCAGCTCCACAAAGGACATCCGCCGCACGCCACTGACGACGGCTTCGCTCTCGAGCGTGCAGCTCCCGACGTCGCAGAGCCATGCGCCGGCGGCGGCCGCCTTCAGCTCGGTCGCAAGCTGCATGGCCGCGGCATGCGTCGCCTTGCCGGCGACGAACATGCCGGCGCTGCCATAGGCGCCGGTGTCGTGGCCGCCATGGGCGGTGTCGGACTGGCGCAGCCGGATGCGGTCGACGGTGGTCGCAAGCGTCGTGGCCGCAATCTGCCGATGCACGGTGCTGGTGCCGTTGCCGAATTCCGCGGTGCCGACGGTGAGGTCGAAGCTGGCGTCGTCGTTGAGTGCGACTATCGCATCCGCGAGATGGCCTGCCGGGGGTACTGTGTCGATCATGGTCAGCGCGATGCCGTCGCCGATCAGCCACTCCGGCGACAAGCCTGGCTGCGGGCCATCGGCCTGCATCGCGCGCTCGACGAGGTTGAGGCACTGGTCGAGCCCGTAGGAGCCGTAGAGCACGTCGTGGAATTCCGACGGCGGCGGCGACAGCATGGGGTCGCCGGGCTTGACGACATTGCGCCGGCGCATCTCGTAAGGGCTGATGCCGAGCTGCTTGGCCAGTTCGTCGATCGCGGCCTCGACCGCGATCAGTGTTTGCGGCAAGCCA
Source organism: Bradyrhizobium sp. Kon58 (assembly GCF_055807455.1). Lineage (NCBI taxonomy): Bacteria > Pseudomonadati > Pseudomonadota > Alphaproteobacteria > Hyphomicrobiales > Nitrobacteraceae > Bradyrhizobium > Bradyrhizobium sp. Kon58. The sequence continues at coordinate 6,234 of NZ_JBVVOT010000047.1, forward strand.
TAACCGCGAAACGCGCCTGCCGGCACCGTATTGGTGTAGACCGCATAGCCGTCGACCCGCTTGTTCGGGCAATTGTAGACGGCGATGGATTCGGCCAGCGAGTGGAACATCACCGGGCCGGCGTGATTGCCGTAGGCACCGGTGTTGGAGAGCACGTCGAGCTGGAGCGCGGTGAGCTTGCCGTCCGCGGCCGCGCCGGCCTTGACGTGGACCCGCATCGGATGCCGCGTCGAGGTTGCGATGAACTGCTCCTCGCGGGTGAGCTCCAGCTTCACCGGCCGTCCGGTCTTGAGCGCGGCGAGCGCCAGAATGTCCTCGACGAACATCTCCTGCTTGCCGCCAAAGCCGCCGCCGACGCGCTCGCAGAAGACGCGGACCTTGTCCATGGGAAGCTCGAAGATATCGGACAGCGCGCGCCGGGTCAGGAACGGCACCTGCGTCGAGGTGCGGACATTGAGCACGCCCGAAGCATCGAGCCAGGCCAGGCCGCCATGGGTTTCCAAAGCGGCGTGCTGCACACGGTGACTATGGAAGGTGCCCTCGAAGGTGGCGGCGGATGTCGCGAGCGCAGCGGCCACGTCGCCGAATTCGCCATGCGTCTCCGCGGCGAGGTTGCGCTGGGCATCGGCAACGCGGTTCGCGGTGGTGCGATCGGGATGAATGACGGGCGCGCCGGGCGCCATCGCCTGCTCCGCATCGACCAGCGCGGGCAAAATCTCGTAACTGACCTTCAACCGGCGGCAAGCGTCCTCGGCGGCGGCTTCGCTGTCTGCGACGACGGCGGCGACCTTCTGTCCGATGAAGCGGACAACATCGTCGAGGACACGGGTGTCCTCGGGATCCATCCAGTCCTTCTCGTGCCGCGCGGTCGACATCAGAGTGGTTGGCGCATCCTCATGCGTCAGCACCGCGTGCACGCCGGGAACGCTCAGCGCTTCCGACTTGTCGATCGCGACGATCCTCGCGTGGGCATGCGGTGAACGGAGCAGCTTGATATGCAGCAATCCGTCGACCTGCGTGTCGAACGTGTAGCGCGCCTTGCCGCGCACGACATCGGGGCCTGCTGGCGCCGGCAGGCTGCGGCCGAATGCGGCGCCGGCCTCGACGTTCGCCTCGATATTGGTCTTGCCGAGCAACGCATCCTCGATCGAACGATAGCCGGTGCAGCGGCAGATATTGCCCTTCAGCGCCACGCCGAGATCGGTGCGCTGCGCCTGGTTCAGCGAGGCGCAGGTCAGGATCATGCCAGCGGTGCAGAAGCCGCATTGAAAGCCCTGCGCATCAAGGAATGCCTGCTGCATCGGATGCGCGCCGCCGTCTCCGCCGAAACCTTCGATTGTGATCACGGCGCGCCCCTCGGCGCGAAACGCCGGGATCAGACAGCTATGCACCGGCTCGCCGTCCAGCAGCACGGTGCAGGCGCCGCAATCGCCGGCGTCGCAACCCTTCTTCACGCCGAAATGACCGAGCTCGCGCAGGAACGTGCGCAGGCACTGGCCGGCGCGTGGCTCCTGCGAAAACGGCTTGCCGTTGACCTCGAAGCTCATGGCGACGGTGCTCCGAGGAGTTCGTCGCGGATCTCTTCGGCAAGCCGCAGTGTCATGTGCTTGCGCCAGAGCGGCTTGCCGTGGATGTCGGTGTGGTAGAGATCGTCCGTGATCTGTTGCGCGATGGCGTCGCGAAGCGCTGTCACGTCAGGGGCCTCGCGAAAGGACAACCGGATCGGCCGTACCGTCGCGGCGGTCACCGTGAGCGTCAGCATGCCAGCGGCATCCAGACTGCCGATCAGGAGCGCCGCCGAGCGGCCGACCGGCGCCAGCGAGATCTGGCGGAAGGCCGTACGACGCTTCAGCGCGGCGATCGGAATATCGATCTGCCGGAGCAGGTCGCCCGGCGCCAGAAGGTTACGCTGGTTGCCGGTGACGAAGTCGACGACGGGCATCATCTGTTCGCCGCCACCGGCCCTCCAGATGGTGCAGATGCCCTCGAGCGCAGCGGTGAGCGAGATCATCGGTCCCGCCGGCAGCGACATGCAGAGATTGCCGCCGACGGTCGCCGTCTTCCAGATCTTGAACGAAGCAAGGAAGGCGCGGCAGCACTGGTTGATCAGCGGCGCCGCGAACCAATCGGGTGGGCAGACGAATCCATCGAGCTGCGCAACGGTGCAGGTGGCCGCGATGCTGAAATGGCTCTCGGTGACTGTCAGAGCCGGCCACTTGAGGTCGGTGAGATCGATGAGCCGAGCGAGGTGAACTTGCGGCTCCGAGAACAGCCAAGTGCCGCCCGCGAGCCAAGCATCACCTGGCGTCCAAACGGGCAGCTGCGTGCGCGTTTGCGGATGGGCGACCGCTGTGATGGTATTCAAGTCCATGGCGACGCCAACGCTTCCAACGAGTGAATCGAGCCAGGAGAAAGTCTTGCAAGACGAGCGCCAAGTCGCAACAACAAGTCGCAGCAAAAACGCAATCAGGCCGGGCCCTGCCTTGCAGGCCTGTCGTCAGCGGATGTGAGGAGGAGCAGGTTCATGAGCGATGCAAAGCCGATCTGGATCAGGGATCCCCTGGCTATCCTCGCCGATGGCGCCGAGCGCGGGATCGTGGTGAAAGGCGGCCGGATCGTCGAGCTGGTGCCGGCCGGCGCTGCGCCTGCAACCGCTGACGTCGCGGTGTTCGACGCTGGCGACCACGTCGTGCTGCCGGGCCTCATCAACACCCATCACCATTTCTACCAGACGCTTACGCGGGCGCTGCCCGCGGCGATGGACCGCGAGCTGTTTCCCTGGCTCCAGGCGCTCTATCCGGTGTGGGCGAAGCTGACGCCTGAAGCTCTCGAGCTCAGCGTCACCGTGGCGATGTCCGAACTGCTGCTGTCGGGCTGCACCACCACGACGGATCATCACTACGTATTTCCGGCAGGCCTCGAGGACTCCGTCGACATCGAGGTCGCAGTCGCAAAACGGCTTGGCGTGCGCGTTCTGCTCACGCGCGGCTCGATGAACCTGTCGCAGCGCGACGGCGGTCTGCCGCCTGACAGCGTCGTGCAGGATGAGGACACCATCCTCGCGGACAGCGCGCGCGTGGTCGCCAAGTACCACCAGCGCGGTGCGGATGCCATGGTGCAGATCGCGCTGGCGCCATGCTCGCCCTTCTCGGTGACGACGTCCCTGATGCGCGCCACCGCCGATCTCGCCGACAAGCTCGACGTGCGCCTGCATACCCATCTTGCCGAGACCGAGGACGAGAACAGGTTCTGCCAGGAGATGTATGGCTGCCGTCCGCTCGACTATCTCGAACAATGCGGTTGGCTCAATGCGCGGACGTGGCTCGCCCATGGCATCTTCTTCAACGCGGACGAGATGAAGCGGCTCGCCAAGGCGAAGACCACGATCAGTCATTGCGCCTGCAGCAACCAGCTCCTGGCCTCCGGCTGCTGCCCCGTCTGCGAGATGGAGGAGGCCGGTGTCGGCATCGGCATCGGCGTCGATGGCTCGGCCTCGAACGACGGATCGAACCTGATGCAGGAGGTGCGGGCCGCGTTCCTGCTGCAGCGGGCGCGTTATGGGGTAACGAAGGTCAGTCACAAGGATGCGCTGCGCTGGGCCACCAAGGGCTCGGCAGCCTGCGTCGGTCGGCCGGAACTCGGCGAGATCGCCGTCGGCAAGGCGGCCGATCTCGCGCTGTTCAGGCTCGACGAGCTGCGCTTCTCCGGCCATGGCGATCCCCTGGCCGCACTGGTGCTGTGCGGGGCGCATCGGGCGGACAGAGTGATGGTGGCAGGGAGATGGGCCGTGATCGACGGCGCGATCCCCGGCCTGGATGTCGCCGATCTGATCAGCCGGCACAGTTCCGCGGCGCGAGCGATGCAGGCGGGTTAATCAGCAAAATAGAAAGAGGGGGCGACCACAAGTGCCGGGTGCTTCTGGCCACCCCCTCCGAACCTGTTCCGGGAGGAGCAGGTGATTTAGACAAAGCAAGAAGCGTGCTACTTGCCCGGCAGCTTGTCGTCGATGCCCTTGACGTAGAAATTCATGCCGAGGATCTGGCCGTCGTCGAGATTGGCGCCGCCCTTGCACTCGACGGGCTTGCCGTCCTGCCCAAGGACCGGGCACTTGAACGGATGCAACTTGCCCGCGGTGATCGCGGCCTGGGCATCCTCGGCGATCTTCTTCACGTCGTCAGGCATGTTGGTGTAGGGCGCCATCGCGAACATGTGGCTGTCGAGGCCGCCCCAGCTGTCCTCGGATTTCCAGGTTCCGTCGAGCTCGGCCTTGACCCGGGCGATGTAGTAGGGACCCCAGGTATCGAGGATCGAGGTCAGCTGGGTCTTCGGCCCGAACTTGATCATCTCGGAATCCTGGCCGAAGGCGAGCTTGCCGCGTTCGCTGGCGATCTGCATCGCGGCCGGCGAATCCGTGTGCTGCATGATGACGTCGGCGCCCTGGTCGATCAGCGCCTTGGCGGCGTCGGCTTCCTTGCCCGGGTCGAACCAGGTGTTGGCCCAGATGATCTTGACCTTGATGTTCGGGTTGATGGTCTGCGCGGCGAGGATCGTCGCGTTGATGCCGGAGACGACCTCGGGAATCGGGAACGAGCCGATATAGCCGAGCACGCCGGACTTCGACATCTTGGCCGCGATCAGGCCCTGGATGTAGCGGCCCTGGTACCATTTGGCCGAATAGGTCGACATGTTCGGATTGCGCTTGTATCCGGTCGCATGCTCGAAATGCACGTTCGGATATTTCTTCGCGACTTTCAGCGTCGGATCCATGTAGCCGAACGAGGTGGTGAAGATCAGCTTGTTGCCGGCGCGGACAAGCTGCTCGATCGAGCGCTCGGCATCGGGGCCTTCAGGCACGTTTTCGAGAAAAGTGGTCTCGATCTTGTCGCCGAGCTCCTTCACCAGCGCCTGGCGTGCCAGCTCATGCTGATAGGTCCAGCCGAGGTCACCGACCGGGCCGAGGTAGATAAATCCGACTTTCAGCTTGTCGGCGGCGGAGGCTGCACTGACGCTCCCGGCAAGCAAAAGCCCGGCAGTCAGCGCAAGAAGTGATTTCCTCATTATCAATCTCCAAACATCAGGGGAAAGCCACGATCCCCAACGTGCGCGCCCCATCGCGCACGCCGCGGAAATGAAACGCTAGCGGTCAGGCACGAACACGGTGCCAAGCGCGGCCGGCGCCGTCGATCCACCCGTGCGCGCGCGGGACAGCAGGACCAGGACGATGACAGTCGCAAGATACGGCAGCGCCGACATCAACTGCGAGGGAATGCCGACGCCCCAGCCCTGCGCGTGCAGCTGCAGGATCGTCACCGCGCCGAACAGATAGGCGCCGACCACGAGGCGGCCGGGCCGCCAGGACGAGAACACCACCAGCGCCAGTGCGATCCAGCCGCGGCCCGCAGTCATGCCCGGAATGAAAAACGGCGTATAGGCGAGCGGCAGATAGGCGCCGGCAAGCCCGGCGCAGGCGCCTCCGAACATCACGGCGATGGTTCTGATGCGCAGAACGGGGTAGCCGAGCGCATGCGCGGAGACGTGGTTGTCGCCGCAGGCACGCAGGATCAATCCTGGCCGCGTGCGATACAGGAACCACCAGACGCCGGCGACCAGCGCCAGCGAAAAATAGACAAAGGCGTCCTCGCCGAACAGCACGCGGCCGATCAGTGGGATGTCCGTGAGGCCGGGAATGTAAAGATGCGTTGCCGGCGTGATGCGCTCGCCGACGAAACCGGCGCCGATCAGGCCGGAGAGTCCGACGCCCAGGATGGTCAGCGCCAGCCCTGTCGCAACCTGGTTGACCGCAAGCCCGAGCGCCATCAGTGCGAAGACCAGTGACATCAACGTGCCGGCGACGATGCCGAACAGCGCGCCGATGAAGATCGAGCCGGTCAGCCACGCACCTGCAAAGCCACATGCGGCACCGACGATCATCATGCCCTCGACGCCGAGATTGAGCACGCCGGAGCGCTCGGTCACGAGCTCGCCGGTCGCCGCGATCAGGAGCGGCGTCGAGGCGGCGAGCACTGCGAGAATGATGGCTTCAATGAGTTCCACGAGCCACCTGTCGGTTCGGGAAGACCAGCTTGAAGCGGTAGAGAATGAGGGAATCGCAGGCAAGCACGTAGAACAGCAGGATGCCCTGAAAAACCTTGGTGACGTCCAACGGGATCTTCATCGCGATCTGCGCCTGCTCGCCGCCGATAAAGGTCAATGCAAGAAAAAGGCCTGCAATTAATATTCCAAGGGGGTTCAAACGGCCGAGAAAGGCCACGATGATCGCCGTAAAGCCGTAACCCGGCGAGATGCTGGGCTGCAGATGCCCGACCGGACCTGCTACCTCGATGATGCCGGCGAGGCCGGCAAGCGCGCCCGAGACGGCGAAGGTCAGGAGGATCAACTGGTTGGAATTGAAGCCGCCGAACCGCGCCGCGCGGGGCGCTGCACCGACCACGCGAATCTCGAATCCCTTGATGGTGCGTCCGAGCAGGATCGCCGCCGCGGCGACGACAAGGAGGGCGATGATGGAGCCAAGATGCAGCCGGCCGCCTTCGATCAGCAGCGGCACCGTCGCGACCGGATCGAACTCGGCTGTAGTCGGGAAGTTGAAACCGTGCGGATCGCGCCAGGGGCCGCGCACGAGATAGTCGAGGAAGAGATCGGCCACATACACCAGCATCAGGCTGGTCAGGATCTCGCTGGCGCCGAACTTCACCTTGCAGATTGCCGGGATCAGTGCGTAGAGCGCGCCCGCCGCGGCGGCGAGCACCAGCATGATCGGCAGCACCCAGACGCCGGCGTCGGTGCCCTGCGTCTTCACCGCAATCCAGCTTCCGGCGACTGCGCCAATCAGGAACTGCCCTTCGGCGCCGATGTTCCAGGCATTGGCGAGATAGCAGAGCGACAGCCCGATCGCGATCATCACCAGCGGTGTCGCCTTCACCGCGATTTCCTGGAGCGAATAGCTGTCGGTCAAAGGCGCGATGAAATAGGCGTGCAGGGCAAGCAGCGGATTCTTGCCGAGAATCGCGAACAGGATGACCATGGTCACGATCGTGAGGCCGATCGCGATCAGCGGAGAGATCAGCGCGATCGTGTTGGAGCGCTCGGCGCGCTTCTCAAGCACCAACTGCATGCGCGGCCTCCTTCGGCTCCAGCGTGCTGCCGCCCATCAACAGGCCGAGTTTTTCGCGCGTCGCCTCGCTGGTGGCGAGCGGCGCAGACAGATGGCCATGGAACATCACGGCGATGCGGTCGGCGATTTCCGCGAGCTCGTCGAGATCCTGGCTGGTGACGAGCACGGCGGCGCCTGCGGTTGCGAGATCAAGCAGCGCCTGGCGGATGACGGCGGCAGCGCCGGCGTCGACGCCCCAGGTCGGTTGGCTCACCACCAGCACCGCGGGATTGCGCAGGATCTCGCGTCCCACAATGAACTTCTGCAAATTGCCGCCGGAGAGGGATGCTGCTTCCGGATCGCGCTTGGCCTTGCGGACGTCGAACGTCTCGGTTGCGCGGTCGACGGTCTTCAGAGTGGCCGCGGTATCGATGAAGCCGTGATGGACCATGCCGCTGGCGGCGTGCCCGGTGAGCAGCGCGTTCTCCGAAAGCTTCATGCGCGGCGCGGTGCCGTGGCCGAGCCGCTCCTCGGGAACGAAGGCCGCGCCGAGCTTGCGGCGCTGCGTGATCGAGAGATGGCCGGCAGCAAGGCCTTCGATCACGATCGTGCCGGGATCCTTCGACAGGCGTTCGCCGGACAGCGCGGCGAACAGTTCGTCCTGGCCGTTGCCGGCGACCCCGGCGATGCCGAGGATCTCGCCGCCTTTCAGCTCGAACGAGATGTGCTCGAGTCGCACGCCATGCGCCTCGCCGGGGGCGAGCGAGAGGTCGTTGACGACGAGGCGCGGCACGGTGGTCTGCCGGCCGGCGGCCGCCTTCACTTCCTTGATCTCGCCGCCGACCATCATGCGCGCGAGCGAAGCGGCGGTCTCAAGCCTGGGATTGCAGGTCTCCACCTTCTTGCCGCCGCGCAGGATCGTTGCCGTGTCGCACAGCCGCTTCACCTCTTCGAGCTTGTGGCTGATGTAGAGGATGGCGCGGCCTTCGGCCTTGAGCCGCTCCAGCACGATGAAGAGCTGGTCGGCTTCCTGTGGCGTCAGCACTGCGGTGGGCTCGTCAAGGATCAGGAATTGCGGATCCTGCATCAGCGCGCGCACGATCTCGATGCGCTGGCGTTCGCCGACTGACAATTGCCAGACCTCGCGTTTGGGATCGAGCGGCAATCCATACGTCTTCGACACCTGCTCAAGCCGCGCCGACATGTCTTTGAAGGATTCTTTCCCGTCGAGGCCGAGCGCAACGTTCTCGGCGACGGTGAGATTGTCGAACAACGAGAAATGCTGGAACACCATGCCAATGCCGCGGCTGCGCGCTTCCGAGGGGCCGGACAGCACGATCGGCTGGCCCCGCCAGAAAATCTGGCCAGCGCTGGGCTGGATCAGCCCGTAGATCGCCTTGACCAGCGTCGACTTGCCGGCGCCGTTCTCGCCCAGCAGCGCGTGGATTTCCGTTGGCCAGATATCGATGTCGATGGCGTCGTTGGCAAGGAAATCGCCATAGCGCTTGGTGAGCCCGACCGTCCTGAGGAGCGGGGACTCGCCGGAATGCAGGCTCTTAGCCGTGGGATCCAACATTCGCTGATGCGCTTGCATGGGGTGAAGTGCCTCAATACTGGGCTAGTTTGAACCGCCGCGTAAGGTGTGAAAAAGCGTCATCCCTTGCTCAACGCTTCGGCAGGCAAGTGGTCTCGGCGAGTCGCGGCTGTCGCCGGGCGGCGATCGTCCTCAAATGCCTGCCGAGCAGCCTTTGCTGTCCCGACTTGCGTGCGACGCGTGTTGCAAATTTGTGACGGCTCAAGCCAAATCGGAACCCGCTATGCAGGCTTGGCGTGAAGTTAAGCAGAGACGCGCCATCACGCGTATGCATTTGCGAACACCGCGACAGTAGCTCCGGCCCATCTTGTCTGCCTCGTCCGCTCGACATGAAAAGGCGAGCGAAATCAAACGGGAATATCCGGCAATGGCCGCTCTCGCCTGACCGTGTGGCGGTAAGGCTTGGCTTCCAAATCCGCCGGTGAAACGCAGCACCCTGTGCAAACAAGCGGCATGCCTTGAAACAAGTTGAGGCTTCTCACTCCGGGAGATCGGCGCAAGTGTCGCACCCAAGGGACGTTCATTTTTACGTGTCCAAACTTGGGGGTATTCGGATGTCGTTTCGTATGAAGGCAGTTGCGGCGGCGGCGCTGTCACTTGTTACGCTCGCAACCGGCGGCATGGCTCAGGCGGCGGATCTGCCGGTCAAGGCTGCCAAGAAGGCGGCTGACCTTCCGTTCTTCCTGGTGATCGACGACCGCGTCACCTTCTCCTACATTTTCAATGCCTCGCAGCCCGGTGCATTCACCAACACCAACGGTGTAATCAACGCCAAGACGACGAAGCAGGTCTACTCCTTCACCCACTTCGATGCCTGGACTTACGGCACCAACTTCTTCACCATCTCGATGTTCAAGTCGGACCACAACGATCCGGCAGGCCCCTGCACCGCCACAGGCGTGGTCGTTTCGCCGGCTGCGGGCTTCGCAGCGACGCCGACGAGCTGTGCCGGCGCGACAGAAATCTACGGTCTTTTCCGCTCGACCTTCGGCTGGAACGAGATCTTCAACACCAAGGCCTTCACGCAGGGCCCGCTGCACAATATCTCGTTCGAGGTTGGCATGGATGCCAACACGGAGAACCGGTATTTCGGCGCCGCCAAGCGCGACGTTGTCGCCGGTCTGCAGTTCGCCTTCGATCTTCCCTATAAGGGCTACTTCAACGTCGCACCGCTGGTGTATTGGGAGTTCGCCAACCACAACTCCTTCTCGCAGTGCGGCGCCGGTTGGTCCGCTCCGTGTATTGCTGACGGCAACACGTCGTTCAAGCCGACCTGGGCGATCGAAACCAACTACTACATGGACCTCGGCTTCCTGCCGCAGAACATGCAGTATTTCTCGATCAGCGGCCGCGCGGCGTGGTACGGCAAGAAGGGCACCGACACTGAGCCGCTTCCCGCCAGCGTCGCCAATAACGTCTATCCGACCAAGGTCGAGTTCAATTCCGAGCCGATCCGCCTGACCCTCGATGCCTCGAAGGCGATTTGGGGTGAGAAGTACTCGCACTTCGTCGACGTCTGGGTCGCCTATCGCTACTGGCAGAACAAGTTCGGCCTCGATCACAACAATGCCTTTGCTTGCACCACCTTCGTCGGTGGTACGAAGGTGAGCACCGGATCCTGCACCGAGTCCTCGCTCTACTCCGGTATCACTGTGAAGTTCTAACCACCTGATATTCTTCAGGTGAATGACGATGACGCCGCGTCAAACCTCCGCGGCGTCATCTTCGTTTGGGGGATGGGCTGGGTACCGGCAGGCGGCCCTTCGGTGAAGCGCGGCGCAAGGCCCGCTCGGCGGCCGCCTACTTCGTCCAGACGCCGTCGTGCAGCGCTTCGGCCTCGTCTTCGAGCAACGGCCCCGCAACCTCTGTCGGCCTCTGGCCACTGGCAAAGACCTCGCGGCAGGGCAGGTCGAGTGTCGGGTTCTCCGGATGATCGCCGGTAACGCCGCGCAGGCGGTGCTCGCTGAGGCCATAGACGACACGGCCGATGCCGGCCCAGTAGATCGCGCCGGCGCACATCGCGCAGGGCTCGGCGGAGGAATAGAGCGTGGCCTTCGCCAACACCTCGCGGCCGAGCGTGCGGCAGGCCTGCGTGGCGGCGAGGCGCTCGGCATGCGCGGTGCCGTCGTGATCCGGCATGTAGCCGTTCTCGGCCTCGATCAGGACCTTGCCCTCGGCATCGACGACGATGCAGCCGAAGGGATGGTTGCCGTGGGTGAGGGAACGGCGGGCGACCGCAAAGGAAAGGCGGAGGAAGTGCTCGTCGCGCTCGGACCCGCCGCTCATCGCTCTTCCCTGGTCAATGTCCCGCCATATGCCGGCCGACAACGGTCAGATCGGCTTCGCTGGTCCGTACTTCATACACGAATTCGCCGTGGAACATCACCACCAGCCGATCGGAGAGTTCAAGGAGTTCGTCGAGATCCTCGCTGACCAGCAGCACCGCGGCGCCGCGGTTCCGCGCGGCCATGATCTCGGCATGGATTTGCGCCACCGCCGCGAAATCAAGCCCGAAACAGGGATTGGCTGCGATCAGCACCTCGACGTCGCCGCCGAGCTCGCGGGCCAGCACGGCGCGCTGGACGTTGCCGCCCGACAGTGCTGAGATCGGCGTGTCGGGCGTGCGGGTCTTGATCTTGTATTGGGCGATCTTCTTCCTGGCGTCGACGCGGAAGGCACCGCGGTTGAGCCACCAGCCCAGGCTAGCGAAAGGCGAGCGGTCGAACTCGCGAAAGGCGATGTTGTCGGCGACGCTCATGCCGCCGACACAGGCGTTCTTCAGTGGCTCCTCCGGCAGGAGTGACATGTTATGCCGCCGCATCTCCTCGCGGCTGGCGTGATAAGGATCGCCGGCGACACGGATCTCGCCACTCTCGGCTTCGCGCTGCCCGGCCAGCACCTCGACGAGCTGGCGCTGGCCGTTGCCGGAGACACCGGCGATGCCGACGATCTCGCCGGCGCGGACCGTGAGGGAGACGTCATGAACGGCGATGGCGCCGGCGTCGTCGAGCGCGCGCATCTTCGCCAGCTCCAGCCTCGCCTTGCCGGCCTCTCCGGTGCGGGGCGGCTGCACCGTCAGCTCCTCGGCGCCGATCATGGTGCGCGCCATCGCGTCCGGCGTCAGTTCGGACACCTTGCCGGCGCCGGCGAGCTTGCCGCGGCGCAGGATCGTGACGTCGTCGGCGAAGGCCATGACCTCGCGGAATTTGTGTGTGATCATCAGGATGGTCAGCTCGCCCTTGACGACCATGTCACGGAGCATGCCGAGCACTTCGTCGGCTTCCGCAGGGGTTAGCACTGATGTTGGCTCGTCCAGGATCAGGAAGCGGCGCTTCAGGTAGAGCTGCTTGAGGATCTCGCATTTCTGCCGCTCGCCCGCGGAGATGTCGGCGACTTTTGCGCTGAGCGGGACCTTGAACGGCATGCGCGCGAGAAAGGCCTCGAGCTCCTTCATCTCTTTCGGCCAGTTCACGACAGCCGGCACGTCATCGCGCGCCAGCACCAGATTTTCGGCGACCGTCATCGCCGGCACCAGGGTGAAATGCTGGTAGACCATGCCGAGGCCGAGTGCGTGGGCGTCCTTCGGATTGCCGATCGCCTGCTCGCGCCCCCCGACCAGGATGTCGCCCTCGGTGGCGTGATAGTAACCCATGATGCATTTGACCAGGGTCGACTTGCCGGCGCCGTTCTCGCCGAGCAGCGCATGGAACGAACCCGGCCGCACTTTCAGCGCGACATTGTCCAGCGCCAGGAAATCACCGAAGCGCATGGTCATGGCGATGGCATCGACGCCGAAGGCGCCCGATGGCGGCGGCGTTTCGCCGACGATCACGAAATCGCTCCGATGAAAGCGTCGGAAGTCGAGACCGCGCCGAACACGCCGCCCTGCATCTTGATCATCTTCAGCGCGTGGTCGTGGTTGCTCTTGTCGGTGGCACCGCAGCAATCGTGCAGCAGCACACATTCGAAGCCGCGGTCGTTGGCCTCGCGCATGGTGGTGTGAACGCAGACGTCGGTGGTGATCCCGGTGAGCACGATGTTCTCGATGCCGCGCACGCGCAGGATCAGCTCCAGATCGGTGGCGCAGAACGAGCCCTTGCCGGGCTTGTCGATGATGGGTTCGCCCGGCAGCGGCGCGAGCTCCGGGATGATGTCCCAGCCGGGCTCGCCGCGCACCAGGATGCGGCCGCAGGGACCGGGATCGCCGATGCCGGCGCCGATCTGCCGGGAACGCCAGCGCTTGTTGGCGGGCAAATCCGAGAGATCGGGACGGTGGCCTTCGCGGGTGTGGATGATGTGAAAGCCTTGGCTTCGCATGGCCGTCAGCAGTTTCTTGATCGGCTCGATCGGCGCCCGTGTCAGTGAGAGGTCGTAGCCCATCTTGTCGACATAGCCGCCGACGCCGCAGAAATCGGTCTGCATGTCGATGATGATGAGCGCGGTATTTTCGGGACGGAGATCGCCGTTATAGGGCCAGGCATAGGGCTCGGACTTGATGGTGCGCTCGGGCATGATCTGGCTCTCTAGCGGGTGATCGACAATTCGGCCGGGGCACCGGTCAGCGTGCGTTTCGGCGAGCAAGTGATGATCATGATCGCCAGCGTCAGGATGTAGGGTGCGGCGTTGAAGAGGTGGTAGCCGGAGGTGACGCCGACCGATTGCAGCGCCGGGCCCAGCGCCGCGGCGCCGCCGAAGGCGAGCGAGGCCCACAGACACAGCAAGGGATCCCAGCGCGCGAAGATCACGAGCGCCACGGCCGTGATGCCCTGCCCCGAGGACAGGCCTTCGTTCCAGCTTCCGGGATAGAACAGCGACAGGAACGAGCCGCCGATGCCGGCAAGGAAGCCGCCGACCATGGTCGCGCGCAGGCGGATCAGCAGCACGGAGTGGCCCATCGCACGCGCGGCGTCCGAACTCTCGCCGGCGGTGCGGATCAGGAGGCCCCAGCGCGTGGTCCGGAAGGCCCAGTAGAGAATTGGCGCGAGCGCGACGCCGATCAGGAACAGCACGTTAACCCGTAGGGCCGCGCGCACCTGCGGAATGTCGCTCCACCAGCCGAAATCGATTGCGGGCAGTCGAGGTGCGGTGGGCTCGATCAGCGGCTTGCCGAGGTAGAAGGCAAGCCCGGTGCCGAACAGCATCAGCGCGATGCCAACCGCGACGTCGTTGACACGCGGCAGCGAGCAGATGCCGGCATGCAGCGCGCCCAGAAGCGCGCCGGTGAAGCCAGCGGCGAGCACGCCCAGCCACGGCGATCCCGTGAGGTAGGAAATGCCGTAGGCGCTCATCGCGCCCATCACCAGCGTGCCTTCGAGGCCGAGATTGATGCGGCCGGAGCGCTCGGTGATGCATTCCCCCAGGCTCACGAACAGGAACGGGGTCGAGACGCGAATGGCGCCGCCGAGCACGGCGAGCGGGACAGTCCAGAGTCCGATCGAGCCGTCTGCCATCTCAGGATTTTCCCTTCAGAAACCCGATACGGCCGTAGAGCGCATCGCTGGCCAACACGAAGACGAAGATGATGCCTTGCAGCACCAGCACGGATGCATCCGGCACTCCGAGGCGGCGCTGCAACAGCCCGCCGCTGGCGCTGATACCACCGAGCAGGATCGCGACCGGGATAATGGCAAGCGGATTTTGCCGCGCCAGGAAAGCAACGAGAATTCCGGTGAAGCCGTAGCCTGCGGCGAGGTTGGCGTTGGTGCGCCCCTGCACGGCGGCGACCTCGACCATGCCGGCAAGGCCCGCGGCGCCGCCGGCGAGGAAGCAGATGGTCAGGATCAGCTTGCTGACATTGAGGCCGACGATCTTGGCAGCGCGGATGTTGCCGCCGGCAACGCGCGCGGCGAAGCCAAACACGGTGTGATAGATCAGGATGTAGGCGGCGATCGCGGCGATCAGGCCGAATACGAGACCCCAATGCACGTCGGTGCCGGGGATCGATCCGATCATGTTGGCCGCGCCGATCTCGCGGGTCGACGGCTTGTTGAGGCTCGCGGGGTCGCGCATTGCGCCTTCGACGAGATGGTTGAGGACGGCGAGCGCGATGTAAACGAGCAGCAGGCTCGAGATCGTCTCGTTGACGCCGCGATATTGCCGCAGCGCGCCCGAGAGCATGACCCACAGGCCGCCGCCGATCACGCCCGCGATGACCATGGCGATCTGCACGATGAGCGGCGGCATGCCCTGAAGCACCAGTGCCGCGCTGGTTGCCGACAGCGCGCCGACCAGAAGTGCGCCTTCGCCGCCGATGATAACCATGCCGAGCTGCGCGGGCAGCGCCGTGCAGAGTGCGGTAAGGATCAGCGGTGCCGCGCGCGTCAGCGTGTTCTGCCATGAGAACCAGGTGCCGAACGCGCCGTAGTACATGTAGAAATAGAGGTCGAGCGGGCTCTTGCCGAACATCGCGACGAAGATGCCGAAGACCCCGAGTGCGCCGGCCAGCGCCGCGCCCGGGATCAGGATATCTTCGATCGCTCCGCCGTAACGCTGGAGGAATCCCGGATCGGCGGCCGGGGCAACCGTCCCGACCGCTTCAACGGAATCCGCAGCTTCCGTCGTCACGAAGTCGCCCCGACCACGCCCTCCACGAGATAGTCCATCTTCTCGAGTTCGGGATCCTTCTGGCCGCGATCAGTGCCGGCCGCGATCACCGTCTTGCCCTTGTTGTCGACCAGGCCTCCCTTGAAGATGGCGTAGCCGTCACCGGACAAGAACTTGGCCTTGACGTCGTCGGCGTGCTTGCGCGCCTCGGCGGAGACCGCTTCGCCATACGGCGAGGTCTTGACGATCTCTTCCTTGAGGCCGCCGCGATAGAAGTTCGGGATACTCTCGCCGGCGGCGATCATCTTGACGAACTTGGGGTACAGCGCTTCCCAGTTCCACTCGGCTCCCGTGAGATACGCTTTTGGCGCGAGCGGCGACTGGTTGACGTGATAGCCGCACACCATGGCGCCCCGACGCGCGGCGTTCTCGACCATGGTCTTCGGACCGTCGACGTGACAGGTGAGGACGTCGACGCCCTGGTCGATCAGACTGTTGGTGGCCTCGGCTTCCTTGACCGGCATCGACCAGTCGCCGGTGAAGATGACTTGCGTGGTGGCCTTGGGATTGGCAAGCCTCGCGCCGAGCGCGAATGCGTTGATGTTGCGCAGCACCTGCGGGATCGGTTTCGCGGCGACGAAGCCGAGCTTGCCGCTCTTGGAGCTGTAGCCGGCGACGATGCCCGAGATATACTGGGCTTCATCGATATAGCCGAAATAGCTGCCGGCGTTCTTTGGGTCCTTGTCGCTCCACAGGCCGCCGCAGTGCTCGAAGTGCAACTTCGGGAATTTGTTGGCCATCTTGACCATGTGCGGATTGTAGTAACCGAACGAGGTTGGGAAGAGCAGGGTGGCACCGTCGAGATTGATCATGGACTCGATCGTTTTCTCGACCGCGTCGGTCTCCGGCACCTTCTCTTCTTCCACGACCTTGAGGCCGGGAATCTTCTTCAGCGCCGCCGCGCCCTGCGCATGCGCCTGGTTGTAGCCATAGTCGTCGCGCGAGCCGACATAGATGAAACCGATCGTCGTCTCGGCCGCAAAGGACGGGCGCGCGCCGGCCGCCGCGCCGAGGGTGAGGGCCGCACCGCCCTGCAACAAATGACGTCGTGAGATCCTGCCAAATTCCATTGCTTGCTCCCTTGGCGGATGCACCGCCTCATCTCGCGCTGCGCCGGTCTGGCGGAGCACGAGATCAATTGTCGCAAGCTTCGTGCCAGAGATAACCGAGAGACAGTTTCCAATTAAGCCATTGAAAGTAATTAGTTATTTTTATCGATCCGAGCTTGATCAGGAAAGTAGCAGATGAAATTATAAGCAGTTTTTTGTAATTGTATGCAATGGAGTTAAGCAGTTTTGACCGCCTTGGACATGTGCATGACGAGGGCCGGGTGGTCTGCCGGCGACCGCATTCATGCTAACCACGCGCTGATTGGAACGGTGTCGGCCGCGTGATTTCGCTGGCACCGAACTTGAATCGATTGCCGCCAGGACCGCCGTCGCCGCGGTCCCAAGAGATGGAAAGCTCGCCGAGATGGCTGCTGGTAACGCCGTTCACAATGGTTCGCTCGGCGAAGAGATCGTGCGAGGGATCAACGAGCTCGCGGCGATCTCGGAAGAAGGCGACAAGCTCACCCGCATCTATCTGACCAGCGAGCTGCGCAAGGCGGCGGACCTCATCCTGAGCTGGATGCGCGACGCCGGCATGAGTGCGCGTCTCGACGCGATCGGCAATGTCTGCGGGCGCTACGAAGGTGAGCGGCCGGGCGCGCCTTGCCTGATGCTCGGCTCGCACTACGACACCGTCCGCGATGCCGGCAAATGGGACGGGCCACTGGGCGTGATCACGGCGATCGCCTGCATCGCCGATCTCAACCGCCGCGGCAAGCGACTGCCGTTCGCGATCGAAATCGTCGGTTTTGCGGATGAGGAAGGGGTGCGCTTTGCCTCGACCCTGCTCGGCAGCCGCGCGGTAGCCGGCACTTTTGACGAAAGCGTCCTCAACACACGCGACCGCGATGGCGTCGCCATGCGCGATGCGCTGGTGCAGTTCGGGCTCGATCCCGATCATATCGGCGCGGCCGCTCGGGCCCGGCGCGAGCTGCTTGCCTATCTCGAGCTGCACATCGAGCAAGGGCCGGTGCTGGAAGCACAAAACCTGCCCGTCGGGGTGGTCACCGCGATCGCGGGCGCGACACGGCTTGCCGCGCGGCTGACCGGCATGGCGGGGCACGCGGGCACGGTGCCGATGGCGCTCCGGCGCGATGCGTTGGCGGGCGCGGCCGAATGCATCGGCGCGATCGAGCAGTTTTGCCGCACCGACGAAGGCGGGCTGGTCGGCACCGTCGGCTACATCCAGGCGAGGCCCGGCGCGACCAACGTCATTCCGGGCGAGGTGTCGTTCACCATCGACATGCGGGCGCCGACCGACATGCACCGCAAGCGCGCGGTCGCCGATGCCGTCAGGCAAATCGAAGCCATCGCAAAGCGGCGTCAATTGACGCTTCAGCTCGACGTCACCCACGAGAACCGCACCGCGCCTTGTGCGCCCTGGCTCAAGGAGCAGATCGCGCACGCGATCAAAGCCGAAGGTTTTTCCGTGTTCGAGCTGCCGAGCGGGGCCGGGCATGACGGCATGGCCATGATCGACATTGCCGATGTCGGGATGATCTTCGTCCGCTGCCGCGGCGGCATCAGCCATCACCCGGACGAGCATGTCGAGCTCGCCGATGCCGACGCCGGCGCGCGGGTGTTGCTGCGCGTGATCGAGAACTTTCGGCCGCGGGAAGGCTAAACTGAGCCCGCAAGTCACGGGATAGAGACACGAATCAGACAGGTCTGGAGCCGCGACGGCCTCCCGCCGAACCACGAGACACCATTCGACGGCGCCTATGAACAGCGGCATCTCTTCTCCATCCCATCGCGCAAACCGGTTTTACCAAGGCCTGACGGCGACCTTCGTTGCCAACGCGCTTCAGGCGGTGAACTTTCTCGGTGATCGATTCCTGAGGAAGTCGCATCATCCGTTCACGGCCATCGAGGACCTTTACCGGCACTCGTTGGACAGTGCCTTTGCGGTATCTGAGTCCTTTCTCGTTACGGGCGCGCCGCACGCTTCTGCGTACTATCCGCGCGACTTTGCCTGGTTCTATCCCGACATCCTCGATCCCGACACCATCATGGATTCTCAGGATGCGGTGCGCCGGGCTCGTCTGCTCGAAAAGAGCGTCCGCCTGCTGCTGGAAGCGGTTCGCGCCAACGTCGTCACGACGACCATCGTCCCGGCTGGGCGCGCCCGGTATCTCGGCGTGAACTATTTCTCGCGCCCCTCGGATACGCTGCTCGGCATTCTGGCCGGCCTCCAGCAGATGATCTCTGCCGAGGAAAGAGCGTCATCCCATCTGGCGATGTCGCAATGCGCGCATGCCGGCCGCCTGCTGCTGGCCGAATATTACGGTGATCTGAAGCGCGCGATCCTCCAGCTCGCAAGCGAGCTCGCGCCGTTCAATGATGACGGCTCCACGTATTTGCTGTGCGACGCCAGTGCTCCGCGCTCCGCCGCAACCGACACGCGCGCCGAGCGCAGGCGTTTCGTCACCAATGCCTGCGTCTACACGACGTTCGCGTGGGGCGTGCAGCTCGGAATCGTCGACGAGAACGAGCTGAAGCGGCGGCTCGAGCGCGACCTGGCGCAGTACAAGAGGGACCTGCTCCACCTGTTCGGCAAGGGCGGTTATATCAGGCATTCTCTTGATGGCCCCACGGGCTCGCCGGTGTCCTCGGTCGCGCTGGATTTCGTCAGTGTGCATCGCGGCTTCTGGGATATGAGCAAGGAAAGCGAGCGCGCGCTGTTCGCGGCAACTGCGAATCTGATCGTCGCGGAGCCGCGCTTTCGCATCCCCGGCACATTCCACTTCCTGGTGTCCGCGGATAATCCGCGGAACAAGATGATCCACAAGATCGCGGCTCCCGCCTACCAGGGACGGTCCTCCTGGCCGACGTTCAACGTCGAGTTCGCGGATCGCATGCTGGACTATGACGACTTCTCGGGGAGCAATACTTACCGTTCCTGCGCCCAGGGAATTCTGAAGGACATTCGCACCGCGACCGAAGTCCACGGCGGGTATCAGGAACTGATCTCGGAGCAGGGCCTGAAATATCGCACCTGGGCCTACAAGGGCGCCGTGGCCCACTCCTGGTTTCCGCGTTTCCTCTCCGTCTGGAGGAGGGCGTATGGTACGCCGCTCCTCCGTTGGAATGACTGACCCGCGCTACCCCGCCGTTACGTCCACGAGCTCGCCGCCGTCGAGGACCTTGGCCGCCTTGGCGCGGTCGAGGTCGCCTTCCCACGCGGCCACCACCACGGTGGCAACGCAGTTGCCGGTGAGGTTGCCGACCGCGCGAGCCATGCCGATGAACCAGTCGACCGACAAGACCAGCACGAGGCCGATCGCAGGGATGCTGGGCACCGCGTTCAGCGTCGCCGCCAAAATCACGATCGCGGAGCCCGGTACGCCATGCGCGCCCTTCGAGGTGATCAGGGAGACGCCGAGCACGAGCAGGAGGTCGCCGAACGACAGCGGCGTGTTGGTCGCCTGTGCGATGAAGACGACCGCGAGCGTGAGATAGATCGAGAAGGCGTCGAGGTTGAAGGAATATCCGGTCGGGATCACCAGGCCGACCACGGAATCCTTCACGCCCATCCGCTCCAGCTTCTTCATGATCTGCGGCAGCACGGCGTCGGACGAGGCGGTCGCGAGCACGATGGTCAACTCTTCGCGCAGGTAGGCGAGGAATTTGAGGATGTTGATGCCGGCGAGCGCCATGACGCCGCCGAGCACGCCCAGCACGAAGATGCCGACCGAGACGTAGAACAGCGCCACCAGTGAGACGAGCTGCTTGAGCGAGCCGACGCCGTATTTGCCGACGGTGTAGGCGACTGCGCCGAGCACGCCAAGTGGAGCGACGCGGACGATAAGCCCCATGACGCGGAACAGCACGGTCGAGGCGGCATCGATCATCGACGTGACGAGCTTGCCCTTCTCGCCGCCGACCAGTGCGAGGCCTACGCCGAACAGCACGGCGAAGAACAGCACCTGGAGCACGTCGTTGCGCGACAAGGCGTCGAACGAGGTGCTCGGGATCACGTTGAGGAGGAAGGAGCCGATGCCGCCGCCCTGAAGCTTGTGGGCGTTGTCTGCATAGGTGTTGAGCGCCTTGGCGTCCAGCGTCGAAGGGTCGATGTTCATGCCATGGCCGGGGCCGAAAGTGTAGGCCAGGATGAGACCGACCACGAGCGCGACTGTGGTCATCACCTCGAAATAGACCAGCGCCTTGACGCCGACCCGTCCGACCTTCTTGAGGTCGCCCGCACCGGCAATGCCGTGCACGACGACGCAGAACACGATCGGCGCCACGATCATCGAAATCAGCTTCAGGAAGGCGTCGCTGAGAATCTTGAGCGAGATGGCAAAATCCGGCGTGGCCACGCCGAGAATGATTCCGAGGATCAGCGCGGCCAGGACCTGGACGAACAGCGATGTGTAGAGCGGCTTTGGCTCGGCGGCCGGGGCCGCGGCAATGGTCGACATGGTGACTCCCCCGTTTTGACGCGTCTTGGACGTCGAAAGGAGCAACTAGCGTGCCAGATTGTCGCGGTTTTCGCTGAGGAGGAGGTCTATTCGGTCGCTTTTGCGGTACGACCGGGCGTCCGAATCGGCGCCGGGACACCGTTCGAGGTGCCGTCGGTCACGTGGGCAGGTGATTTTGCGGTCGTATTGTCACGTTCCGCATGCGGGGGCCGCGTCACGCCGCGAGATCCAGCAGGCGACACGATCCGCGTACCAGCGCCTTGCGTCCATTCGGCGTCATGACCGGCACGCCGTCGCAGACGACGACAAGACCGAGCTTGACGAGGCTCTCGATGAGATAGGCCTTGGAAAGGCGACCGTTCGACACCGGGTTGCGAAGCGCCTTCAGAACCTCCCATTGGTCTGGCGAAAGATCGAAGTCGATGTCGTTGCTCATGTTGCCTCAAGCCGTAGTGCCGTTCGTGCGCCTCTGTTAGAGGCGCTGCATGAAGACCGTGCGACGACAATGAGTCGGGAATTCGGTGAGGTGTTTAGAACTTCTCTTCACAAATTGCTGCACGCCATTGCGCCACAAGAGTTAAGACCGCTCGACCGCGAGGACCGTCCGGAGCCTCGATCACATATTGATGATGTGGGCTTGATGTTGGTCCGCGAACGACGCACTGCACGGGCAGCGCTGCTGTCCCATTCTGCGTCGCAATATGCACAGAAATCATGAGACGAAGGGTTCGGGATTCTGTTACGCTGATTCACGGGGAATGGCTTCACACGGCAGGAGTGGAGTGCATGAACAGACTGGTCGAAATTCGTAGTCAGGAATCCCTGTGCCGGGAGCGCGCCGCGCTTGATTTCCAGCGCCGGGTTTTCTGGCTTGCGCAAGCTCAGGAATGGGAGCAGCGCGCGCTTGACGAGATCGCCTATCATTTCCGGGAGTGCAATGTGGCTCAGACGGAGCTGGGGCGAAACTGACGCCGGCTGTGGGTAAGGCCTACTGATAAGTCGCCACAATATCGGACACCGCGCGCTCGAGCTGCTGCGCGGTGGCGCACGGGCGCACCACGCTGCAGAAGGTCGCATAGCGCGGCATCTCGGAATCGCCAAAGCCCCAGGCGAGACGTCCTTCGGGATTGAGCCACACCAGTCGCTTCGAGCGCTCAGAGATGCGGCGCAGGATGTCGGCGCGCGGATCGAGATTGTTGCTGCGGGCATCGCCCAGCACGATCACCGTGGTCTGCGGCGTCAGCGTGCTCATAAACTCCTTGTCGAAATCGGCCAGCGAAGAGCCGTAGTCGGAGGAGCCGAAGCCGACCTTGGACATGATCTCGGCCATCGCCTCTTCCGGCGGTTTCTTCTCGAGGATATCGCTGACTTCGATCAGATGCGAGGAGAAGGCGAAGGAATGGACGTCGTCGACCACCTCATGCAGCGAGTGGATCAGGAGCAGGAAGAAATCCGAGACCTGTGCGACCGACCCCGAGACGTCGCAGAGTGCCACGATCTTCGGCCGGTCGCGATGCTTGCGCTTCCAGGCCGTGAGAAAGGGGATGCCGCCCCAGGCGGCATTGCGGCGCAGCGTGCGGCGGACGTCGAGATGACCGCGCCGCTGGCGCTTGCGTGGCTTCGAATAGCGCTCGCGCAGGCGCCGCGCGATCTGGCGGATGAGAGCGCGCATTTCCGCGACATGGCGCCGCTCGATGCGGGCAAGCGGCGCGTTGCGCAGAATCTCGTTGCGGAGGTTTTCAGCCTCCTCGCGGGCATAGAGCGCAAGCCCCTGCGCGACAGTGTCGCGAACTGCTTCGCGCAAGCCATCGAGCGCGGCGCGAAGCCGCTCGGCCAGTGCCGGATTGGTCGCGGTCAGCTCGTCGAGATCGTCGCGTAGCCGCTGGAGCCCCATGGCGTCGAGGATGCGGCTGGAGAAGATGCCGCGCTGGGTGGAGTAGCGGATGTCGGACAGGGAGGCCGCACCCGAGGCGCTGGCGATCGCGGCGGTGATCGCATTGCGATCCTGCGACAGCAGCATCTGCGCGAGGGGGCCCAATTCCGCGGGGGGCGAACCGCCGCTCGCATCGCTGGCCTCGCCGGATGACGGAGATCGATCCGCGTCCTCCGAAACATCGTTGCTGTCGGCTTCAGGCTGTTCCTGCCGCGGCTCCGGCTGACTGAAGAACAGATCGAAGCAGTCACCGAGCGCGAGCTTTTCGTCCTGGGACTTGGCGAGCGTCAGAAGGAGTGCATCGCGCAGGATGGTCCGGTCGGAAACGCCGACCTGCGCGACCGCACGCATCGCATCGATGCTTTCGGCCGGCGAGACATGGACCCCGGCGCCCCGTGCCGCACGGAAGAAACGATGAATATTCTCGCGCATCGGCGTCAACCGAAGACGTTGGATCGTGCTGCCTTGGCAATGAAGGTCGTAATCTGAGGCTGAGCCGCCTCGATGTCGGCCTCGTATTTCAGAAGCACGTTGAGCGTGTCCTTGACGATCTCGGTGTCGAGCTCCGAGGCCTGCAAGAGCACCAGCACGCGGGCCCAATCGATGGTCTCGCTGACCGAAGGCAGCTTCTTCAGGTCGAGCGAGCGGATTTCGTGGATGAAGCCGACCATCTGCCGCCGCAGTGTCTGCGAAATGTTGGGGACGCGGCTCTCGACGATGCGCTCCTCGAGCCGCTGCTCGGGGAAGCCGATGTGCAGATGCAGGCAGCGCCGCTTCAGGGCATCGCCGAGATCGCGCTCGCTGTTGGAGGTGAGGATCACCGTTGGCGGCGTGATCGCGGAGACGGTGCCGAGCTCGGGGATCGTGACCTGGAAGTCGGAGAGAATCTCCAGCAGCAGCGATTCGAATTCCGCATCCGACTTGTCGATCTCGTCGATCAGGAGCACGCAGCCGCCCGGCTGCTCCAGCGCTTGCAGCAGCGGCCGCGGCTCGACGAACTCCTTGGAGAAGAACACGTCGCCGAAATCGTGGAGCTGATCAAGTGCAGCGTGCAGAGTCTGCGCGCCACCGAGGACTTCGCCGAGCTTGTCCTTGAGGATCTGCGTGTAGAGAAGCTGCTTGGCGTATTTCCACTCGTAGAGCGCCTTGGCCTCGTCGAGGCCTTCATAGCATTGCAGGCGGATCATCTTCAGGCCGCGCCAAGCCGCGATCGCCTTGGCAAGCTCGGTCTTGCCGACGCCCGCGGGGCCTTCGACCAGGATCGGCTTCTCGATCTGTTGGGACAAATAGACGGCGGTCGCGATCTGCCGGCTCGCGATGTAGCCTTGCGCGGCGAGGCCGCTCTCCACTGCCTCGATCGCTGTCGAGGGCTTCTGTTCAGCCACGAAAAGGCGCTCCCAAAGGTCTTGATTGAGGCTTGTTCTGCCTGCGTTCACGGCAAAGAACAAGCCTCGTTTGGGAGAGGCCAGACCCGCGCCGATGGGCGTTTTTTCCGCTCAACGCAAATAGTCGGGCGGCCAACCGGCCGCGCGATCAGTGCCGCAGCAACTCCGGCTTGCGGATCGTCTGTCTGACCTCGGCGCCGCAATCGGCGCATTCATAGACGAAGTCGATCTTGGCAAGACTCCAATGCGGCTCGACCTCGCGCACATACATTGGAAGGAACCCCGTGCAAGCAGGGCAAATCACAGGCGCGATCTCGATATCCTGATGATGCTGTACATAAGCTGGCATCTCGGCTCTCCTTCGCAGACGACCTCCAAACCCGCGCGAAGGCTACTGCCGGCTGGCGCAAGGCCGACATCAACTCTTTCGAACAGAGGCGGAACGGCGGAGGTTTGTCGTTCGCTGTGACATTCTTGTTACGTCTCTGTACTGTGACGGGCGGACCAAATACCTATTTCAAAAGTCCGATCCAGTGTTCGGACTTTGACCTCAACGATAAGGGAGCAACGCCCATGACGCATGCCATTCGCTTTCACAAGACTGGTGGTCCGGAAGTGCTGGTCTGGGAGGAGGTCAGTGTCGGCAAGCCCGGACCTGGCGAGGCCCGAATCCGCCATACCGCCGTCGGTCTCAACTTCGTCGACATCTACAACCGTTCGGGCCTTTACCCGGTGCAACTGCCGAGCGGGCTTGGCAGCGAGGCCGCTGGTGTCGTCGAGGAGGTCGGGCCCGGTGTCACCGATCTGAAGCCGGGCGATCGCGTCGCCTACGGCGCCTCGCCGCTCGGCGCCTATTCCGAGGCGCGGCTGATCCCGGCCGACCGACTGCTGAAGCTGCCGGACGGTGTCGACGACAAGACCGCGGCGGCGATGATGCTGAAGGGGCTCACCACGCAATATCTGATCCGGCAGACCTATCGCGTGAAGGCCGGCGACACCATCCTGCTCCATGCGGCCGCCGGTGGCGTCGGCCTGATTCTCTCTCAATGGGCCAAGCATCTCGGCGCGACCGTGATCGGCACCGTCAGCAATGACGAAAAGGCCAAGCTCGCCAAGGCGCATGGCTGCGACCATGTCATCATCTATAGCCGCGAGGATTTCGTGAAGCGCGTGGATGAGATCACTGGCGGCAAGAAGGTGCCGGTGGTCTATGATTCCGTCGGTAAGGATACGTTCCTGAAGTCGCTTGACTGCCTCGCGCCGCTCGGCGTCGCCGCGCTGTTCGGTGCGTCGTCCGGCGCCGTCGAGCCGCTCAATCTCGGTTTGCTCGCGCAGAAGGGCTCGCTCTACGTCACCCGGCCGACGTTGTTCACCTACGCCGCCAAGCGTGAAAGCCTGGTCGCGATGGCAGGTGAGCTGTTCGACGTCGTCAAGTCCGGCGCGGTCAAGATCGAGGTGCACCAGACCTATCCGCTGAAGGACGCCGCCAAGGCGCATGCCGATCTCGCCGCGCGCAAGACCACGGGATCGACCGTCCTCACGGTGTGATCTCCGACCGGGCTGTGGCGCAAGCCGCTCGGGCCTTGCGTCACGTCGGCTCGTGCTTACGCAGATCGTGGGCGTGATCGAGGCGGATAGCCTGGAGGTCGACTTCTTCGGGCCGGATCTCCGGGAGGGTGGCCTCGGCGAGGATGGCCTCGGTAATGTCCTCGACCGAGCTCTCCGCGATCTCGTGGATGAACGAGATGTTCCGATATTCACCTGAGGCAACGCGGGAAATGACCTCGCGCCTGGTGATTTCAGGGTCGACGACCGCCTCGCGGCCGCGGCGCCCATAATCGATCATCACGACGAAATACTGCATGAAACGATCCTGCCGTGCCTCATGTCGGGCACGGCAGAGTATTTCCGAAAAACGGAATCAAGTCAAGGTGAATTTCGTAAAAACGGAAATTCCGGCCTACTTGCTCCTCTTGCGAGGGCGCGCCGACTTGGCGCGCAGCCGTTCCAGCTGCCCCTTGGGCATGGACAGGCAGATCTCGCCGACCCACTCCAGTTTCACACCGACGATCTGTTTGGCATTGAAGCTGCTGAGATTGACGACGGAGGGGGATTTGCCCCGCTCGATGGTCTTCAGATAGCGCTCGCCGGTCTTGAGCCGGACCACGGCCTCCTCGCCGTAGAAGCTCGACAGAGGATGGCGCTGGTCCTTGTAGACCACGATGACGTCGCCGCTCTCGTATTTGGGCAGCATCGAATCGCCCACGATCTCGAATGCGATGGTCTCCTCCATGATCGGAAAGGGCAGCGCGATGTCGCCGAGGCCTTCCGGGGGAACCTGCTCATAATCCGGCTCGATCACGGCACCGGCGCCGACGCGGCCCATGATCGGCGCGAGATTGAGCTCGAGATATTCCATGATCGGAATGATTTCCGAAGCCTTCACCAGGCGTTCACCGCCGAGGATCTCCGAGACCGCGCCGGGGCGTACGCCCATGGCAGCCGCCAGGCCGCCCTTGCTCTTGCCTGTCTTTTCCAGGCCCCGTTCGATCATTGCAGCGTCCAACATGGTGATTCCCTCGATTGTCCATCGTTCCGCCTCTTGTAATCCGAAATTCGGAATTGATGCAATTATGAATATCAGAATTATCGCTTGACTCTGACTTCGGAATACCGGAATGTACGCTTCGCCTCGCGATCGAGCGATCGGAGGAGGCGCATCACAGGACAGCAGCATGGAACCGGGCCATTGGCCGTCGGAGCACTCCGACGCGCTTCGCGACTATTTTCTCAAGGGAATGTCTTATGCGGAGATCGGAAGACAGATTAACGCAAGGTTTGGAACGGCTTACACGCGCAACGCGGTGGTCGGCCGCGCCAAGCGGCTCGGGCTGGTCGTGCAGGTGCGGACGGCGAGCCCGTCGATCGTCCCGGTGTTGCCGTCTGGGGCCTGTCTTGTCCTGCCGCACCGCCCTACGGTGCTGACCCTGCCGCCGAAATCCGCGATGAAGCCTGCCGCGCCGGTCAAGTTGCGCTGCGTCGGCGTCCAGCCGCGCCTGGTCCCGTTGGTCGAACTCGCTGGCGAGGACTGTCGCTATCCCTATGGCGGCGACAAGGACGGGGAGGAGATCACCTTCTGCGGCCATCCGCGTGAGCCGGGCTCGAGCTATTGCACGCCGCATGCGCGTCTGACGCGCCGCGCCGGAGCTGGATCCACCCGCATCGCCGGCGCCGTCGTGCTGAGGCTGGTCTCTGCCGCCTGACCTGACGACCGCCCATTCAATCGTCAATTTAGCAAGGAGTATCCGAGTGGCACGTGTCCGACGCAACAGGTCCTACAAACTGGCGAATGTCTACGATCGACGCTCGCGCGAGATACCGTTCAATGCGAAGGTCGCGGAAGTCGAGGTGGACAATCCGCTGGCGCTCGACCCCGGCGAGAAGATCATGGCCGTGCGGTCGATCCGCAGCGATCCGCTGGGCCGGCTGCACGCGCACCATCAGATCGACGAGGCGCAGTATCGCGGCGGGCGCGCCTTCCAGAACGATTGGGAGAGGGCCGAGCGTGGCCCTCAGGCGATGGACCCGACCCGCGAATATGTCGATGGCGCGCGCACGCGCGAGCCGGTTACCGAGAGCCAACGTCAGGCGGTGCTGCGGCTGAACCGGATCGAGCGCGAACTCGGCACCGACGGTGCCGCGCTAGGGTCTGTACTCAATAGGGATTCCCTTCGAAATTGGATTGTGATTCAAGCGTCTCAGTTGAAGGGAGGCTTGAA
>NZ_JBVVOT010000048.1:0-29496 GCF_055807455.1 Bradyrhizobium sp. Kon58
TCGACCACGACGATGGCATCGTCGACCAGGATGCCGACGGCGAGCACCATGCCGAACATCGAGAGCATGTTGATGGAGTAGCCGGCGAGCAGCAGAATGGTACAGGCGCCCAGCAGCGCCACCGGCACCACGATGGTCGGGATGATGGTGTAGCGGATGTTCTGCAGGAACAGGAACATCACCACGAACACCAGCACCACGGCTTCGACCAGCGTCGACAGCACCTTCTTGATCGAGGCCTCGACCACGGGCGTGATGTTGTAGGGGATCTCGTAGGAGATGTTGGCCGGGAAGAAGCGCGACAGCTCCTTCATCTTCTCTTCGACGGCACTCGCGGTCGCCAGCGCATTGCCGGTCGGCGACATCAGCACGGACAGACCGGCGGTCGGCTTGCCGTCGAGACGGGTGTTGAACTGGTAGCTGAGGCCGCCGACCTCGATGCGTGCGACGTCGCGCAGGCGCACGGTCGAGCCGTCGGCATTGGCGCGCAGGATGATGGTGCCGAATTCATCCGGGGACGAGAGCTGGCCCTTGACCAGCACCAGCGCGGAGGTGCGCTGGGTCGAGGTCGACGGCTCGGCGCCGATGCTGCCCGAAGCGACCTGCGCGTTCTGCGCGGCAATGGCCTTGTTGACGTCGTCGGCGGTCAGCCCATAGCCGACCAGCTTGGCCGGATCGACCCAGACGCGCAAGCTGCGTTCCGTCGAATACAGCGTGGCGCGGCCGACGCCGGGGATGCGGCGGATCTCGCCGAGCACGTTGCGGATCATGAAGTCGCCGAGGCCAACCTCGTCCAGGCTTCCGTCGGTCGAGCTCAGCGTGATGATCTGGAGCACCGCGCTGGAGGCTTCCTCGATCAGAATGCCCTGCTGGATCACCGCGCGGGGCAGCCGCGCCTCGACGCGCTTGATGCGGTTCTGCACCTCGACGGAAGCCGCGCTGGTATCGGTGCCCGGCACGAAATTGGCGATGATCTCGACCTGGCCGAGCGAGTCGCTGGTGGATTCGAAATTGAGGATGCCGGAGGCGCCGTTGAGCTCCTCCTCGATCAGCCGCGTGACGCTGTTGTAGAGGTTTTCGGGCGAGGCGCCGGGATAGCTGGTCGAGATCGAGATCGAGGGCGGCGCGATGATCGGATATTGCGCGATCGGCAACAGCGGAATCGAAATTGCGCCGACCAGACAGATGAACAGCGCGACAACCCAGGCGAAGATCGGCCTGTCGATGAAGAAGCTCGCCATGATGCTTTACTGCATCATCTGTGCGCGTTGACTTTCCACGATGGCTTCGGCCTCGGCCCAGGATTGCGGCTTGACCTTGTCGCCCGCTGCGAACTTTTGGAAGCCTTCCACGACGACCTTGTCACCGGCCTTCAGGCCCTCGGTGACGAACCAGAAGCCATCTTGCGCCGAACCGATGCGCACCGGCTGCACCACGACGCGGTGATCGTCCTTGACGACGAAGACTTCGCTGCCGCCGCCGCCGTTGCGCTGGATCGCCTGCTGCGGCACCGCGATCGCGTCGCTGTCGATGCCCTGCTCGATTCGTACGCGAACGTACATGCCAGGCAGCAATTCACGCTTGGAATTGGGAAATTCACCGCGCAAGGTCACCTGACCGGTGTTGGCGTCGACCTTGGCATCGGAGAACAGGAGCGTGCCGTTCAGCGGATAGATCGTGTTGTCGTCGAGCACGAGACGCACCTTGACCGCACCGGGCGCAATACGTTCGAGATCGCCGCTCTCGAAGGCGCGGCGGAGCTGATGGAGCTCGTTCACCGACTGGGTGAAGTCGGCGTAGATCAGGTCGAGCTGCTGAATGGTGGCCAGATTGGTCTCGTTCTGGACCACGAGCGCGCCCTCGCTGACCAGCGCGGCGCCGACGACGCCGTCGATCGGGGCCCGCACGGTGGCATAATCGAGATTGAGCTTTGCCCGCGCAAGGTCGGCCTTGCGGCCCTCGACTTCGGCGTGAGCCTGGCGCTCGGCCGCGATCGCCTTCTCGTTCTCGGCTTCGGGCGCGGCGCGCTGGGCTGTGAGCGTGGCGATGCGGCGCGCCTGTTGCTGGGACTGCATCAGCCCAGCCTCCGCTTTGGCGAGCGCGGCTTCGTTGGCCGATACCTCGACCTCGAACGGGCGCGGATCGATACGGTAGAGCGGATCGCCGGCTTTCACTTCGCTGCCTTGGTGGAACAGGCGCTCAACCACGATACCCGAAACCCGGGGCCGAACATCGGAGACTCGCGTCGGCGCGATTCGGCCAGGGAGTTCCCGCACGACCGCGCGCGGCTGCGGCCTTACGGTCACCACGCTGACGTCGGGTTCGGTCGGTTGCGCCTGGACGATCGCAGAGTTTGATTCATCGCAGCCCGCAAGAAGCGGTGCCGCGACCGCGAGCATTATGGCCATGCAGGCGGATCGCGCGTGAAGTGCTGACATAAGGGTAGTTGCCCCGTTCTATCGCTGGTCTTCCGAAGAAGTTCCGGACAGTCTGATTTGAAAAGGAAAATAATCGGTGTTTGCTGCGACGCAATGAGAGCTTGGGCGGCTCATTGTCACACGAGCTATCCCGTTCAAAAAACGAGTGTTTCGGAAAGTCACCGGATCGTGAATCGAGTTCCCTCGCGGCGTGCTGCGACGGAACAGCGCAATTACCCCGCCGCCTTCATCCGATAGTGGCTAACGCCCCACTCGGTTCCGTCGGCGTAGCCGAACAGGCCGGAGGTCGCGAGAAAGAACCAGCGCCAGCGTCGCATCCGCAGGCCGGTCTCCTCGCCATGGATGTTGCGCAAGGCCGCTTCAATGAAACAGCGATGCGTGTCGAAATTCGCGAGCCAGTCGTTGGCGGTGCGCTGATAATGCGTGCCGCTCCAGCACCATTCCTTCTCGACCGTGAAGATATCGTCGAATTGCCTGACGAGGTGATGGCTCGGCATCAGTCCGCCCGTGGAGACGTGCTGCGCGATCCAGTCGTCGCGATCGGCCCGGTCGAACAGGTGGGAGCCAGAGCGATGGGCGACGATGTGCATGAAGAACCGCCCCTCCGGCGCGAGCCACGCGCGCAGGCGCGTCATCAGCTTGCGCCAGTTCATCACATGCTCGAACATCTCGACCGAAACGATGCGGTCGAATTGCCCGTCGGGCGCGAACACGTTGATGTCCGCCGTGACCACGCGCAGGTTGAGGAGACCGCGCAGCCGCGCCTCTTCTTCGATATAAGTGCGCTGCGCCTGCGAACTCGACACCGCCGTCACCTTGGCGTGCGGAAACTGCCGCGCCATCCACAGCGACAGCGAGCCCCAGCCACAGCCGAGCTCGAGGATGGTCTGGCCGTCGGCGAGAGCGGCATGCTCGGCGGTCTGGCGCAACGCCTCCTCCTCGGCCTCCTGCAAGGTGGTCGCGTCGGTCTTGTAGAAGCAGCAGGAGTATTTGCGGTTGGGACCGAGCACCTTCGCAAAGAACGAAGCGGGTACCTTGTCATGCCCGGCATCCGGGTCCTCGGCGATCGGCCGCAGCATCATCCGCCCGGCGAAGGCGGCATCGTCGGCCCCGCCCAGCGCGGACAGCCGCGTCACCGTGCGCGAGCACAGGCGCTGGATCGCCGCGCGGATCACGACATCAGGCAGCGGCACCCGTTCGGCAGTCCCGATGATTGCGGACACGACGCTCATGCGACGACTCCGTCTTTGGGCCGCAGATCTTGGGCGGAAGATCTTGGGCGCCAGATCTTGGGCGGCAGGGGAAAAAGTACGACTTGAACCTGTGGAATGCCGAGGATTAGGAAAGTACGTCCGTACCAAAGCCCCGTTTCAGCCTTGGGTTCCCCAGCTCTCCCCGAAATCGGCGCATCCGGCGCTTTTTTTGGGCTGGCGCTGTGCCATAGTGCGCCCCGCAAGCAAGTTAACGGATGATACCGGCCATGCCGCCAGGCGCCTCGCCCCGCTCCTCCCTCGACATCGAATACACCAAGCTTTCCTCGCCCAGCGTCTTCCTGGTGCGGATGCTGGTCTTCCTGGTGCTCTGCGCCCTGGTGGGGGTGGTGCTCTACAAGCAGATCATCCAGGCCTTCTTCGCCAATCCCGGGCTCAATGCCCTGATCGGCGGCGTGCTGTTCATCGGCATCATCCTGGCCTTCCGCCAGGT
This sequence comes from Bradyrhizobium sp. Kon58, assembly GCF_055807455.1. Lineage (NCBI taxonomy): Bacteria > Pseudomonadati > Pseudomonadota > Alphaproteobacteria > Hyphomicrobiales > Nitrobacteraceae > Bradyrhizobium > Bradyrhizobium sp. Kon58. The sequence goes on from NZ_JBVVOT010000048.1 coordinate 4,143, forward strand.
GATCCGGCTGTATCCCGAAGTCTCCTGGGTCAACAATTTCCGCATCGCCGATCCCGGCCTTGCGCCCGCTCGCCACCCCAAGCTGCTGGCGCCGATGGCGATGATCCTCGGCGGCGAGCGCACCGGGCGGATGTCGATCACCCAGACCACCATGCGGCACCTGCTCGATTCGATCGCGACCCGCCTCGACGAGGCCCGCGACATCTCCCGCTACATGACCGGGCTGCTGGTCTTCCTCGGCCTGCTCGGCACCTTCTGGGGCCTGATCGAGACGGTCGGCTCGGTCGGCAAGGTGATCGACGGGCTCAAGGTCGGGGGCGATTCCGGCGCCCTGTTCGACACGCTGAAGGAGGGGCTGGCCGCCCCGCTCGGCGGCATGGGCATCTCGTTCTCGAGTTCGCTGTTCGGCCTCGCCGGCTCGCTGATCCTGGGCTTTCTCGACCTGCAATCGAGCCAGGCGCAGAACCGTTTCTACACCGATCTCGAAGACTGGCTTGCCACCACCGTGCGCGAATATGGCAGTGGCGAGGTGGCGGTCGCCGCCGGCGGCGGCATTGCCAGCGGCGAGCTTCAGGCCGTCGTCGAGCGCTTGCGCTCGGTGCTCGAGGAAGGCAGCGGCAGCCGCGGCACCACAGCGGCGATGGCGAGCCTCGCCGAAGCCATCCAGGCGCTGGTCTCGCACATGCGGACCGAGCAGCAGATGATCCGCGAATGGGCCGACGGCCAGGGCGAGCAGAACCGCGAGATCCGGCGCCTGCTGGAGCGCATCGCGCGTCAGCCCGAGAAGGGTTAGCGACATGGCACTGGCGCGCGGCCGCCGCGGCGATACCTCCTTCAACTACTGGCCCGGCTTCGTCGACGCGCTGTCGACGCTGGTGCTGTCGATCGTGTTCCTGCTGTCGGTGTTCCTGGTGGTGCAGTTCTTCCTGTCGCAGGAGGTCACCGGCAAGGACAAGGCGCTGGAGCAGCTCAACGCCAAGATCGCGCAGCTCAACGAATTGCTGTCGCTGGAGAAGCTCGGAAAGCTCACGCTTGACGACCAGGTCTCGTCGCTGAAGGCCGGCCTCGCTTCGGCCGAGAGCGAGCGCGACCGCATCAAGGGCCTCTATGAGGGACTCGCCGCCGCCGGCAACGACGCGCAAGGCAAGTCCTCCGAGCTCGGCAAGGCGCTGGACTCCGAGAAGGCGGTTTCGGCCCGCGCGCTGGCGCAGATCGAGGTGCTGAACCAGCAGATCAGCGCGCTGCGCCGGCAATTGGCGGCACTGGAAGAAGCGCTCGACGTCTCCGAGAAGCGCGACAAGGAATCGCAAAACCGAATTGCCGATCTGGGGTCTCGCCTGAATGTCGCCCTGGCGCAGCGCGTGCAGGAATTGTCGCGCTACCGCTCGGAATTCTTCGGCCGGCTGCGCGCCATCCTCGGCAACCGGCCCGACATCCGCGTCGTCGGCGACCGCTTCGTATTCCAGTCCGAAGTGTTCTTCGACACCGGACAGGCGGTGCTGCTGCCCGAAGGCCGCGCCGAACTCGACACCTTGGCGACCGCGCTGATCGATCTCGACAAGAAGATCCCGAACGAGATCCCCTGGGTACTGCGCGTCGACGGCCACACCGACGTGCGTCCGGTCAACGGGCCGAACTTCAAATCGAACTGGGACCTTTCGGCCGCCCGCTCGATCTCGGTGGTGCAGTACCTGATCTCACTCGGCGTGCCGGCCCAGCGCCTCGTCGCCGCCGGCTTCGGCGAATTCCAGCCGCTCGACGCCGCCAACACCGAAGAGGCCTACAAGCGCAACCGCCGCATCGAGTTGAAACTGACGGAGCGGTAGTGGTGAGGGTCGCGCGATACTCGCCACACCGTCATGGCCGGGCTTGTCCCGGCCATCCACGAACTTCGGTCATCGCTGATGGAAAGGCGTGGATGCCCGGGACAAGCCCGGGCATGACGACTTTCGTAAAATGACCGCCCTCCACCTTCGCCCTTACCGGCCCGAGGACGAGACCGCCTCGATCGACCTGTGGCATCGCACCTGGCAGCAGGCCTATCCGCAGATCGACTTCGCGGCCCGCCTGGACTGGTGGCGCGAACGCTGGCGCAAGGATCTGGTGCCGAAGGCCTCGATCGTGGTGGCGGAGCAGGACAGCACGCTGGCCGGCTTCGTCACCATCGATGGCGACGGCTATCTCGACCAGCTCGTGGTTGATCCCGCGCATTGGGGCTCGGACGCGGCGCGGCTGCTGGTGGATGAGGCCAAGCGCCTGTCGCCTGCGGGCGTGACGCTGCTCGTCAACAAGGACAACAGCCGCGCCATCCGCTTCTACGAGCGCAACGGTTTCGCGCATGCCGGCGACGAGGTGAACCCGACTTCGGGCCGGCCCGTGCTGAAGATGATGTGGCAACCTTAGATTCTGGCGACCTTGATTCTGGCGGGCGTGACCCCCGTCACGTCGGGATCCCGGGACGTCGGCTAGTCGTTGTGCCGAAAGATGCGCCGGCAAGCGGATGGAGATGACCAATGAAACTGAGCGATCTGGCCAAGGGATCTTCGGTCCTGCTCGGCGTCATCGTCGCCGGCTATGTCTCGACGAGCTATGTCGACCAGCGCCTCGCCACGCCGGTCAAGACGACGAGTGCTCCGACGAACGGCCTCGGGCCATCGGCCTGCGTTGAAGAGGACGGGAGCTGGAAAAACTGGCCGTGGCCGAACGTGCCGGCGCTGTCGCCGAAGTGTCGATGAGCGGCGCTGTCGCGCAACTCGCCTCGAGGCGCTCTCGGCTCAAGCGGAGTTCAAGATCGAACTGCCAGAATTCGGCCTGGCGGATCGCGCGGTGGCTGTCTTCGCGAAGCCGGATCGACGCATCGATCGCGCGCTGCGCCCGCTCCAGGAGTTCGCGGGTTTCCTTGCTGAATGGCTGGGCCATGAGGCGCACTCCCGTTGAGGCGGGAGCACAAATCATCTCTCAGGCACCGACGCCTACGGACGAGCCTTTGGCCGGCGATACCTGATTAGGCGCCACATCCGGGGGAACTGCAAGGTCCATCCACTCGGCTCAGGGGCGTGGGCTGCCCTATCCGAAATTCCGGAAGCCAGCGATTGCGCGCGCATCTGTGGCGGAACTAACCTCTTCAAATCGTCAAGACGCTCGATCGGAGGCCTAGTTCATTCGTTCTGGTCGAGAATCTCTCGCACCCTCAGTGCAAGCTTCGCTTGGGAAATCGGCTTCTCCAACAGATTGACGCCTTCATCAAGCCTTCCCTGGTGCACGACGGCATTACGCGAATACCCGGTCATGTACAGGATTTTCAGCTCCGGTCGAATTTGGTGCGCGCGCCTGCCAAGTTCGCGACCATTGATCCCCGGCATGACCACGTCGGTGAGAAGAAGATCCACCTTCGACTCGTCCTGCAGGAGAATGGTCAGGGCCGCTTGGGCGCTGCGGGCCGAGAGGACACGGTAGTTGAGATCACGAAGGACGTCAGAAATATAGACGCGCAGATCTTCATCATCCTCGACCACGAGAATGGTCTCGAATATCTCACCCTCGGCGAGCTCCTCAGGTGCCACTTCCTCATGTCGGACACTGCCGGTGAAGCGCGGGAAATACAGCTTGATCGTCGTGCCTTGCCCCACCTCGGTATAGATTTTTGCGTGGCCTCCGGATTGTTTGACGAAGCCATAGACCTGACTTAGCCCAAGCCCGGTGCCGTGGCCCGGCTCCTTCGTGGTGAAGAAGGGCTCAAACGCGTGATTGAGAACGTCCCGCGACATTCCGACGCCTGTGTCAGTCACGCAGATAGCGACGTACTGACCGGGCGCCAATTCCGGATTGAGACGGCAGTAATCCTCGTCGGCGGCGATGTTGGCAGCTTCCAGAGTCAGCTTTCCACCGTCAGGCATGGCGTCGCGAGCGTTGATTGCCAGGTTGACGATGGCCGACTCCAGATGATTGGCATCGGCTTCAATTTGCCACAGACCCGCACTTCCGACCGTTTGGACTTCGATGCTCTCCCCCAGCGTACGCTGGAGGAATTCCTGCAGACCATTGACGTAGTTGTTCACGTTGATCGGCTTGGGATCGAGCGCCTGTCGTCGCGAAAATGCCAACAAGCGACTGGTCAACGCCGCGGCTCTCTGCGCGCCTCGTTTCGCGTTTGCGAGCGCCCGGTTCAGATTGGCTCCGGGCGCCTTGGCGTGCCGCTCAGCTGTTTCGAGATTGCCAAGGACGATCATCAGCAGATTGTTGAAGTCGTGCGCGATTCCGCCGCTGAGTTGCCCCACCGCTTCCAGCTTTTGGGATGCGGCGAGTTGCTCCTGAACGTGTTTGAGTTCGTCCTCGGCGCGCTTCCGGTCCGTAACGTCGCGCGTGACCTTGGCAAACCCGACGATGTTGCCGGCCTCGTCCGTAATGCGATCGATGATGACCGACGCCCAAAAGCGGGAGCCATCTTTTCGCAGGCGCCACCCTTCCGCTTCAAACCGCCCATGCTCCGCCGCCTCTAAAAGCGCACGCTTGGGCACACCGAGTTCGATGTCCTCGGGCGTGTAAAAAGCGCTGAAATGCCGGCCAATGATCTCCGGCGGCGCGTAACCCTTGATTCGCTCCGCACCGGGATTCCAGGTTGTCACGTTGCCGAGCGGATCGAGCTGAAAGATCGCGTAATCGACCACCGCCTCGATCAGCTGACGGTAGCGCCGCTCGCTGTGGAGAAGCTCTTCATGGGCTTGCTGACGCTCGGTTACGTCTCGCGTGACCTTGGCGAAGCCGATCAGCTCACCAGCCTCGTTGCGGACGGCATCGATGATGACCGATGCCCAGAAACGGCTTCCGTCCTTGCGGACTCTCCATCCCTCGGCGCTGAAGCGGCCTGCTTGCGCTGCGACGCTCAAGGCGCGCTCCGGGAGCCCTTTGGTACGATCGTCGGGCGTATAGAAGGATGCGAACGACTTGCCGATGATTTCGTCCGGCGTGTAGCCCTTCAGCCGCTGCGCGCCGGAGTTCCAGCTGCGGACGGTGCCGTCTATGTCGATCATGTAAATGGCGTAATCAACGATCGCATCGATGAGCAGTTGAAGTCGGGCGGTATCGTCGATCCCGTCAAGTTTTGACTGAGGGGTCTGCAAATGGCCGGCTCCGATGAGGGGGGACAACATACAACTGCAAAGTCACTACATCGTTCCGCGCTCTGGCTGCCGCCCTTTGCAATACGACTTTCGCTTTGTGGGACTGGAGCCCGCTAAGGCGGTGTCAGACCTCAGAAAAAGCTGATGAGCACGTCGGCTAAGGCCACAAGCTGACCAATGTTAGCGATGCCTATATCACGCGGATACCTTACGGTGCTGGCGAATGCTGGACGGAGAGCGTCCATAGAGCTCGCGAAAGGCGGCGTTGAACCGGCGCACGCTGCCAAAGCCGGCCTGGTAGGCGATCTGGGCGAATTGATCATTTGTCTCGTCAATTAGGCGCTTCGCCCGCTGTACACGTCTGGTCTTTGCTACCTGCTGGGGGTTGGCCCCGACATACCGCTCGAACAGACGCGCAAGGTGGCGGGAGCTTACCCCGAGCCGATCGGCGAGTGCAGCAACCGAACCGTTGTCCAACGCGCCACCATCGATCAATTTCAAGGCGCGCGCGACTGTCGAGCGCGTGCCATTCCAGGCAGCACAGAAGGGCGCGGTCTCCGGACGGCAACGCAGGCAAGGCCGGTATCCCGCAGCTTCGGCAGCCGCCGCAGTTTGATAGTAGGCCACGTTGCGGGTCAACGGCTGCTTCACCGGACAAACTGGACGGCAGTAGATTCGCGTGGTCCTGACTGCCGTGTAGAAACGGCCGTCATAGCGCGGATCGCGCTGCAAGCGCGCGGTGTTGCATACCTCAAAACTGAGCATCACTCATTTTACCGTAGACCGGCGCCAAAAGAACAGCCCTGAGATGATCAGGTCCGATTCCGGCCAGCGATGTCGATGCGCTCTTCTTATAAGAGAGCCCAGATCCGCTGAGCACTTGGAGAAGAAGAAATGAACAGCACGAATCCTAAAGAGATCGTCATCAATGCCTGGAAGACTTTCAAAACCCGTGATGCCGGCTTGATCGCGGAGCTGTTTACTCCCGATGCCGAATGGATTGCGCCGGCCGGAAATGCCACTGCAGTCGCTCTCAAGCACACCGACCACATGAATGGAGCGGACCAAATCGCACGCTTCATTGCCACGGAGATGCATCATCTGTTCTCGAACGTCGAGATCTCGTTTCTGGGCCTTCATGCCGATGGTAACACTGTGGTGGTCGAGGAGCGGATGCGGGCCACTCTTCCTGGAGGCAAGCCCTACGAGAATGACTATTGCTTCGTCTTCGTCCTTTCGGGCGACCGCATCAAGCTGGTTCGCGAATATATGGACACCCGAAAGGGCTGGCAGATGATCTTCGAGCCGCTTTGAAAATTGCTTTGGGTCACAAGCCGATGTCTATCGGCGGAGGCCAATGGCGATTGTCGCAGTCGGGACCTTGCAAAAAGCGCGTCCTCGACCTCAATCCCGCTAAGCGTGACCCTCGCCATCATTTTTCGATGGAGCCGCCCTTCGGAGCTTTATGAGGTATGTCCCATCCAAAGTAGACTTCCACCCGAACGATCTTGTCTCCACGACCGGTGGTTACCTCACAATTACGAAACCTGTGACCTCCAGCAGCAGCTGCCTCATAGACGATGACTGCTCGGTTTCCATCCTCGATCGCGATGACTTCATCGAACGAACTGGTCTTTTCGCTGTTGGGCCAGCAGCGGCGCAGATAAGTCGCACGATCCAACTCATTGTCGATCGGACTTGAGAAGTGATAATCGTCCGCAAGAAGCGTTTCGATCGCTGTCCGATCCTTATCGACGTATGCCTTTAGCCTGGCACGTGCCAGATCGAGGGTGCTTTTCGTCATCCCATTTTTCCTTTTGAAGTTCGACCGAACGAAAGCCGACCGCCATCTCATCGACAAAGAGCTCGGGGGCTAAAGCTGGACGAAGTGCCCTTCCTGTCGGGCCTCATGCCAGGATAGAAGCGACATCAGACAACTTGAGCCTCTAACAACCTTCGGTAAAAATCGTTCCGGGCTCACGCTGTGCGCGCTTGGCCAGAATTCCGTGACGAAAGCCGGGAAGGAAACAGCCCGACCAACCTTGTGATGCGGCCCATTCGGATCGTGGCGCTCGATCAGATGGACGAATATCCGCTATCGACCGGCTACGAACGGAGACCATGTGGTGCGGCGCTCCTGCCAAAATCTCCGCTGTCATTCCCCGCGAAGGCGGGGAATCCAGTACGCCGTGGCTTATCGGTTGATCACTTCCGTCTCGGAGTACTGGATCGCCCGCCTGCGCGGGCGATGGCGCTGTGAGTGGGGCAGCAGTCCGAACTGCCTCGCCTCACGCCCCCTCGAACTGCAACCTCGCCAGCCTGGCATAGAGCCCGTTCGCGGCCACGAGCTCCGCATGCGTGCCCTGCTCGACGATTCTGCCCTGGTCCATCACCAGGATGCGGTCGCACGACAGCACGGTGGCGAGGCGGTGGGCGATGACGAGCGTGGTGCGGTGGCGCATCAGCTCTTCCAGCGCGGTCTGCACCAGCGTCTCGCTTTCGGCATCGAGCGCGGAGGTGGCTTCGTCGAGCAACAGCAGCGGCGCATCGCGCAGGATCGCACGCGCGATCGCGATGCGCTGGCGCTGGCCGCCGGACAGCGTCACGCCGCGCTCGCCGAGCGGGGTGTCGAAACCTTCGGGCAGGCGGCGGATGAACTCGGCGGCGTGCGCGAGCTCGGCGGCGCGCTCGACCTCGGCGTCGGTGGCATCGGGCCGGCCGAAGCGGATGTTGTCGCGGGCGCTGGCCGCGAACACGTTGGATTCCTGCGGCACCAGCGCGATGCGCGAACGGAATTCACGGGGATCGGCGGATTTGACCGGCACGCCGTCGAGCGAGATCGCGCCGCTGCGCGGATCGTAGAAGCGCAACAGCAGATGAAAGATCGTGCTCTTGCCGGCGCCGGACGGACCGACGATCGCAACCTTCTCGCCGGGGCGCACGGTGAACGACACGGCATCGAGCACATTGACGTCGCGCCGCGCCGGATAGGCGAAGCTGACACGATCGAAGCCGACTTCGCCGCGCGCCGGCACCGGCAGCGCGCGCGGCGAGGTGGGCGCGGTGATGTCGGGCTGCACATGCAGGATCTCGAACAGGCGCTCGGCAGCGCCGGATGCCGCCGAGATCTCGCCCCAGACCTCGCTGAGCTGGCCGAGGCCGGCCGCGGCGAAAGCCGCATAGAGCACGAACTGGCCGAGCCGGCCCGGCGTGATGGTACCTGTGAGCACGTCGTGCGAGCCGATCCAGAGGATCGCGACCACGCTTGCGAACACGATGAAGATGATGATGGCGGTGAGTACGGCACGGGCCTGCGTGGAGGTGCGCGCGGCTTCATAGGCCTGCTCGACCTCGCCACCGAAGCGCTTCTCGGCGAGGCTCTCGCTGGTATAGGCCTGCACGGTGCGGATCGCGCCGACCAGCTCGCCGGCATAGGCGGACGCCTCGGCCAGCGTGTCCTGCGCATTGCGCGACAGACGGCGCACCCAGCGTCCGAAGGCGACCAGCGGCAGCACGATCAGGGGAATGGCGAGCAGCACGAAGCCTGACAGACGCGGGCTGGTGATCACCATCATCGCGGCGGCGCCGAAGAACATCATCAGATTGCGCAGCGCGATCGAGACCGAGGCGCCGACGGAGGATTTGATCTGGGTGGTGTCGGCGGTCAGGCGCGACACCAGCTCGCCGCTGCGCGCGGAATCGAAGAAGGCCGGCGACAGCGACAGCAGATGAGCGAAGACGTCGCGCCTGAGATCGGCAACGATACGCTCGCCGATCGTCATCACGAGGTAGTAGCGCGCAGCACTCGCCAGCGCGAGCACGGCGACGACCGCGATCATCACCGAGAAGTAGCTGTTGATCAGCTCGATGCCCTCGGGCGTCAGGCCGAAATCGATCATCCTGCGCACCGCGACCGGCACCAGCAGGGTGGTCAGCGCCGCGATCGTCAGCGCCACGAAAGCAAGCGCCGCCCGGCCGCGATAGCGGGCGACATAGGGCGCGAGCGCCAGCAGCGGCCGCAGCTTCGCGCGGCTCTTCGCCGGCGCTTCGATCAGGTCGGCCTCGATCGACGGGGCTTCCGCGGGCCCGGTTTCAAGCCGTTCAACTGCGCTCATGAGATCCGACCAAAAGACAAAGAGAGGTGCTCCGCTCCAGATAGGCCGGGCGAGCGGGAGTGGCAAATCCGGGATGTCCCTTAGGGGGCCGCCCGGTCCCCTGCGTAAGGCCCTAAAGGGCTTGCCAAGACCTTGCCAAGAGCTCGCAATGGCTTGTTTTACAGGGGCCCGTGGGGTATAGACCGCGCCAAATCCGTCATTCGATAGCCACTCAAGTGAGGCGCCGGGGCGCCGAGGAATTGCCATGAAAGCCGAAATTCACCCGAACTATCATACGATTAAGGTCGTGATGACCGACGGAACCGAGTACCTGACCCGCTCCACCTGGGGCAAGGAAGGCGACACGCTGAACCTCGACATCGACCCCAAGTCGCACCCGGCCTGGACCGGCGGCAACGCGCAGCTGATGGATCGCGGCGGCCGCGTCTCGCGCTTCCAGAAGAAGTTTTCGGGCTTTCTCAAAAAGGATTGATCCGGCCGCAAGGCTGGAGACGAAAACGCCCCCGGAGAGCCCGGGGGCGTTTTTTGTTTTGGGGGGATGCTCGTCATTGCGAGGAGCTCTTGCGACGAAGCAATCCAGACTGTCTCCGCGGAGGGATTCCTGGATTGCTTCGCTCCGCTCGCAATGACGGGGGCTTACCGCTCGAACGCCGCCTTCAGCGCGTTGAGATGCGGCACCAGCGGGTTGCCGATCGAGGAATGATCGACCGGCGGGGTGTGGATGGTGGTGTCCAGGCGACGCACGCGGGTCTGGAGGCTCATCGAGCGATGGATCAAATCCTGGAGCTGCGACGGCAGCTTCTCGATGCTGTCGGTCGAGCCGGGATCGGCGGCGGAGAGCTTGACCTTGGTTTTTTCGCGGTTGGCCTGGCCCAGCGTCATCTCGCCTTCCTTCACCGCGCGGTGCAGCAGCAGCCACGAGGCGAGCTGCATCAGGCGGGTGGTCAGACGCATGCTCTCGGTCGCATAGGTGAGGCTGACGGCACGATCGAGCGCCTTGGCCTCGGTGCGGCCGGCGCCATCGAGATAGGCGGCGGTCTCCTCGACCAGGTCCATGCCCTCGCGGAACAGGACGCCGAACGCCGCAGAATTGGTGAACCGCTCGCTGAGTTGAACGAGAGCGCCTTCGGCTTGCAAACGTTCCATGGTTAACGCCCCTTACGCAACTGTCTGACTGCCCGGCTTTGGCGCCGGCTTATGATGAACAAATCATTGCGCGGGCGAGACGCCGAGTCCAGTGACAAGCGCGGATATGGTTTCCGCGGGTCTTTGCCCGGAATTCAACCGCGGCGAGACGCAAAAAAGCGGGGCGTCGGCGCAAAAAAAGAGCCGCCGGAAAACCGGCGGCTTTGAAAGTTGATAACAGGGAGGCGTCAAACAGAGTGGACAGGAGCCACTCGGTGTCCAAACAAGGACAGTTCCTAGTCATAAACTCGAAAGCTTAATGTCGAGTAAACGAGCGATTATTTTGAGGGTTCGTTAGCCATGTCGGTCAGTGGCCGAGTGGGTCCCCGGAACGACTTCTCTCCGTCGCCCCGGCCTAGTGCGCAATTGCGCACGGGGGCCGGGGCCCATAGCCACAGGGAAAAGTCGTCGCGCGAAGGCGTAACTCCGAGTCGTCGCCAAACCACGCCCTGTGGTTATGGGTCCCGGCCCCCGTGCGCAATTGCGCACTAGGCCGGGACGACGGCTATTGTTTCGACGCCTACTTCTTGAAAACGCTGTTGGCCGCATCGCGCGAGGCGCGCTTCTTCGTTGCGGCTTCTTCCAGCCTTGTGATCTCGCCCTTGAGCAGCGCGATGCGCTCGGTCAGTTCCTCCACTGACAAGAGTGAGAGATCCTGTCCGATGTCATGGCTGATCTTCTTGCGCGGGCGGTCGTCGTCTTCCATTGCCATCCTGGTTCCTCCTGCGTTCGCATCACAAGCGGCTGAGGCTGTTGCCAGCCTGCATCGCGCTGGCTAAGCAATGGCCTCGTTCCATCCCGCACCTTTGCTCAAGGACACATCATGGACAAGCTGCCCGCGCAAATGACCGTGGTCGCCATCTCGAAACCCGGCGGACCGGAAGTGCTGGTGCCGGAACAGCGGGCGCTGCCGCAGCCCGGCCCCGACGAGATCCTGGTCAAGGTGCAGGCCGCCGGCGTCAACCGGCCCGACGTCGCGCAGCGCTCCGGCGCCTATCCGCCGCCGCCCGGCGCCAGCGACCTGCCCGGCCTCGAGATCGCCGGCGAAGTGGTGGCCGTCGGCAGCAACGCCAAGCGGCACAAGATCGGCGACAAGGTGATGTCGCTGGTCGCCGGCGGCGGCTATGCGCAGTACTGTATCGCCCAGGATGGTCAGGCGATGAGCGTGCCGCCGTCGCTCTCGATCAAGGAAGCCGGTGCGCTGCCGGAAACGCTGATGACGGTCTGGCACAACGTGTTCGAGCGCGGCGGCCTGAAGGCCGGCGAGACGCTGCTGATCCATGGCGGCTCCTCCGGCATCGGCACCATGGCGATCCAGCTCGCAAAAGCGTTCGGCGCCAAGGTGATCGTCACCGTGGGATCGCAGGACAAGATCGATGCCTGCCTCAAGCTCGGCGCCGATCGTGCCATCAACTACAAGACGGAAGACTTCGTCGCCGTGGTCAAGGCGGAGACCAACAATGCCGGCGCCAATCTGATCCTCGACATGGTCGCCGGCGACTATGTCGATCGCAACTATGACGCCGCCGCGCTCGACGGCCGCATCGTGCAGATCGCGACCCTCAACGGGCCCAAGGTCACCGTCAACATCGCCAAGGTGATGGTGAAGCGCCTGACCCATACCGGCTCGACGCTGCGCCCCCGTAGTAATGCGGACAAGGCGGCGATGGTGGCCGCGATCGAGGCGAAAGTGATGCCGCTTTTGCGCGAAGGCCGGGTCAAGCCGCTGATGGACAGCACTTTCCCGCTGGAAAAGGCATCCGACGCGCACCGGCGGATGGAGACCTCGGCACATATTGGCAAAATTGTGTTGGAGGTCTAGGCCAGCGGCCCACAGGGCAAGCCGGAAACCCTTTGATTTTCCTTGCTTTCGTGGCATCTATCGCGACGCACCGAACCACTTTGTTCCGTTCGGAAAACGCCGTGCACCGAAGAGCCTGCACCGAACAGTTTGCGTCGAACGCGGAGAACTGACCTTGCGTCTGATCAGGTGCCTCGCGCCCATAGCGCTGGGCCTCATGATTCTCGTCTGCGCGTTCCCGGCGCGCGCGCTCGACGCTGTCAGCGTCCGCGGTGACGCGCCCGCAATCGACCTCACCGGCGTGCTCGAGCATCAGCGCAGCGACGCCGACCGGATCCAGGTCTCCACCGCGCCCGGCACCGACGGCATCGTCCGCCGCATCGAGGTGCGCGCCCGCGAGGGTGGCCAGAACTGGGTGGTGTTCGCGCTCGCCAACAACACCGACGACCAGCTCGATCGCCTGATCGTCGCCCCGCATTACCGCATCGTCTCCTCGGGGCTGCTGTGGCCCGATCTCGGGCTGTCGCGCATCGCGACCATCACGCCCTCGACCGGCGACCGGCCGGAGCGACAGGAGAGCCCGACCGCCGACGTCTTCCGCGTCACCCTCGATCCCGGCGCCGTCGTCACCTTCGTCGCGGAGCTGCGCACCGACAAGCTGCCGCAGCTCTATCTGTGGGAGCCGGAATCCTACAAGGACAAGGTCAACTCGTTCACGCTGTACCAAGGCATCGTGATCGGCATTTCCGGCTTGCTGGCGCTGGTGCTGACCATCCTGTTCGTGGTCAAGGGCAGCATCATGTTCCCGGCCGCCGCGGCGCTGGCCTGGGCGGTGCTGGTCTATATCGGCGTCGATTTCGGCTTCTGGGGCAAGGTGCTCGACATGTCGAACAACGCCGAGCGCATCTGGCGCGCGGCGGGTGAGGCGATCCTGGCGGCGACGCTGCTGGTGTTCCTGTTCGCCTATCTCAATCTCAGTCGATGGCACGTGCGCTATTCCCACATCACGGTGGGCTGGCTCGCGTTCCTGGGCTCGCTGGTGGCGCTGGCCCTGTTCGACCCCGCGGTGGCCTCCGGCATCGCGCGCATCTCGCTGGTGCTGATCGCCTTCGCCGGCTTCGCGCTCATCGTCTATCTCTCCACCCACGGCTTCGACCGCGCGGTGCTGCTGATCCCGACGTGGTTCCTGCTGGTGGTCTGGGTGGTCGCGGCCGGCATGACGGTCGCAGGCTCCGTCACCAACGACATCGTCGGCCCGGCGCTACTCGGCGGCCTCGTGCTGATCGTGATGCTGATCGGCTTCACGGTGATGCAGCATGCGTTCGCGGGCGGCGGCGCCACCACCGGCGTCGTCTCCGACATCGAGCGCCGCGCGCTGGCGCTGGCCGGTTCCGGCGATTTGATCTGGGACTGGGACGTGTCCGCCGACAAGGTCTTCACCAGCCCCGAGACCGAGGCCCTGCTCGGCCTCAAGCGCGGCACGCTGGAAGGCCCGGCCGCCTCCTGGCTTGAGGTGCTGCACCCACTCGACCAGGACCGTTTCCGCGCCGCGCTCGACAGCGTGCTCGACCAGCGCCGCGGCCGCCTGGTGCAGGATTTCCGCCTGCGCACGCCGGACGGTCACTTCATGTGGTTCGCGCTGAAGGCGCGCCCGGTGGTCGGCTCCGACGGCGAGGTCTCGCGCGTGGTCGGCACCCTCACCGACGTCACCGAGCTGCGCAATGCCGAGGAGCGCCTGCTGCACGATTCCGTGCATGACAATCTGACCGGCCTGCCCAACCGCAAGCTGTTCATGGACCGACTCGGCGCCGTCGCTCATTTTGCCAAGACCATGCCGACGCTGCGGCCGACGCTGATGGTGATCGACCTCGACCGCTTCAAGCAGGTCAACGATTCCGTCGGCATCGCGGTCGGCGATTCCATCCTGCTGACCTTGGCCCGCCGCCTCACCCGCATCCTGAAGCCGCAGGATACGCTGGCGCGGCTCGCCGGCGACCAGTTCGGCCTGATCCTGCTCTCGGAGCAGGACCCTGCCCGCATCACCGCCTTTGCCGAGACCATCCGCAAGACCATCCGCGCGCCGATCGCCTTCAACGAACGCGAGATCTTTCTCACGGCCTCGATCGGCCTCGCCTTGTCCGATCCGCAAGTTCAGCTCACGGACGAGATCATCAAGGACGCCGAGCTTGCGATGTATCACTCCAAGCGGATCGGCGGCGACCGCATCGACGTCTACAAGTCCGCGATGCGCGCGCGAAAGACCGACCGGCTGACGCTGGAGAGCGAACTGCGCCGCGCCATCGAGCGGCAGGAGCTCACGATCCTGTACCAGCCGATCGTGCGGCTCGAAGACCGCTCCGTCGCCGGCTTCGAGGCGCTGGTGCGCTGGGATCATCCCAAGCTCGGACGCATGGCGCCGTCGGAATTCATCACCATCGCGGAAGAGACCGGCCTGATCATCGACCTTGGCATGTTCGTGCTCGACCAGACCGCCAAGCAGCTCTCGATCTGGCAGCGCGCGATGCGCTCGCGCGAGCCGATCTTCGCATCGGTCAACGTCTCCTCGCGGCAATTGCTGCGCCACGATCTGATCCACGATATCCGCACCGTGCTGTCGCGCTCCTCGGTCGCGCGCGGCACGCTGAAGCTGGAACTGACGGAATCGCTGGTGATGGAGAATCCGGAGCACGCGGCGCAGATGCTGACGCGGATCCGCGAGCTCGGCACCGGGCTGTCGCTCGACGATTTCGGCACCGGCCATTCGTCGCTGGCCTATCTGCAGCGCTTCCCGTTCGACACCATCAAGATCGACCAGTCCTTCGTGCGCACCACCAACCGCGGCACCCGCCCGGTGATCCTGAAGTCCATCATCGCGCTCGCGCACGACCTCGGCATGGACGTTGTCGCCGAAGGTGCCGAGACCGATTCCGACGCGGTCGAGCTCTACCAGATGGGCTGCGAATACGCGCAAGGGTTTGCGTTCGGCGAGCCCATGGACGCCGACGCCGCGATGCGCCTGCTCACGGAAGTGCGCCTGGAAGCGGCGAGCTGATCCTTCTCCGCTTCTCCCCTTGTGGGAGAAGGTGGCGCGAAGCGCCGGATGAGGGGTTGTCTCTACGAATCGAAACGCTGACGTGAGGATAGAGACCCCTCACCCGACTCGCCGCTACGCGGCGAGCCACCCTCTCCCACAAGGGGAGAGGGGAAGAGCGGACCTCTCCTCGATATCAACGCCGCCGGTCAGCCTTCAGCTTCGTGAACCGCACGCTCGCACCGTCCGGCATCCGCATCGCCTTGAAACCCGCGGCGAGGCAGGCTTCGCGTTGCGGCATCTGGATGTCCGGGCTGCGCAGGCTGTCCCACCATGAGGCGCGATTCGCCGCGCGCGGCAGGGCCGCGCCGATGATCTCTTCGATCTGTTCATAGGTCAGCACGAATTCCGCCTGCTTCTGCCGCATCAGATAATCGCGCAACGCGTCGTAGTCGTTCACCGCTGTCCTCTTCGCTGGTCGAAGCCCCGCTTTGCCCAAAAACGTGAGCCGCGGAAACCAATTTTTAACTCATTCCGGCAGCGCCGTCCCGGCTTAAACACTACTCAAGCTTTCGGGCGCATTCACTGGTGTCGGGAGCAAACGATGTTGTCTCGATGGCGCGACGTCACGGCCCGGCGGCCATGGCGGCTTTCGGCGAAGCTGCTGATCATCTCGTCCGTGGTGACGGTGATCGGCTTTTCCGCCATTTGCGTCAACGTCATGCTGGACATGCGCCGCGGCGAGGAGGCGCTCGCCCGCCAGACGCTGGAAAACCTGGCGACGACCATCGAGTCCGACGTCAGCCGCAACATCGAGATCTACGACCTGGCCCTCAAGGCGGTCGCCAGCAACATGCTGCTGCCGGAAATCGGCACCGTCTCGAAGCCGATCCGTCACCTGATCCTGTTCGACCATTCGACCACGGCGAGGCATTTCGGCGCGATCCAGGTGTTCGACGCCGACGGCCGGCTGACCATCGACGCCTCGACACTCGATCCCGTTGCGGTGAACCGGGGCGACGAGGATTACTTCAAGGCCCATCGGGACAATCCGGACGCAGGCCTCTTCATCAGCCGTCCCATGCTGTTCCGCGGCGCTTATTCGATCGTGCTGAGCCGGCGCATCAGCGACACCGACGGCGGCTTCCTCGGTGTCGTCGCCGGATCGATCCGCTTCAGCTATTTCCACGAACTGTTCGAGCGGCTGAGCCTCGATCCCGACGACACCATCACCGTGCTGAGGCGCGACCGTACCGTCATGATGCGGCGGCCGTTTGATCTCGACGTGATCGGTACGAATCTGGCCAACCGGCCGGTCTGGAAGGCCGAAAATCTGAAGGTCGGCGGCGCATTCGCCGGACAGGGGCCGATCGACGGCACGCCGCGGCTCTATGTCCGCAGCAGCGGGACCGGCCCGCTATTCGTGGTGGCAGGCAAGCCACTGAACGCCGTGTTCGAGCTCTGGCAGAGGGAAGCCTACCGCATCGGCGCCGTGGTGCTTGCGCTCAGCCTGTTCATGCTGGCATCGACGCTGGTGCTCGCGCGCGAAATCGGCCGGCGCGCCGAGGCCGAGCGCAAGCTCGAGGAGATGGCGACGACCGACGCGCTCACCGGCCTGAAGAACCGCCGCAAGTTCGACCAGGTGATCGACGTCGAATGGCGCCGCGCGATGCGGCAGCAGACGCCGATCGCGCTGTTGATGATCGATGCCGATCACTTCAAGGCCTACAACGACACGTTCGGCCACCAGGCCGGCGACCAGGTGCTGGTCGGCATCGCCATCTGCATTTCCGATTCGGTGAGCCGCGCCGGCGACTGCGCGGCGCGCTATGGCGGCGAGGAATTCGCCGTGCTGCTGCCGGGCACCTCGGTCACCGACGCCCTCACGGTGGCCGAGAAGATCCGCGCCAAGGTGCAGGGCTGGTCCGACGACCACACGAGCTCGACGGTGTCCTGCGGCATCGCGAGCCTCGTTCCGACCACGGGCATGGACTGGCCGCTGCTGGTCGCCGCCGCCGACAAGGCGCTCTACGCCGCAAAAGCCGGCGGCCGCAACCAGTCGGTGGTCGCGAGCCTGCCGAAGCTGTCGCTGGTGGCGTGAGGGGTTCGTTCCGTCATTGCGAGCGAAGCGAAGCAATCCAGACTGTCTCCGCGGAGGCAGCCTGGATTGCTTCGTCGCTTCGCTCCTCGCAATGACGACGGAGCGTTACTGCCCCAGATACTTCTTCATCTCCGCAATGAGCCCGTCACGCAGCTCCGGCCGCTTCAGGCCGTAGGCGATGTTGGCGCGGAGGAAGCCGGGCTTGGAGCCGCAATCATGGCGCTCGCCCTCGAACTCGACGCCGTAGAATTTTTGCGATCTGGCGAGGCCGATCATGGCGTCGGTGAGCTGGATCTCGCCGCCGGCGCCGCGCTCCTGGGTCTCCAGGATCTTGAAGATCTCCGGCTGCAGGATGTAGCGCCCAGTGATCGAGAGGTTGGAGGGCGCGGTGCCCTTGGCCGGCTTCTCGACCATGCCGTCGACCTCGAACATCTTGCCGGTGCGTTTGCCGACGCCGCAGATGCCGTATTGATGGGTCAGATGATCGGGCACCGGCTCGACCGCGATGACGTTGGATTTTTCGCCGAGCTTGCTGGCGGTGTCGATCATCTGCTTCAGGCAGCCGGGCGAATTGAGCACGAGTTCGTCCGGCAGCACGACTGCGAACGGTTCGTTGCCGACGATGTCGCGCGCGCACCAGACCGCGTGACCGAGGCCGAGCGGCGCCTGCTGGCGGGTGAAGCTCACGGCGCCGGCCTCCGGCTGGTTCTGCGCCAGAACGTCCTGCTCGGTCTTCTTGCCGCGCGCGGCCAGCGTCGCATCGAGCTCGAACATCCGGTCGAAATGATCTTCGATGACACTTTTGTTGCGGCCGGTGACGAAGATGAAGTGCTCGATGCCGGCTTCCCGGGCCTCGTCATAGACGTACTGGATCAGCGGCTTGTCGACGATCGTCAGCATTTCCTTCGGCATCGCCTTGGTGGCGGGCAGGACGCGGGTGCCGAGGCCGGCAACGGGAAATACGGCTTTGCGGATTTTCATGGGATTGATCGAATACCTGAGGAACACGTGAAGGGAGCAATGGCATCTTGCTAGCTTGTTTGCAGCCGCCAACAAAGGCGGATGTGGGGCCTCATCCTCACAGAGTTAAGAAAAAGGCCACCATCAAAATTTCACCTTTGTTAAGCTGTTGGCAACCGTAACCAGGCCTCCTGAGGGCGGATTTTGGCCGGACAGGTGTGGACATGATGCAATCAATGGCAGGGCTGGCAAAACGGGGCGGGTCCGTGACCGGTGCGACGATGATTGCGGCCGCCCTGCTGTTCCCGCTTCCCGCCAGCGCGCAGGCTCAGAACGGTCTGTCAAATCTGTTCGGCGGTATTTTCTCCGGCCCGAACCAGGCGCCTTCGCCAGCAGCGCCCGGGCCCAGCGGCGCTCAAACGGGAGTTCAACCCTGGACCGGCGAGGACGGCGCCTCCGGGCATCCGCTGATGACGGCCGCCGCGATCCGCGAGGCCGCCGGCAACTTCAACAATTGCGTCGCGGGGATGTGGCCCGATGCCGCACGGCGCAACATCACGCAGGAAAATTTCCAGCGCTTCACGGCAGGCCTCGCACCCGATCTGCGCATCATGGACCTCATGGACTCGCAGCCCGAGTTCACCAAGTCGATCTGGGATTATCTCGACATCCTCGTGAACGACAACCGCCTCGCCAAGGGCCGCGAGGTCCTGGCCAAATACAAGGCGCAGTTCGACGCCACCGAGAAAGCCACCGGCGTCGATCGCTACATCATCGCCTCGATCTGGGGCATCGAGTCCAACTACTCGACGCAGATGGGCGACCGCAGCGTGCTGCAATCGACCGCGACGCTCGCCTGCATCGGCCGCCGCCAGGCTTACTTCAAGGACGAATTCCTCTCCGCGCTGGAGATCCTCAACCGCGGCGATCTCAGGCCCGAACAATTGCGCGGCTCCTGGGCCGGCGCCTTCGGCCCGACCCAGTTCATGCCGACCGCGTTCAAGCGCTTTGCCGTGGACGGCGATGGTGACGGCCGGCGTGACGTCGTCGACAATCCCTCCGACCTGATTGCGTCGACCGCCAACAATCTGAAGAAGGACGGCTGGCAGGCCGGCCAGACCTGGGGCTACGAGGTCGTGGTGCCCCAGGGCTTCAACTACATGCTGGCCGATCGCGCCAAGGCGATGACGGTGGCGCAATGGGAAAAGCTCGGCCTCAAGCGCCCGGCCAACCAGCCCTTCCCGCATCCGGCCGAGAAGGCCTATCTGCTGGCGCCGGCCGGCGCGCAGGGGCCGGGCTTCCTGATGCTGCAGAACTTCCGGGTCATCATGAAGTACAACCCGGCCGAGGCTTATGCGCTGGCGATCGGCCATTTCGCCGACCGCTTGCGCGGTGGCCAGCCGTTCGTGCAGCCCTGGCCGCGGCAGGAACGGGAGCTGTCCCGGACCGAGCGGCTGGAACTGCAGCAGCTGCTGGCCCAGCGCGGCTTCTACAAGGGCACCCCCGACGGCCAGTTCGGCGGCCAGACCCGGGAAGCCCTGCGCAATTTCCAGGCCTCGATCGGGGTCCCCGCGGACGGATTTGCCTCCTCCGACGCGCTGAACCGGCTGCGCGGGCGGTAAAATCGCGCCGAAAGTAACCCTGAACAGGGAATTTGGCCGACAGCCTTGACCGGGGCGGCCGTTCGCCGTGTATGGGCCAAGGATCCTAACCTCAGAATCTTGGGCCAACGATCTCAGTGTCTGAAGAGAACTGAAAAGAGAATCTGCCCGTTTGGCGCCCGATTCCGTTATTATATTCGAGCCTGCCCCGATCCCCGTTGCACGTGCCGAGATCGCATGTCGAAGAAGTCCTTTTTCAAGGTGCTGACCGAGACCGGCCCGCTGATCGCGCTGGGGACGGCGCTTGCGATTCTGGTGTCGGTCGCGGGACCCGCCTCGGCGCAGTTCTTCAACTTCCCCGGCTTCGGCGGCCCACCGCAGCGTTCGGCTCCGCCGCCGCCGCGGAACGGTGGAGGTGGAGGCGGCGGATGGTTCGGCGGCGACTTCTTCGCGCCGTTCCAGCAGCAACAGCCGCAAGCACCGCGTCAGGATTTTTCGCGCGCGCCGGCGCCGGCCAAGCGCGACACCATTCCCGACAGGAACGTGCTGGTGATCGGCGACGCCATGGCCGACTGGCTCGCCTACGGCCTGGAGGATGCCTACACCGAGCAGCCCGACACGGGCGTGATCCGCAAGCACAAGACCACGTCCGGCCTGATCAAGTATCAGCCCAAGGGTGAGCCCTCGGACTGGACGGCTGCTGCGAAGGGCATTCTCGAGACCGAGAAGCCCGACGTGATCGTGGTGATGCTCGGCCTCAACGACCGCATCGCGATCCGCGAGGCGGCGGCGCCCGATAAATCGGACAAGGCGACGGACAAGGACAAGAAGAACGACAAGGGCGCGCGCGGCAAACCACCGGCCAAGCCCGGCGATGCCAAGCCCGGCGACACCGCGGCGAAGCCGGACGACAAGCCGGCCGATGCCGACCTGCCGCAGGATGATGCCGACAACGCTGACGCACCCGCAGTCGCAGCGCCCGAGAAGACCGCGCGCAACCCGAACGGCCTCTACGAATTCCGCGATGAGCGCTGGGTCGAACTCTACGGCAAGAAGATCGAGGAGCTCGCAAACGTCCTCAAGTCCAAGGGCGTGCCGGTGCTCTGGGTTGGCCTGCCCGCGATCCGCGGTCCCAAGGGCACCGCGGACATGCTGTTCCTGGATTCGCTCTATCGCGAAGGCGCGGCCAAGGCCGGCATCACCTATGTCGACGTCTGGGATGGCTTTGTCGACGAGGCCGGCCGTTTCCTGCAGAAGGGCCCGGACTTCGAAGGCCAGATCCGTCAGCTCCGCAGCGGTGACGGCGTCTATTTCACCAAGCCAGGCGCGCGCAAGCTCGCCCACTATGTCGAGCGCGAGATCACCCGCCTGCTCGCCGGGCGCTCCGGCCCGATCGCGCTGCCGAGCGAGCCGGCGACCCCCGACACCAGTGCCGAACCCGGCAAGCCCGCGCCGCGGCCGCTGGCCGGCCCGATCGTGCCGCTGGTCGCGGCCTCGATCTCGACCGATCAATTGCTGGGTGGGCCGGGCTCGCGTCCTGCCGCCGTCGATGCGCTCGCTGCGAAGACGATGGTGAAGGGCGAGCCACTGGCTGCGCCCGCCGGCCGCGCCGACGATTATGCCTGGCCGCGCCGCGAAGTCGGCCGCGAGCAGGCCAAGGGCGATACGCCGGTGGCCGCGACGACGCCCGACGGCGGTACGCCGGGTGCGGCCGCAGCGATTGCCCCGCCAAAGCTTGCGCCGAAGAAGCCACCGGCGCCGCAGCAACCGGCACAGGCAGCGCCATCGATGCGCGATTTCTTCGGCTTTGGCTCGCCGCCGCCCCCGCCGCGTCAATTGGCGCCGGCGCCGCGCAATCCGAATCCCAACCCCGCGATCCCGCGGCCGCCTGGCAATGTCGGGCGATCGGCGGAAGTGTTCCGGTAATCTTTCTAAGCTGAGGTCTCGTGTCCCGGACGCGCTGCAGCGTGAAACGCTGCTGCGCAGCCCAGCACGTTCAAAAAGAATGGGCCCCGGCTCAGCAACGCGGCGTTACACGCCGTGCTGCGTCCGGGGCCCGATGAATATCGCGCGTTGGCTTTAGCCGTAGTAGCGCCAGCGCGGCGGCGGGCGGCGCGAAGGCCGTGCCATCAGCAACGCGAGCGCGAAGCCGATGCCGCCGGCGACCAGCAGCGCGCCCATCGGGTTGTCCTGCACCTTCTGGGCAATCGCCTGCGAGCCGTCGCGCAAGGTTTCGGCCGGCTTGTCATAGGCGTCCTTGGCATAGCTGGCCGCGGTGTCCGTGGCGTCACGTACCGCATCCTTGGCCTGGCCGTAGAGATTCTGCACGGTGCCGGCGGCTTCGCGTGCCTTGCCGGACGCCTGTGTCTGCGTATCGCTGGCCATATCTCCGATGGCGCCTTCCGCGCGTCCGGCGAATTCCTTGGCCGATCCGACAATCCGATCCTTATCCATGATGCTCCTCCTCGGGGGTCAGCCCAAGTAACCGATCAGGAGCGGCGCAGTTCCATCTGACTTGAAATTGGACTCAAAGAATAAGCCCACCATCCACGACCAATGTCTGGCCGATGATGTAGGACGACAGCGGTGATGCCAGGAATAGCGCCGCGCCCGCCATGTCAGCGGGCGTGCCCAATCGCCGCAGCGGAATGCGTGAAAGTGCACCTTCGAGCCGCTTGGGATTGTCGGTCGTGACCTTCGTCATCTTGGTGTCGACCAGACCGGGCGCGATGCCGTTGACGCGGATGCCGTCTTCCGCCCAGGCCTCGCCCAGCGTCCGTGTCAATCCGACCGCGCCGGTCTTCGACGCGTTGTAAGCGGGATTGCCCATGGTGGAATGATAGGCCGCGGTCGAGGACACCATGATCAGCGATCCCCGCGAGTCCCGCAGCATGGAATGAAAACGCGTGGCGCAGGCCATCAGGCTCATCAGATTGACCTCGACGACCTTGCGAAAGCCGGCCATCTCGAACTCGCCGCGGCGATAGAGCACCGCACCCTGCGCCAGCACCAGGATATCGAGCCGATCGAACGACGGCTTGAACGCTTCGACGGCTCCGGCATTGCCGACGTCGAGTTGCGCGTAGGAGAGACCGGTGAGATCCGAGCCCTCGTCAGCTGAATATTCCTTCGCGTGAGCACGCGTGCCGCAGACCGCAACTTGCGCGCCCCTGACGCGAAAGGCTTGCGCAATGCCGTTGCCGATGCCGCTGGATCCGCCGACGACCAGCACCTGCCTGCCTGAGAAATCGAGCTCGTTCGTCATCGCTGGCCTCCCGATTGTCTTGCTTGTTTGACCTGTCTGCGGATCGATGACAGCCTTGTCAATCACGACAAGAACAAGCAGGGCTCAGAGGAAACACCATGTCCGATTTCAAGCAGCTCAGCCGCTCCGTGAAGGGCCTGACCGTTCTCGTCACCGGCGCGGCCAGCGGCATGGGACGCGCGACGGCACGCGTGTTCGCCACCGAGGGCGCCAACGTCGCCGTCACCGACTATGACGAGCAGGGCGCACTCGCCGTGGCGAAGGAGATCGCGGCAAGCGGCGGCGCCGCGAAAGCCTGGAAGCTCGACGTGGCCGACGGCGATGAGATCAAGCGCGTGGTCGGCGACGTCGCGACCCATTTCGGCGGACTCGACATCATCGTCAACAATGCCGGCATCTCCGTGCGCGTCGCGATCGACGACGAGGCCTATGAGGACGCCTGGGCCAGGGGCATCGCGGTGATGCTGACGGCGCATCCGCGCATCATCCGCGCCGCGCTGCCTCACTTGCGCAAGTCGAAGAGCCCGCGCATCGTCAACATCGCATCGACCGAGGCGCTCGGCGCCACCGCATTGCACAGCCCCTATTCGGCGGCGAAGGGCGGCGTCGCCAGCCTCACCCGCTCGCTTGCGGTGGAGCTCGGCCGTGAAGGCATCACCGTCAATTGCATCTGCCCGGGGCCGGTCCGCACCGCCATCACCGACCGGATCTCGGAAGAGCACAAGACCATCTACGCCAAGCGCCGCACCGCACTGGGCCGCTACGGCGATCCCGAGGAGGTCGCGCACATGACGCTGAGCCTGTGCCTGCCGGCAGCGTCCTTCCTCACCGGCGCGGTGATCCCCGTCGACGGCGGCCTGATGGCGCGCAACGCGTGAGCGGCACCAAAGGTGCGTAGCCCGGATGGAGCGCAGCGCAATCCGGGAAGGTCTTTCCTCGGGGTGAGAACACCGGATTACTCTGTGCTCCATCCGGGCTACGGGCAGCTATGCGCGCCTAGCGTTGACATCGCTTGTTACGGGAGTAACTTTTTCCACGACAGAGCGGGACCAACTGCTCGCACGCGCGGGAGAAACGTCATGACGATCGCCATCCGGCAGCTTCACAAACATTTTGTCGGCGAGGTCTCTGGCCTCGACCTGCGACAACCTCTCACACCAAATGAGGCGCGCGAGATCGAAGCCGCCATGGACAAATATGCGGTGCTGGTGTTCCACGACCAGGACATCACCGACGAACAGCAGATGGCCTTTGCGCTGAATTTCGGCCAGCGCGAGGACGCGCGCGGCGGCACTGTTACGAAGGAAAAGGACTACCGGCTCCAGTCGGGCCTGAACGACGTCTCCAATCTCGGCAAGGACGGCAAGCCGCTGGCAAAGGACAGCCGCGCGCATCTGTTCAATCTCGGCAACTGCCTGTGGCATTCCGACAGCTCGTTCCGCCCCATCCCGGCAAAATTCTCGCTGCTGTCGGCCCGCGTGCTCAACCCGAAGGGCGGCAACACCGAATTCGCCGACATGCGCGCGGCCTATGACGCGCTCGACGACGAGACCAAGGCGGAGATCGACGACCTCGTCTGCGAGCACTCGCTGATGTATTCACGGGGATCGCTCGGCTTCACCGAATACACCGACGACGAGAAGGAGATGTTCAAGCCGGTGCTGCAACGTCTGGTGCGCACCCACCCCGTCCATCGCCGCAAGTCGCTCTATCTCTCATCGCATGCCGGCAAGATCGTCGGCATGAGCGTCCCCGAAGGAAGGCTGCTGCTGCGCGATCTCAACGAGCACGCGACCCAGAGCGAGTTCGTCTACGTCCACAAATGGACGCTGCATGACCTCGTGATGTGGGACAACCGCCAGACCATGCACCGCGTCCGCCGCTACGACCAGTCGCAGCCCCGCGACATGCGCCGCGCGACGGTGGCAGGCACGGAGCCGACCGTGCAGCAGCAGGCGGCGGAGTAGTTCTCCATAGTCGTCCTGGACCAGCGAGCGAAGCGAGCGCCGATCCAGGACCCATTATCACCGGGCGCAGTTTGGCGAAGGCTGGTGGTTGCCAGCCTGCTTCAACAATTGCACCCTGGGGTAATGGGTCTCCTGAGTTCACAAACGAAGTGCAACACTTCCATCTGGAGGTGTTGCCATGGGGCGGACTTACAAACAGCTCTCCCTT
>NZ_JBVVOT010000049.1:0-28691 GCF_055807455.1 Bradyrhizobium sp. Kon58
GGTCAGCGCCGTGGTGCCGCCGGCGCCGGTCGTTGCCGTGGTGCCGGTGAAGGAGCCGATGGTGGCGCCGAGGGTCGAGGTGCCAGTCGCCGCGGTGATGCCGCCAGCCGCGCCGCTGAACACGACGTTGCTGCTCGCGGTGGCGCTCGCATAGGAGGTCGTGCCGCGCAAATCGGCCGCCGTCGCACCCGCGATCGTGGCGGAGACGTTGGACTTGGTGGAGTAGCCGACAGTGGTCTGCAGCGCCTGGTTGGCGATCGACTTCGCAGAGTCGATCAGCTTCTGCAGCGAGGTGATGCCGGTGTTGGCAGCCTGCAGCACCTGCACGCCGTTGGCGATGCCATCGAGCAGATTGTTGATGTCGCTGGCGCGGTTGTCGAGTGACTGTGCGGTGAAGAAGTTGGTGGGATTGTCCAAGGCCGAGTTGACGCTCTTGCCGGTCGACAGACGGTTCTGCGTGGTGGCGAGAAGATCAGCGGTGGACTGGAGAGAGAGGAGGTTCTGACGAACCGAGGAGGAGAGAACGATACCGGACATTGGGTGTTACCTTTCTGGTAAACGACGCTTACTGTTACGCGTCTGCATGGATCGAGTGACCCAGCGACCGGCGGACCGTGGGGCGGAGTCCTCTAACGAAACATGAAATGAAATCGGCGCTTTTGCTGAGTCGGCGCGCGATTCGGCCCATTCGCACACCCGCGACGCCACGCAGCCGGGCGATTTCGGCGTTGATATGATTGAGATTTTCCGCGACATCGGCCGGGATTTACAACTCGTTAACTAGTCTTGATGGAGTATTGCGCCCTGATCCGCCGCAACACACGCTCGGTTACGAAAGCGTTGATGGAGAACAGGCATGGCCCTCAAGGTCGAGCTCAGACCGCACGAACGCATCATCGTCGGTAACTGCGTAATAACCAACACCGACCAGCGCGCCCGCCTTCTGATCGACGGCGACAACGTGCCGATCCTGCGCGAGCGCGACATCCTCACACCGGAGACCGCCGACTCGCCCGCCAAGCTCGTCTATCTGGCGGTCCAGCTCATGTACATCTCGCCGGATCCGCAGACCCAGCACGGCACCTATTTCAACCTGGTGCGCGACATCGTCACCGCGGTGCCGAGCTCCTGGCCGATCATCGAAGGCATAAACAACAACATCCTCAACGGCGACCTCTATCGCGCACTGAAGGACGCCCGCAGGCTGATCGCCTATGAAGAGAAATTGCGCGGCCAGTTCGAGGCAACCCATCCCAAGGCCGAAGCGGACCAGGACGTCAGCACCGCCGCCTGATCCCACGCGTTGGCGCGACCAGCCCACACAAACAACAACGGCCCCGGATCGCCTCCGGGGCCGTTGTCGTTTCAGACATGCATCGAGCTACTGTGCCGCGAGCGGCGGCGCCTCGACTTCGATCACTCCCCCGCTCCGGCGTCCGCCGAATTCCAGCACGGCCGCGACCAGCGCGTCGATGTCGGACTCGTCGGTACGGTGATTGACGATCGCGGCGCGGATCGCAAACCTGCCGTCCAGCGTCGTGCTCGAGGGCGCCGCGATACCGGACTCCTGGATGTCGGCGACGATCTCGCGATTGACCTCGTCGGCAGCGCGGTAACGGAAGCAGACGATGTTGAGATTGACCGGTGCCAGCAATTCCAGCCGCGGCTCGGCGAGAACGCGCGTCTCCAGATATTTCGCCAGCGCACAGCTTCGCGCGATCACCGCACCGAGCCGATTTGTGCCGAACGTCTTCAGCGTGAACCACGTCTTCAGCGCACGGAAGCCGCGCGACAGATCGGGGCCGAGATCGCAGGGCCAGATCGCGCCGGCCGCAAGTCCCCTCGCCTCGCGGCGCAGATAGGCCGCGGGCTGCGCAAAGGCCTGCCGATGCTGCTCGCCGTCGCGCACCAGCAGGAAGCCGGCGTCATAAGGCACTTGTCCCCATTTGTGGAAGTCCAGCGCAATGGAATCCGCAAGCTCGATGCCGCCCAGCAGCGGCGCAAGTTCGGGCGACAGGATCGCGAGCGCACCGAAGGCGCCGTCGACGTGAAACCAGATTCCCTCCTCGCGACACAGCTGCGCGATCGCCCTGAGATCGTCGACCGCACCGATATCGACCGTACCGGCGGACGCGACGACGAGGAACGGCTTGAAGCCGACCTCGCGATCGGTCGCGATCTGCGCACGTAGCGCGGCAACGTCCATGCGATGATCGGCATCGACGCCGATCTTGCGCAGCGCGTCGGTGCCGAGCCCGGCGATGTCCATCGCCCTCGAGACGCAGCCATGCGCGGCCTGCGACGTATAGGCGGTGAGAAGCGCACCATCATTGCCGATGCCGTACTGCCGCGCCAACGTGCCGAGCGCGCTGGTACGTGCCACCAGTACTGCCATCAGATTCGCCATCGACGTGCCCGTGACGAAGATGCCGCTCGCGCTTTCCGGGAAGGCGAACAAGCCGCGCATCCAGTCGACGACCTGGCGCTCGACCTCGATCGGCATGTGGTCGCGGCCGCCGAGATTGGCGTTGAGGCCTGCCGCGAGCATTTCCGCAACCATGCCGACTGCGGTGCCGCCCCCATGCACCCAGCCCATGAAACCGGGATGGACGTTCCCGGTCGTATAGGGCGCGACATGTTCGGAGAAGTCACGATAGACGTCGGCGAGATCGCTCGCCTCGCGCGGCACGTCGGCCTTGAATGCCGCGCGGACGCCGTCGGGGATCGGCTGCCACACCGGACGCGCGCGAATGTTGGCGATGCTATCGATCGTCTCGTCAAGCATGCGATGGGCGAGCGCGCGAAATTCGCTCCAGTCCTGCGGATCGAGCGAAGTGTGCGTGACGGAGCTTTGCGCGTTGCGGATGATCTCGTTCATGCTGCACTCTCCTCGTCCGCTCTTGCGTGTCGTGACAGCATCGTCGTGAATGCCGCGAAGATCTTGCGCATCTGCGGCGGCTTGTACGGAAACACGGCCGGCGGATCCATGTTGTGCACGACGGCGGTGTTGTCCGCTTCGAAGACCAGCAGCTCGCGGTTCTGGTTCTCGGCGCAATCGACGATGAAGTAATCGAGACCGACGCGCTTGCTCATTTCGTCCAGCGCGATTTTGTGGCGCGCCGCGAACGCATGGTCGAAGTCGAGCATGAAGACGGCTTCCTCGGCCCGCTTCTCCTCGCTGAACGCCATGAAGGCGTTGAGATACCAGATGTCCCAGCGATCGGCGATCGCCATGTGACAGGCATAGGGTTTGCCGTCGACCATGGCGAGACGATATTTGCGGTAGAGTCCGTCGGAACTCGCATAGTCGACGAAGCGCGCGACGAAGAAGTCCTGCTCTTGCCGCTCGGCAAGATAAGCCGCGAGCGCCACCGCGTCGTCGAGCTTGGCAAGTCCGACGCCGGCATGTGTGCCGCGCGGCCGCACGATCATCGGAAAGCGCAGTTCGCCCGTGATCTCCTCACAAACGATCTTGCCTTGCGAAAGCTCCGACAATTGCGCGCGCGTCGTGGGGGCGGTCACGGGAATGTCGAGACCGGGCACGCCCGCCAGCAGACGATACAGCTTGTCGCGATCGAGATTGCCGATGAGATCGGGGCGATTGAGCAGCGGCCTCGGCCAGTGCGGCGCGGCCTTCTCGATCAGCGCGAGCGCCTCCCGGCACTCCTCGGAATCGGACGCGATCACGATGGCGACGTCGTGCTCGGGCAGAGTCTCCGGCAGGCCGATGCCCTTGACCACGTAGAGCGTCAACAGCTCGATATCGGAATCTTCGAGCAGGAAGTCGATCGGCGTGTTGCCGCCCATGTCGATATCGGCGGCGAGCGCGAGCACGCGCAGCCGGGGTTTTGCAGCAGCGCAAGGCGTCCGAAACAATTGGTGGAAGGAGAGCACCTCGGTCTGGATCACCAGCCCGGCCTCCTTCTCGCCGAGAAGCTGGGCAATCAGCGAGAGATCGAGGCCTTCGCCGGCTTCGGCCGTCCCCTCCTCGATCCGCGCCAGCAGCCGCTCGCGCAATGGATGCAGGTCGCCGCCCTCAAAGGCGCGGCGCGTCAACTGCGCAAAGCCGATGCGGTCGGCATGGTTCGGCGCGGTCACACCGCTCGTCGCGGAAACTGGATGTTGCATCTCACACCTCGAACGCGGACTTTGCCGGCACGGCCGCAACTGCGCCACGGTCAAGCAGCAGCTCGATCTTCACCAGCACATGGGCGATGCGATCGAGAACCTGCTGCACATTGCGTTGCGCCTGCATTGTATCCGGCGACCACGCCTCGGTCACCAATCGTGCGCCGACGCAGAGGCGCAACACGGCCTGCGGCGCGCCGTCCTGCCGCTCCAGTCGGACCGGCTGGCCGACGAGACAGCGCTGGGCGGCCACTTGCCGGTCCGCCGCGCTGCCGCTGATCTCCTCGGCCATGTCGCGCGCCAGCGCCCGATGCACTGCGCTGGTCTCGGCGATCGAGACCGGCTTGCCGCCGCGCAGCAGCGTGAACGGAAAGATCGTGGCTTGTGCGAATTCCTCGTCGTCCGCGCCTGACTTCTCGATCGCGCTGGGAACGGCGCGAAGCGACGGCGACAACGCGATCATGCTGTCGATGCCGGCTGCAAGCTCGGCCAGCATCCTGGCGCGGAAAGCCCCGGGCACGGCGTAGTAGCTGCCGATCTCGGCCAGCGCGGCCTCCCAACGCAGCCATTGACCGAAATTCGGCCGGCGCTCGAAGCGCGAGCGTAGCGTCGTCCATGCCACCGGCCAATCGCAGCGGCCGGCATAATCGAAGATGCCCGGCGCGATCGCGCCCATCCGGTCGATCGACCGCGACAGGCCTTTCGGCAGCAGCAGCGCACCGCTGAAAGCGGGTCCACCGAAGAATTTCGAGCCGGTGATCAGCACCATATAACCGCGGTCGAGATAGGCGCGCAGCCGCCGGCGGCCGAGCCGCGCCTGACAGGCATCGACGACGATTTGAACCTTGCGCGGCCAGCGCCGCGCAATCTCGTCGAGACAGGCCTCGCTTGGGGCGCGCCAACCGAGTTTTGACGAATCCATGATCTGCAACAAAACGCGGCGGCCTTGCGCGAGGCTGGTCTCGACCGCCCGCAGCACCGCGGCATCGGCATCGGTGCGCATCGCAATGCCGGCCGCCATGTCGATCAGCGGCACAGCAATGCTGTCGCCGGCGAGCCCCGTCACTGCGCCGTCCTTGCGCACGGCCATGCCGCCTGCGGTCATCGTGCTGAAATGGTGGCCACGTGCAGTATGCGGCGTTCCGCTTCCGGTCTGGTCGGCGCCGACCACGATCGTCACCGGCGCCGCGCCGAGCACAGCGCGCGCCACGACCAGAGCGTGAAGCTGGGAGTCCGTGCCGGACGGCGAGAACACGACGTCGATGCGCGACGAGAGCGCAAGGTGGCCGCGCAGCTCCTTGCGCATGTCCTCGCAACGGGCGTCGAAGGCGATTTCGACCTCGTCGAACAGGCACTTGTGCATCAGCTCTTCGCGCGCCAACGCGGCACGGTCATAGGCCATCTGCGAGATCGTCGACGCGGTCGCGGAAGCGAAATTCCAGAGCTCCGGCTCCGGCGAAGCCGCGCAGCCGTAGGCGTTGACACGGTCGTTCGGATCGAGCGCCAGCCGCGGATCTCCGCCGGAGGCGAGCAGCGTATCCAGCGGTGTGAAGAGATCGCGCAGGCGATAGCGCGAACCGCCGTCGGACGCGCGTTCGCTGGCTGAGAGAGGGGATGCGCCGGCGCTCATCCCGAAAGGCTCACGCCGCATCGGCCGCCGCCGCGGGCGCCGGTGCGAATTGCGAGGTAATGTCGCCGTGGAACACCGACGGTCCGACGTGATCGAGCGAGCTTTCGATGTCGGCCCAGATCTCGCCGCCGATGTCGGTCCAGCGCTTGCAGAACGCGAAATCCTCGGACAGATAGGTGCCGGTCGCCGGGTCGATCATGCATTCGAACAAGGCAAACCGGTTCTGGCTCGCCGCCAGCGTATCGTGCGAATGCTCGCGGAAGAATTGCAAGGCCGCGTAGTCCGGATGGCGGCACATCGCCTCGAGCACGGAGCGCCGGATCATCAGGAAGCCGGTGCCGGCGTAGCGCACACGGGTGAATCCGTTCACCACCACGATGCGGTCGGGGTCCTCGATCTCGAGCACGTAGTCGAGCGATGCGGCCGGCACGTCGGCGCGGCCGGACTGGATCGCCCGCGCGGCCTTGTCCCAGTTGATCCGCTTGATCGGATAGCAGCCGGCGACGACGTCCGCGCCGCACTCGATCAGCCGGAACACCTGCTCCGGCTTGAAGCCGATGTCGGCATCGATGAACAGGAAATGCGTCGCTTCGGGATCGTCCAGGAACATCGCGGCCAGATTGGCCCGCGCGCGCGTGATTAACGCATCGCCGTCGCGCAGCAGCACCTTGAGCTCGAGATTGGCCATGCCGTGCACGGCGCGCTGGAGCGCGAAGATCGAGCTCGCATAGATGCTCGTCACCTGCCCGCCGAAACATGGCGTGGCCACCACCAGTTTCATCTTCTCCGACATCGTCAGCTCCGCCCCGCTGCAATCCTCACCAAGAGGTAAAGAGGCATGGTTAACGGCGCCTTAACGCCCGCTTACAGGAACTTGACGAGCGAGAGCTGCGCGAGGTTCGAGGTCACCTGGTAGGACGCCTGGAGCGCGTTCTGGAGCGACAGGATCTCGCTCGCGACCTGGTCCGGCGGCGCCGATTCCGCCTGGTCGATGATGGTCTGGAGCTGCGCCTTGGCCTGGGTCTGGCGCGTACCCGCGTCCTTCATGGTGTTCTGGGCCATCGCGATGTCGGTCTGGATGTCCTCGATGCGCTGCTGCCCGGGCTGCTTCGTGAGGGCCTGCGTCACCCGCAGGCTCAGCGCGGCGACCTGCCCGCCCGCATACTGCCCGGTCGGCGAGGTCGAGAACGTCCCGAACACGGCGACCGCCTGCAGCTCCTTGCGGATCGCGTCCTCGTTCGCCTGCGCGCCATACTGCACCGTGACGGAATCGTCGACCCGGGCCATCGCGGTGGAGCGGGGCGAGCCGGGGCCGTCATTGCCCAGGTACCATTGCACGGTGGTGGCCGAGCCGTTCACCAGCGTCGTCGCCGAGCCGAGGGGCGAAGAGCCGACGCGCAGCGGAGCCTTTGCCGCCGTGACCGGGGAGGTCGTGAAGCCGAGCGCCGCAAACGCCGTGCTGTTCGAACTCGTGATGTTGAGGCTCCCGGGATCGTCCGTGTTGATCGTGATCACGCCGCCATGGATGGTCGACGGCTTCGTGGTGCCGGTGATCTGATCGATCTTGCCAAGGAGAGTTGTGATGTTGTCGGTAATGTTGATCTGGTTTGGGCCGACGGCACCCGAGGCGACAAAAGTCAGCGTCTGACCGTTCACCGTGATCGTATCGGGCGCCTGGAACGCCGCTGAGAGGACTTCCGGGCCGCCCGTGGTCGCAGTGCCGCTCAGCACAGTTGAACCGGTGATCTGAGGCGTCGACGCCACGCTGCCGCGCGTCACGTTGCTGAGACCGAGCGCCGTGGCCGCCGCGCCGCCGGTGACCGCCACGTCCGTGCCGGTGCCGGTCGCGATCTGGATATTGCCGCCGGCGCTCAGAGTCACGTTGGCGGCGGGGATGCCGGCGGCCGTCGCGATTGCATTCAAGATATCAGACACCTTCGCGGCGCTGCCCGAAGCCAATCCGATCGTGGTATTGCCGTTAGCCGTCGTGACAGTGGTGACGGTAGGGTCGAAGGTGATCGTGTGGGCGCCGCTCGCGCCGGTGATGGTCAGGGTGGTACCGGTCGGAGAGTTGGCGAGCGCGGTGAGAATGGTCCCGTTGAGATGGGGTGTCGCCGAAGAATCGAGCGACGTGGTCGTAGACGCAATCGCCAATGCGCTGTCCTGCAACGCGACCGAGCCCGTCCCGGTCGTCGAGGTATAGGAGCGCAGATTGCCGGTGGCCGCCACATTCGCGGTGGCGGATCCCGCCGTGTTGAAGAAATTGTCACCGGCGGTGACAGCGGACGCCGCCACCAGCGAGGTGCCGGCAAGCTTCTTGATCGCGGTGTTCAGCGCGGTGTTGAGGTTCGTCGCCGTGTTGTTCGGGTTGACCGGGACGCTTGCATCGATCGCAAAGCTGCCGACGGGCGTCGGTGTCGCGCTGGACGCCGTCAGGTCGATCTGCTCGGTCGAGCCATCGGGCAGCGTGAACTGCACGCTGAGCTTGTCGCCATTTTTCGGATTGACGCCGTTGAGGTCGACCGAGAACGACACCGGCGAGCCGCTCGGGCCGGTGACCGTCGCGCCGGTCAGCGTCGAGGAGACTGCGGCGATCTTCAGGCCGAATGGCGATGCGGCCGCGTCCTCCGAGACCATCACCGAGCCCGGCGTCGGCTGTGGCGTCGCCAGCACCAGCCGGCCCATGCCGTTGGCACCGAGGTCGGCGGCCTGGCGCTCCGCCATGACGGTCTTGAAGCCCGCCTGCGTCGTGGTGCCGTTGATGATGTCGCCGGCATTCGCGACGGACGGCGTGTTGAAGGCGGTTCCGGAGAACAGATAGCGATTGCCGGATTGCGTGTTGAGAACGCCGACCATCGAGCCGAATTGCGCGGCTGCGGTGTTCTGCGCCACCGTCTGGCCGTTGACGTTGAGATCCTGCGCGGTGTTGGCCGAGCCCGTCTGCACCGTGTTGCGGATCGTAGTCAGCGCCTGCAGGGCGGTATTGGCGAGATTGATGCTGACGTTGACGTTGGTCATCGTGTCGGTATAGGCGGCGATGTTGGAGAGCTGCGCGCGCCCGGCGATCGCAAAGCCCTCGTTGGTGCCCATCCCGGAATAGTTCTGCGACAGCTTGCCGGTCGAGAGCTGCGTCGACAGGTCGGTGAGCTGCTGGTTGATGTTGCGGATCTGCGAGCCGAGAACCGACGAGGAGTAGTTGATGCTGCTGATCGACATGTTTCAGAGCCCTGTTACTTGTTACACTTGAGCCTGGAGCAGCGTATTCATCATGCTCTGCACCACCGACATGACATGAGCGTTGGCGGCATAGGCATTCTGGAGCTGGATCAGGTTCGACATCTCCGAGTCCAGGTTGACGCTGGAGGTCGAGTTGAACTTGGCCTGCAGCGTCGAGACTACGACGCTCTGGCCCTGCTGGAGCTGGGTTGCCTGGGTCGCGGCATTGCCCTGAACGCTCAGGAACTGCTGGAGGTAGTTCGAGACGCTGCCGGTAAACGGCTGGCTCGCCGAGCCCAGACCGGATTGCGGCGAATAGGAGAACACCGCCGAGGTGAGCTGCGAATAGAGATAGTCCGAGCGCGTGGTGTCGCCGGTGGGCGTCACCGGCGAGGTGTTGTAGATCGACAGCCTGGTCGGGTCGGTGGTGAGCTGCGTGTTCACGGCGATGCGCCCGGCAAGGCCGGTCATCTGCGAACCCGATGCCGTGATCGCGCCGGTGTAGAGCGCCTGGCCACCATCGGTGAACAGCGGCAGTTGCGGATTGCCCGAGGTCAGCGACGAGATCGTCTTGGTGATCGAGGCCGAATTGACCTTGGCGAGGCCGCTGTTGTCGTCGGTCACCCGCAATGTGGTGGCCGTCGCCGGCGACGGGGCGGCGGCGAACGAGAGATGCGAGCCGGAAAGTGCGGTGTTGAGCGCCGAGGCGATCGCGCTCATGCCGCCGGAGAAGTTCACCCCGATCTGCATCGGATTGGCGTTGGTGGGGTTCTGCAGCGGCAGCGCCGCCGGATCGGTCACGTTGACCAGCGTGACCTGTCGCTTCGTGTTGGTGGTCGTGTCGGTGTAGCTGAAGTTGACGCTGTTGCCCGGCGCTGCCCCGGCAAGGTCGAGATCGAAGCCGGCGGGCGGGCCGATGACCGTGCTGCCGGCCGTGGTCTTGTCCGACAACGCGCTCGACATCGTTGCGGCGAACTGGTCGATCTGGTTCTGCGCCTGCACCAGCGTCTGGTCGCGCAGCTTCAGATCGGCCGCGATCTGGCCCGAAGACACCACGTTGTTGGCGATGACGTCGACCGAGGATCCGTTCGGGAGCTTGATGTTGAACGCGCCGACGCCGGATTTGGCCGGATCGATGTTGTAGAGCGAAGTCGCCGACAGCGCACCGGCGGACGCAAAGGTGAATTGCGAGGCCAGCCCGGCGCCGACCAGCTGGATACCGGTGGTGGTGTAGATGTTGGCCTGATTGGACCCGTCGGTGGTGACGTGGACGTCGACATATTTCGACAGCGTGTTGATGGCCTGGTCGCGCTGGTCCATCAGTGTCGCAGCCGAGGGGTCGTGTTCCGACAGGCCCTGCAGCCTTCCGTTGATGTCGGCGACCTGCTGCATCGCCGCGTTGGCCTGCTGCGCCGAGGTGCTGAGATCCTGCTCGACGTTGGAGCGCAGCGACTGGATGCCCTTGGTGGTGAGGTTGAGCTGCTGCGCCAGCGTCTGCGCGGCGCCGAGCGCAACCGTTTGCGCCGACGACGAGCCCGCGTTGGTCGACAACGCCTGCAGCGCCGTGGTGAAACTGTTCAGCGCGGTTTCGAGCGTACCGCTGTTGCCGGGCGTGCCATAGACATTCTGAAGCTGCTTCAGAATGTTGGCCATCTGGTCGGCGTAGCCGCCGCCGCCGGTCTCGGTGCGCAGCTGCTTCTGCACATAGGTGTCGAGCTCGCGGCTGACGCCGGTCGTCGTCACCGTCGAGCCGAAGTCGCCGGTGGTGACCTCGATCTGGTTCGGCGTCTGGACGACGTAACCCGGCGTCTGCGAGTTGGCGACGTTCGAGGAAACGATCGAGAGCGCAGCCTGATTGGCACGCAGACCGCTAATCGCACTGGCGAGGGCTGAACTCAAACCCATGTTGACTTGCCGCCTTTGGTTACGTCACGCCCCAATCAGCGCAACACGTTCAAGAGGTCCTGCACCATCGTATTCGCCGTCGTGATCACCTTGGTGTTGGCCGAATAGGCCTGCTGGGTCACGATCAGCTTGGTGAATTCGTCGGCGATGTCGGTGTTCGAGCCTTCCAGCGACGAGCCGCTGATCGAACCGGAAGCGCCATCGATAGCGGCGCCCGACTGTTCGGTCGCTGAGTAAGCGCCGCCGTCCTGCGCCTTCAGGTAGTTGGTGCCGTTGAAGTGCGACAACGAGACCTGTGCGAGGTCGAGGTTCTGGCCGTTGGAGAAAGTCCCGACCACGAGGCCGTTGTTGTTGACGGCGACCGAGCGAAGCTGACCGGCGGCATAGCCGTTCTGGGTGATGGTGTTGATGGTGACCGCGCCGCTGGTGCTGGCATATTGCGTCAGTCCGCCCGAGGAGATGTTGAAAGAGACCGAGCCCAGCGATTGGCCGCTGACGCTGACATTGTTGATGGTGATCCCCGAGCCGCTCGGCGAGGTCAGCGAGCCGTCGGCGGCAAAGGTGAAGGCCTGGCCGGTATTGACCCAGCCGACGGTCGTGCCGGTCGCATTCGGGTCGGTCTGGTAGAACATGTTCCAGCTATCGGCATGGCCCGCGCCCAGCGAGGCGCTGTCGGTCTTGGCCCAGCGCAATTGCAGGTTCACCGGCGTGCCGGCCGCGTTGTAGGCGGTCACCGCGCCACCGCTGATCGATTCCTTGGTGAAGGTGGCGATGTCATTGCCGATCACGCCGCCGGTACCGGCAACGCCACCACCGTCACGATTCTTGGTGATGGTCGAGGTGAAGCCGAGCGCGGCGAAGGCCGCGCTGTTGGAGCTCGCCACCGACAGGTTGGAAGATGTGCCGGTGTTCAGCGTGATCACGCCGCCACTGCTGACCGACGACCCCGTTGCACCGGAGAGCGCGTCGATCTTGCCGAGCAGCATCGTGATGTTGTCGGTGACGTTGATTTGGTTCGGGCCTGACGCGCCGGCGGCCATGAAGGTCAGCGGCTGACCATTGACCGTGATGACGTCGCCGGCGGAGAAGCCCGATGTGATCACCTCGGCGCCGCCGGCCGCCGCCGCGCCGCTCAGCACCGTGGCGCCCGAGATCGCTGGGGAGGACAGCACGTTGCCGCCGCGCGTTACGCTGCTGATGCCGAGCGCCGTGGCCGCCTGGCCGCTACCAACCGGTACGTCGGTGCTGGTGCCGCTGGAGATCACGATGTTGCCGCTGGGGTTGAGCGATGCGGTAACGCCGGCGCCGCCGGCCAACTGGATGGCGGAGATGATGCTGGCCACCGTGGCCGTCGTGCCCGCGCCGAGACCGATCGTGGTGTTGCTGCCGGCCGTCACGACAGTGGTGCCGCCGTTGAACGTGATCGTGTTGCCGTTGATGGTCAGCACCTGGCCGCTGAGCGCGGTGAGGGTGGTGGAGGCGAGATGCGTACCCAGGGCGTTGTCGAGCGAAGTTGTGGTCGATGCCACCGCTGCAGAGTTATTCTGGAGCGCCGTTGTGCCGGTCGTAGTGGTCGACGAGTACGGCGAGCGAATATTGCCGGTTGCGGCAGCGCCGGACGTTGTGGCGTTTGCATACGGTGGAGGCGGCGTGCCGACCGGCAGCGGGTTGGCCGCAAAGTCCGACGGGTTCAGTCCGCCGGCCGCCAGCAGCGTCTTGGTCGCCGCCGTCGTGCTCGCCACGGTGTTCGGCTGGGTCGGCAGGTTGGCCGCGTACTGGATCGATGTGGTCGCCTGCGCCGGGATGAAGTTGTTCTGGAATTTCAGGACTGTCGCGACGTTGCCTTGCGGGTTGCCGGTCTTCGGGTCGACCGTGACACCCATCAAATAGTAGCCGGCGCCGTTGACCAGATTGCCGTTGGCATTGAGCTGGAAGTCGCCACGCCGCGTGTAATAAGTGACGCCGCTGAACACCGGCGCGTTGTCGACGACGCCCGTGGCCTTCTGGATCGAGAAGAAGCCGTCACCCGTGATCGCCATGTTGGTGGCGACGCT
Source organism: Bradyrhizobium sp. Kon58 (assembly GCF_055807455.1). Lineage (NCBI taxonomy): Bacteria > Pseudomonadati > Pseudomonadota > Alphaproteobacteria > Hyphomicrobiales > Nitrobacteraceae > Bradyrhizobium > Bradyrhizobium sp. Kon58. The sequence goes on from NZ_JBVVOT010000049.1 coordinate 12,934, forward strand.
GGAGCCCGAGATTGTGCCCTGCGTGGTGATGGTGGCCTTGGCGTTGGCCGTCACGCCGCCCGCGACCTGCTTGCTCGGGACCGACGAGTCGGGAATGAGATCGACGAAGCTGGTGCCGATGCCCTTGTACGCGGTGGTGGATGAGTTCGCGATGTTGCCGGAAATGTTCTGCAGCGCGTAGGACTGCGCCTGCAGGCCACCCACCGAGGTGTTCATTGCATCGAAGATACCCATAACTTTGTCTCCAGATCCGATCTCGGCGGCCGGTCGACCATGGCCGCAGTCGGAGGAGACTGTCGCAAGGGCTATGCCAATGCGGGTACTCTCACGATATCAATGACTTAATGAAAAAGCCCCGGTCTGACGACCGGGGCACAATTGCCGGGACCGGCAACAATTGCCGGACGAAACCTAGGTTGCCGACGCCGCCGCGGGGTGGAAGACCAGCCCGAAACCGTCGATGCAGTAGCGCAATCCGGTCGGCTTCGGACCGTCGTCGAAGACGTGCCCGAGATGGCCGCCGCAGCGCCGACAATGCACCTCGGTGCGGAGCATGCCAAAGGTGCGATCCTCGGTCTTGCCGACATTGCCCTCGATCGGCTGGTAGAAGCTCGGCCAGCCCGTGCCGCTCTCGAATTTGGTGTCGGAGGCGAACAGCGGCAGGTCGCAGCCGGCGCAGGCGAAGACGCCCTTGCGGTGCTCCTTGAGCAGCGGGCTGGAGCCCGGCCGCTCGGTGCCTTCCTTGCGCAGGATCTCATATTGCTGCGGCGTGAGCTGGGCACGCCATTCGGCGTCCGTCTTCTCGATCTCGAATTTTTGCGCGGCTTTCTCTCCAGCCTCCGCGGGCGATGCTCTGAGCCAGCGGAAGGCCGCAAGGCCGAACAGGCCGGCGACGGTCGTCAACAGGATGCGGCGGTCAAACATCTCATTCTCCATGCGGGAGCGTCTACGCCCTGAGATACGGGCTCTAACCGGCGACGTTACACTTCCGGGCCGAGTTTTTCTCACCTTATCGCGAGGCGCTCTCGTCCTGCGGGACCGGTTCCACGGCTTCTGCCACAGGCTTCGGCGGTGGGGCCGGCCGGGGCCGAATCTCGGGCGCCGGCCGGCGCGGGCCGGTGCCGGCGGCCCGGTTGGCTTCGGCGAGGCGTGTCTCGCGTTCCCGGTCCTTGACCCTGGCGCGCTCCCGATAGCGGGCAAGCGAGCCTGCGGCAGCGGAACTCGCCCTGCCCCAGATTCCGACCAGTTGGCCGGCAACCCGCCCCGTCGTTCCCCCCGCCCAGACCAGCTCGAACGGTGAGAACAGCTTCCAGCGCTCGTCGCCCCACAGGATGCTGCGCGCGATCAGCTGCCCGGCCATGGCCGAGGTGTTCATGCCCTGGCGGCCGAACCCGCTGGCCACCCACAGGCCTTTGCGCAACTGGCCGATCTGCGGCATGCCATGCACGGTCTGGCCGGTGGCGCCGCCGAAGGTCTCGGTGATCTCGACATTGCCGAGTTGGGGAAAGATCGACCGGATCCGCCGCCTGACGGCGCCCGCAAAGCGTTGCGGGCGCGCCGCCCAGGTGGTCTCCGGGCTCTCCCACATCAGGCGGTCGCCGTCGACGATCCGGAAATGATCGACGCCGTCGGAATCCATCACCGATCCCTTGAAGGCGATGATCTCGTGCACGCGCTCGCCGAGCGGCGCGGTGATGCCGGCATAGCGCCAGACCGGCAGCAGCGTTTCCGACAGGCGCCGCAACGGCGCGCCGAGATGGATGTTGCCGGCGAGCACGATATGGGTGGCGCGCAGCCGCGCCGAGGGTGTGACGATCCGCTTGCGGATGCCGGAATGATCGATGCTGACGACCGGCGTATCCTCGAAGATGCGCGCTCCCGCCCGCCGCGCCAGCGCCGCGAGGCCATGCACATATTTGCGGCCGTCGACCTGGAACGCCTTCGGATAATACACGCCATGAAAGTAGTGATCGGTCTTGAGCACTTCGCGGACGCGATCGACCTGCCAGCCCTCGGCCTCGGTGTCGAAATCCTCGTTCAGCATCTGCAAGCGGCTGATCAGCCGGTCGCCGGCATCGACGTTGGAGACCTCGAGCACGCCGTCGGTCGGGCCGATCCCGGGCATGTTCTCTTCCGTGGCATTGGCCCGGACGAACTCGGCGCCCGCTTTCGACAGCGTCCACAATTCCCGCGCGTCCTCGAAGCCGATGCGCTCGATCAGCTCGGCGAGCGGCAGCGCGAAGCCCGGCATGACGGTGCCGAGTTGATTGCCGGAAGCGTTCCAGCCGATGTGGCGGCCCTCGAGCACCGCGACGCTGGCCCCCAGCCGGGCCGCTTCGAGCGCGATGGACAGTCCGGCAAGCCCGGCCCCGATGACGCAAATGTCCGCATCGAGGTCGAACGACAGCCGCGCCCGGTCGCGAAAGCCGGCTTCTTCCTGGGACACGCTTGTGAAAGTCTCGCTCATGTCGTTTCTTAAAGGACTGAGCGGCCGCTTGTCACCTTGTCCTCGACCAGCGCCTGTAGATTATCCTGGTCGTGTAACGATTCGAGAATGCCATGCGCCGTTTGCTGCTGCTGCGTCACGCCAAGACCGAGACCGACGCGCCGAGCGGCCGCGACCAGGACCGCCGGCTCGACGACCGCGGCCACAAGGATGCCGCCGAGATCGGCGACTGGATGGCCTCCCATCCCCCCTTTCCCGAGGCCGTGCTGGTGTCGCATGCGGTCCGGGCCCGGCAGACCTGGGACATCGCCTGGGAGACCATGAAGGACCGCGTCGCCGCGCCGCAGGTGGAGGTCCTGCCGGAACTCTACGGCGCCGATCCCGCCCAGATCCTGGAATCCATTCGCACTGCAACCGTCCCGGCCGACCCAAAGCAGTTGCTGCTGGTCGGCCACAATCCGGGCATGCATGAGGTCGCCTTGATGCTGATGGGCAGCGGCGATCCGGCCGGCGCCAAGGCGCTCGCCGACAATCTGCCCACGTCGGGGCTTGCGATCTTCGACTTTGACGTCAAGGATTGGGGCGACGTGGCTTACCGCCGCGGCAAGCTGGTGCAGTTCGTCAGTCCGAGGTTGCTTCGAAGTTAAGGCTGCTTCGAAGCTAAGGCTGCTTCGATCGGGTTGATCGCGCGACGTGCCGGCAAGACGTCCTGACTGGAAGATTTGGAGGCGCAGATGTTCAAGTCCATCCTCGTGCCCATCGACCTCGCCGACACCGACCTGGCCAAGCCGGCGATCGCGACCGCGGCAACGCTGTCACAGACCTGGAGCGGCGTGGTGCGCCTGCTCAACGTGCTGCCGATGACGCCGGTGATGCTGGCCGAATACGTGCCGGCCGATTTCGACGAACAGCAGCGCCAGACCTCGGAAGAAGCCCTCGCCATCGTCGCACGCGAGTCCGGCATCGAGCCATCCCGCATCTCCAGCGTGGTGCGCCAGGGCGGCATCTACCACGAGATCCTGGAGGAAGCCGTGCACATGAAGGCCGAGCTGATCGTGATGACCTCGCACCGGCCGGCGATGCGCACCTATTTCCTCGGCTCCAATGCCGGCCATGTCGTGCGCTACGCAAAATGCTCGGTGCTGGTGGTCAGGCACTGAGGGTTGCGGCGAAACTCAGCATTGCAAGCAGCCAGGTCGTAGCCCGGGTGAGCGAAGCGATACCCGGGACAGCTCGTATCACGATTCCCGGATATCGCTTCGCTCATCCGGGCTACAAGCCCTTGCGTAGCCGTCGGGCAAAATACCCAAACTGCAGGTCAACGCCCGCCGCTGAAAATATTCCACTTTACCGAAATTCGGAAACGGCGTATCTGTCGCGGTAACCCGGCCCAAGGAAGAGGGGCGTATCGCGATCGTCACGAACGCGGGCCGGACAGCGGCGGACGCTAGTCACACCGGCGCGAATGGTTTCGCAGGGCGGGCAACCGTGAGCGAAGGCGTCGCGCATACGACCGATGTGATCAGCGTACGGCAAAACCGTGTCGTCCTGACGCCCGGGGTCTGTGCGTCAAGTCTTGTGGTGATGTGGCGGCCCGACCGGGTTCGCGCATCAGCCATCCGCAAGGCGACGGGGGCAATAGTGCATCGCTCCCCGGGGAGAGCACGGCATAAGCCGTAAAACCGCTGCGCAGGGAAGGCCGGACGTTTTGGCTTCACCTGTATGCCGCTGTGCAAATTTCTTACTGCAACTTCGCACAGTGGACTGCGGGTGCCAGCCGGCGCCCGGTCTTCCCTGCGCCCTCTTTCAACTGAGGGCAAGGCGGTGAAGCAAAGCTCGGGCAAAACAAGCCGCGAGAAGGCGAAGGTGTGTCTGCAATGAAAGCGCGAGCTAAAGGAGCGACAGTGCTACCCACAAACGCCGTCATTGCGAGCGCAGCGACTTGTCCGCCGAAGCTTTAGCGAAGGCGGAAGCAATCCAGAGTCTTTCCGCGGAGGGATTCTGGATTGCTTCGCCGCGCTCGCAATGACGATGTCGAAGCAGGTGCACCTGAAAACTCAGTCTGGTGTCCCGGACGCAGCGCGTCCGGGACAAGAGCGAAGCGCTTACAGAAACCGCGTCAGCTCTGCTTTGGCCTGACCGTAGACCGCGTCCTCGATCTGGCTGCGCGTGATGCCGATGTCGCGCAAGGCGCGGTCATCGAGGTCGTTCAGCGTCTTGACGGCGGAGCGTTGCTCCAGGCGGTCGAACAGCGCATAGGCGCCGTTGGCCAGCTTGCGGAAAAATCCGTCCGACGAGGATGAGCGTAAACTCCGCCCGGCGGTCTGCGAGATCGTGGTCATTGTCCTTCTCCGGCCTGTTGTCCACGCGGCGAAGCGGATGCCGTTGGCACAAGCGCCCGAGCGCCTGCACCTCATTTGCGTCGGATTGCTCTCGCTCTCCTCGGCTCAATCGTGAAGCTTGATGGAACTTAAATGCTCCAGTACACTGCTCGGAGCAAGTGAAACATTGATCTCGGTGCAATAATGTCCAAGTTCGAATACGTGAAGCTTGCCGATGCCATTGCTCTCGATATCTCTAACGGCACGTTAAGGCCCGGCGACCGGCTGCCGCCGCAGCGCAATTTTGCCTATGACCGTGGCATTGCGGTCTCGACCGCGAGCCGGGTTTATACGGAGTTGCTCCGCCGCGGCCTCGTCGTCGGCGAGGTCGGCCGCGGCACCTTCATCTCCGGCGCCATCAGGCGCGAGGTCGAGGCGCTGAGCGAGCCGCGCGACGCGCGGATCGATTTCGAGGTCAATTACCCGCTGCTGCCGCAGCAATGGGCGATGATCGCCAAGAGCCTTGCGGGCCTCGAGCGCGTCGACGCGCTCGAATCCGCGCTGCGCGTCTCCACCAGCACCGGCACCAAGAGCGCGCGCAATGCAGCCGCCGCCTATCTCGCACGCAAGGATTTCGCGCCGCAGGCCGAGCAGATCGTCTTCACCGCCAACGGCAAGCAGTCGCTCGCGGCCGCCCTCGCAGCCCTCGTTCCCACCGGCGGCCGCTGCGGCGTCGAGGCGCTGACCTATCCTTACGTCAAGAGCATCGCCGCGCGGCTCGGCGTGACGCTGGTCCCGATTCCGATCGACGAATTTGGCGCGCGCCCCGACGCCATCCAGAAGGCCCATCGCGAAGCGCATCTGTCGGCGCTGTATCTCCAGCCCATCATCCAGAACCCGCTCGGCGTCACCATGAACGCGACACGGCGCGCCGACATCATGCGCGTCGCCGAGAAACTCGATCTCACCATCATCGAGGACGCCGTCTACGGCTTCCTGGCCGACGACACGCCGCTGGCCGCGCTCGACCCCGACCGCTGCATCGTGATCGACAGCCTGTCCAAGAAGGTCGCGCCGGGCCTCGCGCTCGGCATCCTGGTCGCGCCGCCGCGATTGCGTGAGAGCGTGATGAGCGCGGTCCGCACCGGCGGCTGGATCGCGTCCGGCCATGCGCTGGCGTCCGGGCAGCGGCTGATGGCAGACGGCACCGTCGCCGAGCTGACGCGGCTGAAACGCGTCGACGCCGCGCGCCGCCAGCAGGCCGCGGCAAGGCTGCTCGCCGGCTACCAGCTCTCCGCCGATCCACGCTCCTATCACCTCTGGCTCATGCTGCCGGCACACTGGCGCTCGCAGACCTTCGTCGCCGCAGCAGCCCGGCGCGGCATCGCGCTGACACCGTCCTCGACCTTCGCGATCGCCCATGGCCATGCACCGAACGCGGTGCGGCTCGCGCTCGCCCCGCCTTCGTTCGAGCAGCTCGATTCCGGCCTGCGCACGATCGCATCGCTGCTCGGCACCAAGGAAGAGGATTTCGACTCGACGGAGTAACGCGCCGTCCAAGGCAGCAAGGCCATTTAGGGCAGCAAGGCGCTCGGCACGCGATCGAAGCTGTAGCTCCGCGGCTGGTTACGCCGGACGAACCCGCCGATCTGCCAGGCGAACAGCGCGGCAAAGCCGATGATGAACAGCGCGCCGGCGAATTCGCCGATCGCAAGCGCACGGATCAGGAGCCCCATCATCGCCACTGCAAGCACCGCGAGGAAAGCCAACACCACCGCGTAGGTCCTGCGGCCGAGGCCCGCGGTCAACTCGGCGCGGCTGCCGGCCTGCGCCATGCGCGCGTGCAACGCGACGATGAAATTGCGAAAACCATTGTCCTGCGGCGCCATCAGGGCCGCGGTCTGCCAGCTCGTCGACAGGATCGCAATGCGGCCGCCGCCGGTGTGGCTGACATCGGCGCGAAAGCGGTGCTGCTGCATCGACACCGGGCGGAACGACAGCCGGATTGCACTGATCTCGTCATAACGCCATAGGGCCGAACGGCCGCCGATGTGCCAGGACAGCCCCTCCTCCGTCAGCTCGAAGCGATGCGCCGAGCCGATCAGCGACGCCTTGTAGGCGTAGCTCGCACCCGCAGCCGCCTCGGCTCCCGAATCCTGCATCTTCACGATCAATCCAATCCGGGCGATCCCATCTGCGATCCGCTTGCGCGAGCGCCCTGCCCCATCCTACAAGCGGGACATGGCTGAGACGATTTTTTTTCCGCGCCGCCTGATTCTCGGCGCCGCCGTGATCTCCGGCGTGCTGCTCGCGCTCGCCGTGCACATGCTGGGCGCGCGCTACGGGCTCGACCTCGGCGGCCTTTGGCACTCGGACACGCACGAGTTCATACCGGCGGGCGCGGCGATCGCCTGGTGGCTGATCGCCTCCGTCGGCTTCTCCGGCGGTTATTTCACGGCAACATTGATGCAGAGCGCCGTCTCGGGCCAGATCCCGCAACGGATGCGGCAATTCCTGATCGCGGTCGGCGTGCTGCTGCTTGCGGGCGCGGGCCAGGTGGCCTCGGCGCCGAGCCCGGTGCCGACGGTCTCGGGCGTGCTGGCGGGGATTGCCGCGCTGGGCCTCGGTGCCGTGATGGCGTTCTGCGGCGCGCATTTCGCACTGCGCCGCGGCTGACCTCAGGCGGTCGCGCGCAACGGCGGTCGGTCCAGCATGATCGCGACATCGGAAGCAGGCCGCGGCTTGCTGAACAGATAGCCCTGCGCCTGGGTGCAGCCTTCCCGCCGGAGCAGCTCGAGCTGCGCGTCGTTCTCGACCCCCTCTGCCGTGGTGACGATGCCGAGGCTCCGGCCCAGCCCGGTCACGGCGCGGATGATCGCCATGGAATCCTCACGCGTCGCGAGTTCCGACACGAAGGAGCGGTCGATCTTGATCTTGTCGAAGGGGAAGCTGCGCAGATAACTCAGCGATGAATAGCCGGTGCCGAAATCGTCGAGCGAGATGCGTACGCCCATGGCGCGGAGGTCATGCAGCGTGGCCAGCGTCGCCTCGCTGTTCTGGAGCAGCACGGATTCGGTGATCTCGAGCTCGAGGCGGCGCGCGTCGAGCCCGGAGGCGACCAGCGCCTCGGTCACGGATGTGATCAGGTTCGGATTCTTGAACTGCACCGGCGACAGGTTGACGGCGACGTCAACGTCGTCGGGCCAGGTGGCCGCGTCGGTGCAGGCCGAGCGCAGCACGAATTCGCCGAGCTGGATGATCAGTCCGGTCTCTTCGGCCAGCGGAATGAAGTTCATGGGCGCGATCAGGCCACGCTCCGGATGGTTCCAGCGCAGCAGCGCCTCGAACGCGACGACGCGACCGCTGACGACGTCGCGGATCGGCTGATAGTAAGCCTCGAACTCGTCGCGTTGCAGGGCGGCGCGCAGGTCCATCTCCAGCAGACGCCGCGCCTGCGCGCGCGCATCCATGCCGGTCTCGAAGAACCGATAGGTGCCGCGGCCGTCAGCCTTGGCACGATACAGCGCGAGGTCGGCGTTCTTCAACAGCTCGTCGGGATTGCTGCCGTCCTGCGGCGACAGCGAGATGCCGATCGAGACGCCGATGATGATCTGATGGTCGTCGATCTCGTAGGGCGCCGAGATCACCTCGACCAGGCGGCCGGCAAGGGACCTTGCCGCGGTTTCCTCCGAACGTCCGATCTGGACCACGGCGAACTCGTCGCCACCGAGCCGCGCCACCGTGTCGTTCTCGCCGACGGTGGCCTTCAGCCTGCGCCCGACCTCCTTGAGCAGCGCGTCGCCGATGGGATGGCCGAGCGAGTCGTTGATGTCCTTGAAGTGATCGAGATCGAGACAAAGCACCGCGAGCTGGTCGCCCGATCTGGTCCGGCGCAGGCCCTGCACGAGCTGCTCGTGGAACAGCACGCGGTTCGGCAGGCTGGTCAGGGCGTCATGGCGGGCCATGTGCGAGATCTTGGCCTGAGCCTCCAGCCATTCGGTGATGTCCTCGAAGGTCGCGACCCATCCGCCGCCCTGCATCGGCTGGTTCACGACCCGGATGGAGCGGCCGAACCTGGTCACGACGTCGGTCGTGGTGCGGCTCTCGCGCGCGTCGGCGACGAGGCGGGCGAAGAATTCGCCGGCATCGCCCTGCCACTGACCCTTCGCCTGCTCCTCTCGCAGCACGTCGACCAGCAGCCGGCCGGTGAGCAGGATGTCGGTGCGGCCGAGCATCGCGGCATAACGCTCGTTGAACAGGATGATCTTGCCGTCCGCATCGAACATGCACAGTCCCTGCGACATGTTCTCGAGCGCGGTATCCAGCACGACCTGCTGGCGGCCCAATTCGCCCTTGGCGCGGCGATCGAGCAGCGCGGCCACCAGCGCAATCGCGATGATCGCAACTGCGGCACCCGCGGTGAAGAAGGACAACGAGGCCGGCGGGATCGATAACCCGCTGATCGCGAGCGTCGGATCCGGCGTCAGAACGACAGCGCCCATTGCGGTGAAATGATGTGCGACGATGGCGACCGTCAGCAGTGTGCTCGCGGTCAGCGCATGGAAGAGGTCGTCGCGCCGCGCAGCGACGAACAGCGCGAGCGCCGCGAAAAAAATTCCGAACAGCACCGAGGCGGCAACCGTGCTCCCGATCCAGTCGACCCGGGCCGGCATCTCCAGCGCCGCCATTCCGGTATAATGCATCGTCGCGACCGCGGTGCCGACGATGGCGCCGCCGAGCACGATCCACGGCGCGCGCGCGGAGGATGCCGCCAGACTCAGCCCCACGAAGGTTAAGGAGATCGCGAAGATCAGGGAAAGGATCGTCACCGGGATGTTGTAGGCGCCGGCGCCCCCCGGCCCGTAGGCGAGCATCGCGATGAAATGCGTCGCCCAGATGCCGCATCCGCTGACGGCGGCATCCAGGGCGATCCAGACCAGGCGCCCGGAGCCGTGCGTCGCGCGCGCCCGGTGAAACAGGCTGATCGCCGCCGCGCTTGCGAGCAGGCACACCGCGCCGCCAAGCGCCACGAGCCGCCAGTCGTGCTCCTCGGTGAGACAGTAGAGAACTTGATGCATTGCGGGCCCCTATCGACCCACACTTGAACCGACAGAGATGGACAGTCGGTAACCGGCTACATGCCTGTTTCGGGGATGGTGAACGGAAGCTATGTTCAATCGCTCGGATTGTTCATCCGCGCGAAGGTGCGCCGAGGCCGATCACGGCGGCGGCGAGCAGCAGCACGGCCGCCGACACGACCAGCGACAGGTGCAGGCCCGTCATGAACGCGCCCTCCGAGGCTACCAGCGAGCCGAACAGCGCGACGCCGAGGACGCTCCCGGTTTGTCGCGTCGCGTTCAGGACGCCCGCCGCGATGCCGGAGCGTGCCTTCTCGACGCTGCCCAGCAAGGTCGAGGTCAGCGGCGGCACCAGCAGCCCAAGTCCGCTGCTGATCGCGATCATCTGCGCAAAGATCGCCCAATAGCTCGTGCCGGCTTCGATCCACAGCAGGCCGACGCAACCGAGCGCCGAGACGCAGGCGCCGACGACGATGGTCGGGCACGGGCCGATACGCTCGGCGAGGCGCGGCGCCAGCAGATTGACCGGCAGCACCACCCCCATCATCGGCACGAAGGCGAGACCGGTCCACCATGCCGACAGCCCGTTGATCCTCTGGAAATACAGGCTGAGCACGAAGATCAGGCCGTAGATCGCGATGTTGACGAGCAGGCCGACGAGCGAAGTCAGCGCGAACAGCCGGTGGCCGAACAGCGACAGCGGCAACATCGGCTGCGCCGCACGGCTCTCGCGCCAGACGAAGAGCACGGCGAGAATTGCGGCTGCGACAAAGGCCGCGACCACGGCTGGGTGGTCCCAGCCAAGCGCGCCGCCTTCGATGATCGCGCCGGCGAGTGCTCCCAGCGCGCCGATCGCGGTAAGCTGGCCGGGCAGATCGATCTCGCGCGAGCGCGCCCCCGTGGTTTCGCCGGCGTAACGCCAGCTTAACCACAGGCCGACGAGCCCGACCGGCAGATTGACCAGGAAGATCGCACGCCAGCCGACCAGCGTGATCAGCGCGCCGCCGACGAAGGGGCCGGCAGTGAGTGCGAGGCTCGCACCGGCGGCCCAGATTGCAACGGCGCGGCCGCGCTCGCGGTCGTCCGGATAGGCATGATTGAGCAGCGCAAGAGAATTCGGCACCAGGATCGCCGCCGCCAGCCCCTGGACCAGCCGCGCTGCGATCAACACGGTCGCATTGGGCGACAACGCGCAGGCAAGCGAGGCCGCGGTGAAGATGGCGAATCCCGCCATGAAGACGCGCTTGGCCCCGATGCGGTCGCCGAGCGCGCCGGCCGTCAGGATGAATGCGGCAAACGCGATGGTGTAGGCGCTGACCACCCATTGCAACTCGGCGACGCCGCCTCCGAGCGTCCTGCCCATCGCATCGAGCGCGGTGTTGACGATGGTGACGTCAAGCTGCACCACGCCATAACCAAGGCTCATCGCGGCAAGGGTGAGGGATGTTGCAAGGCGGGAGCCGGTATGCGGCGCGCCGGCTCCGAAGGCTTCGTATTTGACGGTGCTTACTCGCATGCTGCCATCTCGGTTGCAGCCCCATGCGAACGATACGCTTCCAACTCGCCGTCATGTTACGACAACGATCGAATGATGGACGCGTGATGGACGTGATGGATATGCGCGAGCGTCGCGCGAACGGCCGCGCGACGCTCTGTCCTGATCCTGGCTGCGCCTGGCCCTAGCTCGCCGCGCGCAGGTTCACCTTGCTCTCGGCGAGCGTGGTCAGCTTTTTGTCGGTCGCCTTCTCTTCCTCCAGCGTCTTGGCGAGCACGCTGGCGCAGTCATTGCGGCCGAGTTGCTTGGCCCAGGCGATCAGGCTGCCGTAGCGGACGATCTCGTAGTGCTCCGCCGCCTGTGCCGCGTTGATCAGCGCGGCGTCGAGCACCGCCTTGTCGGCGACTTCGCCGGCGGTCTCGTCGGCCTCCTCGATGATGCCATCGATCGCCGGGCAATCGACCGCCTTTACCTGCGCACCGTGCATCTTGAAAACTTCCTCGAGGCGCTTGACGTGCTCCCTGGTTTCTTCGAGGTGCGTCAAAAAGCCCTGCTTCAGCTGCGGATCGGTCGCTTTATCCGCCATTTTCGGCAGAGCCTTGGTGAGCTGCTGCTCGGCGTAATAGATGTCCTGGAGCTGATGCACGAACAGGTCGTTCATGGTTTTGATGTCTTTTGTGAACAATCCCATCGGTCCGATCCTCTCGGGTTGTGGGAACACGGAGGCACCGGCTTGCAGGAGAAGCCGGTTATTCCGCCATGTTCGATTGCTGATGCGGCACTAACCAGCGCACGGCATCGTCGTTCCAAAAAAGCCCGCATCCCTTGCGCTGGAACAATGCTGGCCGTGCAGGATCTGAGACCATGTCACGGACGGACGCGACCGACCCCGCGACTCATATGCTTAACGCGCGCCCGATGTGAACCGCGTATGACAAAGTGGCTGGTCCAAGCTGGTCCAAGGCAGAACCTATCCTTGTCAAGGGCTGCACAAGTTACTGTTTTTGCCTTAAATGAGCTACATCATGCCTAGCGATCCAAGCCCACATCGGGCACTGATCGCATCCGACCGGCCAATGTCTGGCCTGGTCGGTCTTGCCCCCCGCCGGGAGGATGAATGCACGGACTGCTGACCGCGCTGAAGCGCGGCTTCACGAGATGGATCGGCTGGCGGCGACTCGGCGTTGCGGCGAGCGTCTTCATCATCACGTTCGCGATCACCACGCTGGTACGTACGCTCAAGGGCATCGACACCGGGGTCATCCTGACCGCGTTGACCGAGATTCCCCGCGGTAACATCGGGCTGGCGGCGATCTGCGTATGCTTCGCGTTCTGTACGCTGACCTTCTACGATTTTTTTGCACTGCGAACGATCGGCAAGAAGCACGTGCCTTATCGCATCGCAGCGCTCTCCAGCTTCACGTCCTATTCGATTGGCCACAATATCGGCGCCACCGTCTTCACCGGCGGCGCGATCCGCTTCCGGATCTATTCGGATTACGGGCTGAATGCGATCGACGTCGCAAAGATCTGCTTCCTGTCGGGCCTGACCTTCTGGCTCGGTAACATCTTCGTGCTCTCGATCGGCATGGCCATCCATCCGGATGCCGCCTCCTACATGGATCAGCTGCCGTCGTCGATCAACCGGCTGATTGCGCTCGGCGGCCTCGCCTCGATCGGCGCGTACCTGGTCTGGCTGTGCATGGGCGAGAAGCGCCGCGAGCTTGGCCAGAAGGGCTGGAAGGTGGTGCTGCCGTCAGCGCCGCTGACGCTGGTGCAGATCCTGATCGGCGTCGTCGATCTCGGATTCTGCGCGCTCGCGATGTACCTTCTGGTGCCGGCCACGCCGCAGATCGACTTCCTGTCGCTCTCCGTGGTGTTCATTTTGGCGACATTGCTCGGCTTTGCCAGCCACGCCCCCGGTTCGCTCGGCGTGTTCGACGCCGCCATGCTGGTGGCGCTGCCGGAGTTCGGCCGCGAGCAGCTTCTGGCCACGCTCCTTGTCTTCCGCATTCTCTATTTCGTGATCCCGTTCGGGCTGGCCATCTCCATCATGGGCACACGCGAGCTCTGGATGAATGTGGTGGAGCCCTGGCAGGAGCGCCGAAGGCTGGCGGAGGCCTGCGCGCAGGCCAACCTGCCCAAGCAGGTGGCCGCGATGGAGCGCGAGCGGTCGCTGCGGCAAGCCAGCAAACGCTGAGCATGATCCGGAAAAAGTGCGAAGCAGTTTTCCGGAAAGGTCATGCTCCAACGATGGTCCGCTAGACGCCGGCCGGCAAAACCGTCAGACCAATGTTGCAGGTGGAGAGCAGCTCTCTTATTTCCGCCTCAACTTTGCCGTTGAAAATACGGGCCATGATCCCTGTATCCCTTCGCCGTTTCCTCGCCGGTGCCCTGCTGCTCGCCGGGCTCCTCACCGTCGTGCCGCCGGAGCGGGCGGCCGCGCAGGACGCGGGCGCCATGCAGATCAGCTGGGAGGTACGCAACCGCTTCCGGCTGTTCCGCGAGGAGCGCGACTTCCTGCTCCACGTCGAGAACGCGCGTAACCGCAGCATTCTCGCCGCCGAGCAATCGCTGGAGCTCCAGAGCGAGGGCCGCGGCTGGGCCCGCAACATGGTCAACCGGCTCTGCATCGACCTCCAGGGCCGGGTCAACCAGCCCTGCACCCGCGACAACACCAAGGAAAACTACCTCACCCCCCTCGACCATCCCGTCACTGTGCGCCTCGCCGGCGCGGTGCCGGTCGGCGCCACCTGCGCCTGGTCGTTCGATGACGGCGACGGGCCGCAACAATCCACCTTCGACTGCGCCGAGCCGATCAATCTGCGGGTCCGCTACGGCAAGCAGACGGTCGCGAGCGTCGACGTCTCCTCCGGCTCCGATCCCACCCAGCGGGTCCAGACCGAGATCCAGGTCCGCGACATCTTCGTCGCTGGCCTCGGAGACAGCATCGCCTCGGGCGAAGGCAATCCGGACCGGCCGCTGGCGCTGTCGGACGAAGGTTTTTGCTTCCGCTCCTATCTCGGCACCGCCGGCGCGCAGTATTACCGGCCGAGCCGGGCCGGCTTCAAGGGCGGCCGCGCCTGCGAAGCTCCGGATACGCTTGCCAACTGGCAGCGCTACAGCGCGCTCTGGTTCAACTCGCCCTGCCATCGATCGCTCTACAGCTACCAGGCCCGCACCGCGCTGGCGCTCGCGGTACGCTACACCCATGTCGCGGTGACCTTTCTGCCGCTCGCCTGCACCGGCGCCAGCATCAGCGACGGGCTGCTCGGCTCGCAGCGTGCCCGTGAATGCCCGCCCGGCAAGACCGGCGTCTGCAACATCAGCGTGAACGCGCAGGTCGCCGAGCTGCGCGAGGCGCTGACCGCCGCTAAGAAACGGCAGCCAGAGCGCACGCTCGACCTCGTGCTGCTCTCGGTCGGCGCCAACGACGTCTATTTCTCCGGCCTCGTCGCCGACGTTATCGTCGAGACCGCAACCGAGCGCGCGATATTCCGGCGCTCCGGCGTGATGGCGAGCGTCGATGATTCCCGCGATGCGCTGGCGCGCGAACTGCCGCAGAATTTCGTCAAGCTGCGCGAGGCGCTGAAGCCGCTGGTCGGCGGCGACCTCTCGCATGTGGTCTACGTCTCCTACGCCAACCCGGCGCTCGCCGATGGCGGCGTGCCCTGCCGCGGCGGCCGCGCCGGGTTCGACATCCATCCGTCCTTCAACGCCGATCCGCAGCGCCTCGCCCGCGTCTCGACCTTCGTCGACACCGAATTCCTGCCGCAACTGAAGGGGCTCGCCACCTGCACCCGCGGCGCGCTGTGCCGCGATCCCGAGGCCGACCGCATGACCTTCGTGGATTCACATCAGGCGGCGTTCGCCGATCACGGCTTCTGCGCGCATTCGGGCAACGATCCCGAATTCGACCGCACCTGCTTTGCCGAGAACGGCCAGAGCTTCAATCCCGACATCGTGAGCGCGGCGAGCCAGCCGATGCTGTGCGGCCGCGGCGCCTCCGAATTCCGCGCCTATCTGCCGCGCGCGCGCTGGATCCGCGACGCCAATGACAGCTATTTCGCCGCGATGACCTATCCGCAAGGCTTGCCGGCAGCAAGCCAGCCGACCGACATCCACGACGCGACCTGGGGCGTGCTCTCCGCCGTCTATGGCGGCGCCGTGCATCCGAGCGCCGAAGGCCACGCGGCGATGGCGGACGCGGCACTGCCGGCCGCAAGCGCCGTGCTGGGTCTGGATGCGGCACCGCCGGGCGTGACACGCGGGCTGCTCGCCCCGCTGCTGCCGGGCGCGCGGCAGTAGACCGCAAAGCGGGCTCCCTCCACATCGTCATTGCGAGCGCAGCGAAGCAATCCAGAGTCTTTCCGCGGTGGAATTCTGGATTGCTTCGCTGCGCTCGCAATGACGAGATT
>NZ_JBVVOT010000050.1:0-27253 GCF_055807455.1 Bradyrhizobium sp. Kon58
GTGCTGCGGCTCGCCGAGGACGGCATGGAAGAAAACCCCGTCAATCTCGACCCCCGCATGGCCAAGCTCGCCGGCGGCGTCCACCGTCTCGACGGCCAGCTCATGGTCGTCCTCGACGTCGATCGCGTCCTCGAGCTCGCGCCCGAGATGATGGCGGCCTGATACGCCGGCACATCCGCCGACGTACCTGCAATTGGAAGTGCCCCCGCAAAAGCGGGGAGAAGCAGAGGTTCACATGCGAACTTGTCTCGTCGTTGATGATTCCAGCGTCATCCGCAAGGTTGCGCGCCGGATCCTGGAAGGCCTCGACTTCCAGATCCTCGAAGCCGAGGACGGTGAGAAGGCGCTGGAGGCCTGCAAGCGCGGCTTGCCCGATGCGGTCCTGCTGGACTGGAACATGCCGGTGATGGACGGCTACGAGTTCCTCGGCCATCTCCGGCGCATGCCCGGTGGCGACCAGCCCAAGGTGGTGTTCTGCACCACCGAGAACGACGTCGCGCATATCGCGCGCGCGCTGCACGCCGGCGCCAACGAGTACATCATGAAGCCTTTCGACAAGGACATCGTGACGGCGAAATTCCAGGAAGTCGGCCTTATCTGAGCGACCGTCCCGGAGGCTGAACGGCTCCTTCGGCGTTTGTTTTCAACTGACCGTTTCAGTCTGAGTTGGTGAGTAAATGAGTGTTGCGTTCGCAGGTAATTCGACCCCGGGCTCGTCGCGGGAAGCCGGACCGTTGCGGGTGATGATCGTCGACGACTCCGTCGTCATTCGCGGTCTGATCTCGCGCTGGGTCGGTGCCGAGCATGACATGGAAGTCGCGGCCTCGCTGCGCACCGGGCTCGAGGCGGTCAACCAGATCGAACGCATCAACCCCGACGTTGCCGTGCTCGATATCGAAATGCCGGAGCTCGACGGTATCTCGGCGCTGCCGCAACTCCTGGCGAAGAAGCGCGATCTCGTCATCATCATGGCCTCGACGCTGACCCGCCGCAACGCGGAGATCAGCTTCAAGGCGCTGTCGCTCGGCGCCGCCGACTATATCCCGAAGCCGGAATCGACGCGCGAGGCGTCGGCTGCGGACATCTTCCACCACGACCTGATCCAGAAAATCCGCCACCTCGGCGCACGGCTGCGCCGCAAGCCCGCGGTTGGGAGCCCGCCGCTCGCGCCCGCAAGCCCGGCCCCGGCTGCACGTGGACCGCTTGTCGCGCGGCCTGCCGCGCCGGCTCCGGCCCTGCATGCGTTGTCGTCGTCCTCGCCGCTGTCCACGCGTCCGTTCTCGACCCAGGCACCGAAGGTGCTGCTGATCGGCTCATCGACCGGCGGTCCTCAGGCGCTGATGGCACTCGTCGCCGAGCTCGGCCCCGTGATCGACCGCGTCCCGGTGCTGATCACCCAGCACATGCCGCCGACCTTCACCACCATTCTCGCCGAGCATCTGGCACGCACGAGCCGCAAGCCGGCAGCCGAAGCCGTCGACGGCGAGCCGGTGAAGCCGGGCCGCATCTATCTTGCGCCGGGCGGCAAGCACATGCGCGTCGTGCGTAGCGGCGTCGACGCGGCGATCGCGCTCGACGACGGCCCCGCCGTCAATTTCTGCAAGCCCGCCGTCGATCCGCTGTTCACCTCCGCCATCGACATCTGGCATGGCGCCATCCTCTCCGTGATCCTGACCGGCATGGGCTCGGACGGCATGCGCGGCGGCAAGGACATCGTCGCCGCCGGCGGCAGCGTGATCGCGCAGGACGAAGCCTCCAGCGTGGTCTGGGGCATGCCGGGCGCGGCGGCCAATGCCGGCATCTGCGCGGCGATCCTGCCGCTCAACCAGATCGGCAGCCGGGTCAATCGCCTGTTCGCGGGAGACCGCTCGTGACGCCGGTTGACTACGACTATCTGCGCAAATTCCTGAAAGAGCGCTCCGGCCTCGATCTCTCGCCGGACAAGCAGTATCTGGTCGAGAGCCGGCTGCTGCCGTTGGCCCGCAAGGCGAGCCTTACCGGGATTCCCGATCTCGTGCTGAAGATCAGGAACGGCGACGGGCGGCTTGCGAGCGACGTGGTCGAGGCGATGACCACCAACGAGACCTTCTTCTACCGCGACAAGATCCCGTTCGATCATTTGCGCGAAACCATCCTGCCGGGGCTGCTTCGGGCGCGCGCGGCGCGCAAGTCGCTGCGCATCTGGTCGGCGGCCTCGTCGACGGGACAAGAGCCCTATTCGATCGCGATGTGCGTGAAGGAGATGGGCGCAGCCTTCGCCGGCTGGCGCATCGAGATCGTCGCCACCGATCTGTCGCAGGAGGTGCTGGAGAAATCCAAGGCCGGCGTCTACAGCCAGTTCGAGGTGCAGCGCGGCCTGCCGATCCAGCACCTGATGAAATACTTCACGCAAGCGGGCGAGGTCTGGCAGCTCAATGCCGACATCCGCGCGATGGTGCAGTTCCGCCAGCTCAATCTGTTGCAGGACTTCTCCCATCTCGGCACGTTCGACGTGATCTTCTGCCGCAATGTGCTGATCTATTTCGACCAGGACACCAAGGCTGTGATCTTCGAGCGCATGGCGAAGAGTTTGGAAGCCGACGGCACGCTGCTGTTGGGCGCCGCCGAATCCGTCGTCGGCATCACCGACGCGTTCCGCCCGATCGTCGAACGTCGTGGTCTCTATCAGCTCAACCCGACGCGCTCCGGCCGCCCGATGGGCGGATTGATGCCGCCGTCGTTGAAGGTGGCAGCGGCGCGGTGAGACGCGTGGCCCGCGCCTATCGGCGCCGTGATGTTGCCGCGCGTTCGAAGCTGCTTTGCTTTAACGGACCGATGCTAGGCCGATAGACGTCGGCCCGCGCGGTGCCTGTCGCCGCGTGGTGGACGATGTGACGTCGTCTGCTGTCGGAGAGACGAAAGACGAAAGCTCAACGTCGTTGACGTAGATCAACGGAGCGGCAGGTACCTGGAAACTGGTGGGTTGTCAGGCCGTTCCTCCCTCGTCGGATGCGCCGTCCAAGACGCCGATCCGCTCGGCAAGAGAAACCAGTTCGGCTAACGACCGAACCTGCATTTTCTCCATCAAGCCGTGGCGGTGAGCTTTGATCGTGCGCTCGGTCGTTCCGAGCGTGTGTGCGATCTGCTTGTTGATTTTGCCCCGAACGACAAGGTCGAAAACCTGTCGCTCGCGCGGCGTCAATTTAGCGAGACGAGCACGAGCCATGTTCAGCATGGTCTGTAGGTCTCGTGACGATCGATGGTGTGCCAAGGCTCCGGCGATCGCGCGAAGAAGGTCTTCTGAGCTTACCGGCTTGCTCAGAAAATCCTGCGCACCCGCCTTTATGGTTCGCACAGTGATCGGAATGTCGCGATAGCCGGAGAGAAATATGATCGGCAATGTCGAGCCGAGTTCGCCCAATTGTTTTTGGAGGGCAGGGCCGTCCAGGTCGGGGATTTGCACATCGAGAAGGATGCAACTCGGAATGCTGTCGCTCGGCAGTCGGTCCAGCAACGCCTGCGCCGACGTATAGACGGCGACCTCGTAACCGGCGTGTCTTAAATGACGCTCCATGGCCGTCAGGAAAGAAAGGTCGTCGTCAACGATATGCACGAGCCCCGGCACCGATCCCCTCTCCATTGCAAAGAGGCTACCGCGCTATTCAGCTTGCCTAAGTGTCTTTTTGAACCCTTTTAAGACATAGCTGATCTGTCGCAGCGAAAAGTCTCTATGCAGTTTGTGCCACGCCGCCGCCGTGCCGGCCTTTGTCGATGCGCGAGCCGCGAATCCAACTGACGTTTTGAACTCGCGAATAGAATCCCTCATCCGACGCTTCGCGGCGACCTTCTCCCAGAAGGGAAGAAGGGCATCCCTCACAAGATCGCATGCGGCAGAAACCGCGAGCCGTTGCCGGTGATCGGGCTCTCGTCCTCGCGGATCGACAGCCCGCAGGGTTCGTGATCGACCAGCCAGCTTCCCACCACCGGATAGAAGCCCGAAAAGTGCGGCAGCGGCGCGAGCGCCTGCCGCACGAAGCCTTCGGCGCCGTAGGGGCCTGCCTGCTCGTCGAGCGGCATTCCGCCTGCTACCAGCGTGACATTGGCGCCTTCGCGCGACAGCAGCGGCTTGCGCACATAGGAGCTGCCGAGCCCGGCTGCCCTCGGATCGTCCTCGAAGAACGCTGGCAGCAGATTGGGATGGTTCGGAAACATCTCCCAGAGCAGCGGCAGGATTCCCTTGTTGGAGAGCACCGCCTTCCACGGCGGTTCGATCCAGCGTGTCGGTGCGTCCTTGAGCTTTGCGCCGAAGCTGTCGTGGAACATCCATTCCCAGGGATAGAGCTTGAAAGCGAGCGCAATGTCGCGGTCGTCGAGATCGACGAAGCCGCCGGTATCATTGCGCCAGCCGATCGCCTCGATGTCGAGCAGCGTGGTTGCAAGTCCGGCCTGGCGCGCGGTGTCTTCGAGATAGGCAAGCGTGCCGGCATCCTCCTCATTGCCCGTGGTGCCGGTGAGATGGACATGGCGGCTAGCTGCAATCTGCTTCCAGGCTTCGATCAGTCGTTCGTGGATGGAGTTGAACTGGTCGGCCCGCGACGGGATGATGCGCCGTTCGATCGCCTGTTCGAGCCAGGTCCATTGAAACACAGCGGCTTCGAAAATCGAGGTCGGCGTGTCCGCGTTGTATTCGAGCAGCTTTGCCGGTCCCTTGCCGTCGAATTTCAGATCGAGCCGGCCATAGAGGCTGCGGTCATCTCGTGCCCAGCTCTCGGCGATCAAGCTCCAGAACGCCTCCGGTATCTTCAAGCGCTGCAGATGGCGCTCGTCGCCGATCACGCGGCCGGCAAGCTCCAGGCACATCGCGTCGATCTCGCCGGTCGGCGTCTCGATGCCGCGCTCGATCTCGTCGAGCGTGAAGGCGTAGTAGGCGCGCTCGTCCCAATAGCGCTCGCCGTCGATGGTGTGGAAGGCGAAGCCGCATTGTTGGGCGGTCTGCCGCCAGTCGTCGCGCTCGGGGCAGACGATGCGTTGCATGGGTCAGCCGCCGCCAGAGAAGCCATGGCCAAACGAGCCGAAGCCGCCGCGGCTCACGCCGCCGGAGCCTGAATCGGACGACGTTCCGGACGAGGAATGGCTCGAGGAGTCGCTGCTGAAGAAGCTCGATCGCGACGAGCTGCCGCCGCCGCTGGAGGAACTGCGGCTGCTGCTGCACGAGGTGCTCGCTTGCACCGCTGGGTCCGTGCCGACAGGAGTGGGCTCGCAATTGTGCCGCGGCATCAGCGTGTAGGCGGTGGTGCCGACCGCGATCGTGCCCATCACCAGCAGCGCGACGCGGCCGGAGCGCTTCACCGGCTGTTGCGCAGGCGGCGGTCCTGCCGCCGGCCGGCGCTTGCCGAACTGCTGTTTGGAGGGTTTGTCGGCCATATCACTGGATCATGTCAGTAGATCATGCAGGCGGCATTGAGCAGTCCTGCGGCAAGCGAGGACAGCCCGAGCCAGATCGCGGGCGCAAGCTCGCCGGCCGCGATCCGGGCCGGCAGGTTCGGCACCGGCACCCTCACCAGAAAGAGCACGATGATCTGCACGATCAGCGCGACGACCGCCCAGATCAGGCAATCCAGCACATTGGCCGAATGCGCGATCGCGCTGACCAGCGGCGCCACGAAGCCGAGCAGGCTGAGGCCGAGTGCGATCGCCGCGGCCGGCTCGTTGTCGCGGATCAGCTGGAATTCGTTGTACGGCGTGATGCGGGTGTAGACGAACAGGTACGTCACGATCGCGATCAGCCCGGTGCAGAAATAGACCAGGAAGGCGGGCAGGCCGGCCAGTGATTGCAGGATCATCGTTCCCCCATCGTGCAGCGACCATTCGTCGGCGGGAGGAGGATAGCGGTTCAACGGCGCAAGGACGATGAGGCCGCGTTCGCGTCCCCCAAAAAACAAAACCCCGCCATTTGCGGCGGGGTCCAGGCTGGGAGGAGCAAGCCCCGAAGGGCTCGCGGGTAAAACCCAGGATCAGGCGGGAATGCGCTCTTCGACCTCGTGCGGCTCGCGCAGCACGTAGCCGCGCCCCCACACGGTCTCGATGAAGTTGCGGCCTTCCGAGGCATTCGCGAGCTTCTTGCGGAGCTTGCAGATGAAGACGTCGATGATCTTCAGCTCGGGCTCGTCCATGCCGCCATAGAGGTGGTTGAGGAACATTTCCTTGGTGAGGGTCGTGCCCTTGCGGAGCGAAAGCAGCTCCAGCATCTGGTATTCCTTGCCGGTCAGATGCACGCGCTGGCCGCCGACTTCCACCGTCTTGGTGTCGAGGTTGACGACGAGGTCGCCGGTCTGGATCACCGACTGGGCGTGGCCCTTGGAGCGGCGCACGATCGCGTGGATGCGGGCAACCAGCTCGTCCTTGTGGAAGGGCTTGGTCATGTAGTCGTCGGCGCCGACGCCGAGACCCTTGACCTTGTCCTCGATGCCGGCGAGGCCGGAGAGGATCAGAATGGGTGTCTTGATCTTGGAGACCCGGAGCTGCTTGAGCACGTCGTAGCCGGACATGTCGGGCAGGTTGAGGTCGAGAAGGATAATGTCGTAATCGTATAATTTACCGAGATCGACGCCTTCTTCCCCCAAATCGGTCGTGTAGACGTTGAAGCTCTCAGACTTCAACATCAGCTCGATCGACTGCGCGACGGCGCTGTCATCTTCAATCAGCAAAACGCGCATGCCAGTTCCCCATAGTCGCCGCTCCTGGGCGTCAGGTCGGCCGCATTCGCGGCACACAACAAAACGCCTTTGAACAACTGATTCGGATCCTGACAACAGATGGTTAACAAATTCTGATTCTGGAACGCAAGCCCTGTAGATGCAATTTTCGTCGAATCGCCCTAAGGTCTTGGGTGCGAAGCAGCTTTCGTTATCCGGTTGCGTTCAAGTTCCACTTTAAGAGACGGGCCTAACCGACTCCCGCGACTCAGCCTTCTTCTGAAGGGGAGTCACGCTCAGTCACAAAGACAGTGACGCAATGATTAACGATGCGGGTAAACACGAAGTTAAGCGCCGTTCAGAAATATGGCGAAACTTAAGGTTTTCGCCACGAAGCCCGGGATTATGAAGGCGATCACCTCATGAAGGCCCTCTAATGAAGGCTCTTGCCGAACAGATCGGCGACATTGACGGCATCAATATTTATGGCCGTGTGGTCGGCGTGCGCGGCCTGATGGTCGAGGTGGCCGGACCGATCCATGCGATGTCGGTCGGCGCGCGGCTCGTGATCGAGACCGGCGGCAACCGTTCCATCCCCTGCGAGGTGATCGGCTTCTCCGGCAACAACGCCGTCGTGATGCCGTTCGCCGGCCTCGACGGCGTGCGGCGCGGCTGCAAGGCGGTCATCGCCAATGCCGCAAATCAGGTGCGGCCTTGCGCGGCCTGGCTCGGCCGCGTCGTCAATGCGCTGGGTGAGCCGATCGACGGCAAGGGGCCGCTGCCGCAGGGCCCGGCGCCGATGCCGTACCGCAATTCGCCCCCGCCGGCGCACTCGCGCAAGCGCGTCGGCGCGCCGCTCGATCTCGGCGTGCGCGCGATGAACACCTTCCTGACCTGCTGCCGGGGCCAGCGCATGGGCATCTTCGCAGGCTCCGGCGTCGGCAAGTCGGTGCTGCTGTCGATGCTTGCGCGCAACGTCGATGCCGCCGTCAGCGTCATCGGGCTGATCGGCGAACGCGGCCGCGAGGTGCAGGAATTCTTGCAGGACGACCTCGGCGAGGAGGGCCTGGCGCGTTCCGTCGTCGTGGTCGCGACCTCCGACGAGCCGGCGCTGATGCGCCGCCAGGCCGCCTATCTGACGCTCGCGATCGCCGAATATTTTCGCGACGAGGAGCAGGACGTCCTTTGCCTGATGGATTCGGTGACACGCTTTGCCATGGCCCAGCGCGAGATCGGCCTGTCCGCGGGCGAGCCGCCGACTGCCAAGGGCTACACGCCGACCGTGTTCACCGAGCTGCCGAAGCTTCTGGAGCGCGCCGGCCCGGGCCTCGGCGAGGGCGCCATCACCGCGATCTTCACGGTGCTGGTCGATGGCGACGACCATAACGAGCCGATCGCGGATGCCGTCCGCGGCATCCTCGACGGCCACATCGTGATGCAGCGTTCGATCGCCGAGCGCGGCCGCTACCCCGCCATCAACATCCTCAAATCCGTCTCCCGCACCATGCCGAAATCGGCCGACCCGCAGTTCTGGCCGACCATCCAGAAGGCGCGGGCGGTGATGGCGACCTATGCCGACATGGAGGAATTGATCCGTCTGGGCGCCTACCGTGCCGGCTCCAGCCCCGAGGTCGACGAGGCGATCCGCCTGCACGAGCCGCTGGAGGCCTTCCTGCGCCAGCGCAAGGATGAAAATGCATCGCTGGCGGACGGCTACCGCCAGTTGGCGCAAATCCTCGGCAATTTGGAAACGGAACGCTAACTTTGTCCCGTCATCATCCCATCCCACAGAGTAGCAGAGCCGGTCTTGGCCCCCGTCGGGCCTGTGGGGAGACCGGTGTTGTCCCACGTGCAGCCAAGGGACTTCTGGGGAGTACGAGTCGATGAAGTCACGTGATACCCTCATCCGCCTGAAGAAGTTTCAGGTCGACGAGAAGCGCCGCCGGGTCAGCCAGATCGAGACCATGATCGCCGACTTCCAGCGGATGTCGACCGATCTTGAACGCGAGATCTCGACCGAGCAGGAGCGCGCCGGGATCAACGATCCCTCGCACTTCGCCTATCCGACCTATGCCAAGGCCGCCATCCAGCGTCGCGAGAACCTGACCCGCTCGGCCGACGAGCTGAAGGGCCAGCTCGACGAAGCCAAGGCCGCGCTGGCCGAAGCTTTCGAGGAGCTGAAGAAGGTCGAGCTTCTCGACGAGCGCGATCAGGCCCGCGAACGTGCCGAGGAAAACGCCCGCGAGCAGGCCGATCTCGACAGCATCGGCCTGATGCGTGCCCGCATGGGCGCCGTCGCCTGAGGCGCTAGCCGCCAGACCTGCGAGAATTTGCAGAACCCGGACCCCAAAGGTCCGGGTTTTCGCATGTGCTGTCCACAGTGTGCCGCCGCGCCCCCTTGGTGGTCGGCTTTGTCGCGCGCTATGGTGGCGGAGTGCCAGGGCCTGCGCGGAACGCGACGGGCTGCGCATCGGGGGGCTGAATGCTGACGCCAGCAGAGCTGGTCGGGCTGATTGGGGCGGTGGCGCAGGGCGATCAGGCCGCGTTCGAGCGCCTCTACGTCGCCACGCGCGCGAAACTCTATGGCGTCGTGCTCCGTATCTTGCGCCGACAGGATCTCGCAGAGGAGGTCATTCAGGAGACCTACGTCAAGATCTGGAATAGCGCCGGCCAGTTCAATCCCGCTCTCGCGTCGCCGATCACTTGGATGGCGTCGATCGCGCGCAACCGCGCCATCGACATCGTGCGCAAGAAGACGGAAGTCTCCATCGAGGAAGAGCCGCAGGCGATGGAAGTCGCAAGCGACAGCCCCGATCCGCTCGCGCGGCGGGAGATGACCGAGGAATTGAGGCGGCTGCTCGAATGTATCGGCCGGCTCGAGCCGGACCGTCAGAGGCTCGTGCTTCTCGCCTATTACAACGGCTGGAGCCGCGAGCAACTGGCGGAGAAATTCGCGGCGCCCGTCAACACGGTGAAGACGTGGCTTCGGCGCAGCATGTTGGATATTCGCGAATGTCTCGGGCTATGAGTTTCGAGCCATGAGAGCTCCTACTGTGAGGGTGGGTCTGGACCGCAAGTGATGGCCTATACGGAGGACCATATCGCGCTCGCCGCGGAATATGCGCTCGGCACGCTCGACGCCGGCGAGCGCTCGCAGGTCGAGACCATGATGGCGGTGGACAAGGCGTTCGCCGATGTCGTGCAGGCGTGGGCATTCCGGCTCGGCGTCCTCAACCAGATGGTCGGCTCGATCGAGCCGCGTCCGATCGTGTGGGAGAACATCAGGTCCGAGCTCGCGCGGACGGGCTTTGCGCAGGAGCCGCCAGCACTGCCGGACGCAGCACTGCCGGCACCTGTGCCGGAGTTTTCCTCGTCCGACACCATGCCTCCGCAAGTGCCGTCGGAGACTATGCAGCAACCGCCGCCGCCTCCCGAAGCGGAGCAGCCTGACCCGGCGCGACTTGCGCCCGATGCGCTTCCCGATGTCGTGCCAATATTCATGCCGCAGGTCCACGCGCCGGACCCGGAGGTCGCGCGTACGCCACCGCCGCCGGTTGCCGACAACAGTAACGTGATCCGGCTCGAGGGGCGCGTGAAGCGCTGGCGCACCATTGCATCCGCCGTCGGTGCGCTCGCGGCCGCGCTGCTCGTGACGCTGTCGCTTCAGATCTTCCTGCCCGACGCGCTGCCGGGCGGCTTGCGACCGCCAACGCGCATCCGGACGGTCGAGGTGAAGACACCGGCGCCGCTCCCGGTGTCGTCGCAATATGTCGCGCTGTTGCAGGGCCAGGGCGGCGGTCCCGCCTTCATCCTCACCATCGACGGTGCGACCAAGAACTTTACGGTGCGCAAAGTCGGCGCGACACCGGAGCCCGGCAAGAGCTTCGAGCTCTGGCTGATCTCCGACAAGCTGCCGCGTCCGCGCTCGCTCGGCGTGATCGGCGCCGGCGATTTCACCGCACGACCGGTGCTCGGCTCGTACGATGCCGACGTCGTCAACGGCGCGACCTACGCCGTCACGCTCGAGCAGGCGGGCGGTTCGCCGAACGGCCAGCCGACCTCGGCGCCGGTGTTTTCCGGGAAGCTGATCGAAACCGTGCCGCCCGCGCAGCCGCAGGCGCCCGCGAAGAAGTAATTGTCGTAGCCCGGATGGAGCGCAGCGCAATCCGGGACCACTGCCCCGCATTCCGCTTTGCTCCATGCGGGCTACAAGCGCAGAAACCCGTCGCCACGGTCCGTCCCACCGTCGTCTTCCGACAAATCCCGCCAAATCCGCCCCCGATTTGAACCTCTGCGCGTTTCGCGGCGTCAAATGCCCGGAATTTGCAGTCGGCGCCCCCCAATCATGGTGCCGGAGAGGGGCGAGAAATCAGATGGATGCAGCGAAAACGTCGGGCATCTTCATTCACCAATATGCGGGGCTGCCACACGGCCCGGCCTTCGAGCATTGGCGCGAGCGGACTTTCGGGGCTTGTGGCCTCGATATCGGGCCGAGCCGGGGCGACAGCATCGATTGCCGGCTCCAGGTCAGCGTGGTCGACAATATCGCGCTCGCCATTCCCGAAGGCGCCTCCGCGCAATATTCGCGCACCCAGAGCCACCTTGCCGACGGCAGCGACGATCTCGTCCTGATCGCGGCGCATGCGGGTCTCGTCCGCGTCGGGCAGAACGGCCATGCCGTGGAGCTTGCGCCCGCGCAGATGGTGCTCGTCGACATGGGCATCACCGGCACCGTCGGCCACACCGAGGAAGATCGCTTCACCACCATCCGCATGCCGCGCCGCGCACTGCTCGAGATCAATCCCCGCGCCGAGGGCAAGCTGTCGCAAGTGCTCTCGGACGGCGCGCTCGCCGAGACGATCTTGCGCTACCACTCCCTCGCCGCCCATCACGCGCCGCATCTCGACGCGGTCGGCCAGCGCCTCACCGCGCAGCACATGGTCGATCTCGTCGGCCTCCTGCTCGGCACTGACGCGGAGCATGCAAGTCTCGCGCGCGGACGGGGTCATGCGGCGGCCCGTCTCGATCTCATGCGCGCCGACGTGATGGCTGCGCTTGGCCGCAACGATCTCTGCCTGTCCGAGATTGCGACGCGCTCTGGGCTCAGCCCGCGCCAGGCACAGCGCCTGTTCGAGCAGGCCGGAACGACCTTCACCGAATTCGTGCTGGAGCAGCGCCTGCTGCAGGCGCGCAAGCTGCTCAGCGATCCCCGTGCCAGGACCCGCAAGATCAGCGACATCGCGCATTCGTCGGGCTTCTCCGATCTGTCCTATTTCAACCGCGCCTTCCGCAAGCGCTTTGCCGCGACGCCGTCGGAACTGCGCGAGGCCTGAGCCGCGCCGAGAATTTGTGCGGCGCGCCGGTGCCACCGCAGTTGGTCCGCCCGGCCGGATGAGTTATATCTGTCTGCGCGGTCAGACCGCTTGATCGTTCGTCGCTTCGTCGTCGCTCTCTTGGGAAATGCGGTCAACGGACATGGCGCGTATCGTCGTGCTCGGCGCCGGGTTTGCAGGTCTGTGGGCGGCCATCGGTGCCGCACGCAAGCGCGAGGAGATCGGCGCGGCCGGCCGTGACATCGAGATCCGTGTCATCGATCGCAATCCGTATCACAACATCCGCGTCCGCAATTACGAGGCCGACCTCAGCGAGGTCGCGCTGCCGCAACTGCTCGATCCGATCGGCGTCAGTCACGGGGTCGGCGAGGTCGAAGCCATCGATCCGGCGCGGCGCGAGATTTCGCTGGTCACGGGTGGCGGTGACGAGACGCTGGCTTATGACCGGCTGGTGCTGGCGCTCGGCAGCGAAGTGATGCGTCCGGACATTCCCGGCCTTGCCGAGCATGCTTTCGATGTCGACACTTATGCAGCAGCGCTGCACCTCGAGGATCATCTCACCTCGCTCGGACGCAGCGTGCCCGCGCCGGGGCGCTCGACGATCGTCGTGGTCGGCGCCGGCTTCACCGGCATCGAGGTCGCGGCCGAGATGCCCGACAGGCTGGCGCGTGCCGGTCTCACCGGCAGCCGCCGTATCATCCTGGTTGATCCCAATCCTGCCGTGGGCGCCACGATCGGCGCACTGCACGTCCCGTCATCGATACGGCGTTGGCCTCGCTCGACGTCGAGACACGGCTTAGCGTCCGCGTCGTCTCCGTCGAGGCCGCCGGCCTGCGCCTGAGCTCGGGGGAGTTCATTCCGACACGGACGGTGATCTGGTGTGCCGGGATGCGCGCGAGCCCCCTGGCGGCGAGCTTTCCGGACGCACGCGATCGCCTTGGGCGGCTTCTGGTCGATCCCATGATGCGGGTCGCGGATGCCGGCGGCGTGTTCGCGGCCGGGGATGTCGCCTCAAGCGTGGTCGACGGCTTGCATCCGACCGTGATGTCCTGCCAGTTCGCGCGTCCCATGGGCCGCTTCGCAGGCCACAACGTGGTCGCCGATCTCGTGGGCTTGCCGATGCTGCCGCTACGGATCGACTGGTACGTGACGGTGCTCGATCTCGGTGGGTGGGGCGCGCTCTATACGGAAGGGTGGGACCGCGACGTCCGCGCCGCCGGCGCGGCCGCGAAGGCAACCAAGCAGACCATCAACCGCAAGCGCATCTATCCGCCGCTCTCGGGGCGCAAGGATGAGCTGTTCGCGGCTGCTGCGCCGACCGTGCAGGCGCCGCCACCGACTTATGGCGCGCGGTAGCCCCCATTCGGTGTCATCGTCCGCGAAGGCGGACGATCCAGTATTCCAGAGACAGCGCGGGAATACGGAGAGGCTGCGGCGTACTGGATTCCCCGCCTACGCGGGGAATGACAGCGCCAGTAGCACACAGTCGCCCGTGCTACATACGCCAGCAAACAATACCCCAGACATGAGAAAGCGCCCGTGGGGGGCGGGCGCTTTCTGTAGTCGACTTGGGGTTGGGGTCGTCTACATATCCACGTGGCGACTTTGGGGGGCTGATAAAGAGCCGCGTGAATTCCTGAAACTCAAATCTCCTTAGCGAACGAGGGACACGTTCGAACTGGTGATGGCGATCGGCTTGCCGGCCTTCACGACGCGAGCGGTCTGGGTCAGGCCTTCATCTGAACTCGTACGCGCGGTGATCCCGAGACCCGCCACCGCGATGCCGGCAACGAGCGCGACAACCACGATCTTGAGGTGGGTCGAGCGATCTGCGCTGTAAATCGAGTGGTTCATGGAAGGCTCCTGCCGCCATCTACCCGAAGTAGTCGCCTGCGTGTTTGGGCAGGTTCATGCTTCCGGTGCCCAACAACCTAGTATTGGGGGGATTCGTTCCCAAGAGGCGATCACAAGAGCGTGACAGGACGTGAGAAGTCGCGATCAAAAACGATCCTTGATCGTGCAATTTGGCAATTATTTCAAAGCTGTAATGTGTCTGCCAAGCGCCTTGCCGGCCGTTGATCGGCGAGGCGCCAAAACCTGAAAAACCATTTGCCTGTGGCCAAAAAACATACGGCTTCTTAAGGCAAATCAGATGCTTCCGACCGTTTTCAGTCTCGCCCTGGGGTGGATTTCAGCCTGCGACAGCACGGTCGTCTGGGCCCGGAACCGCTCGACCAGGGAACGCACGAAGGGACGAATTGCCGCAGAGGTGACCAGCACCGGCGCCTCGCCTTCGCGGGCGGCGCGCTCGAAGGCCTCGCGCACGCCGGTCATGAACTCCGACAGCTTCGAGGGCTGCATCGCGAGGCTGCGCTCCTCGCCCTGGCCGATAATGGATTCAGCGAAGGCTTGTTCCCACCGCGCCGACAGTGCGATCAGCGGCAGGTAGCCGCTGTAAGAGGTGTTCTGCGCACAGATCTGCCGCGCCAGGCGGGCGCGGACGTGCTCGACCATGGTGGCCGGATTGCGCGAGAAGGCGAGCGAGTCGGCGATGCCTTCGAGGATGGTCGAGAGGTCGCGGATCGAGATGCGCTCGGCGAGCAGCAGCTGCAGCACGCGCTGGATGCCGGAGACCGTGACCTGTCCGGGCACGATATCCTTGACCAGCTCGCCCTGCTCCTTCGGCAGCTCCTTGAGCAGCTTCTGCACCTCGCCATAGGAGAGCAGGTCCGACATGTTGGCCTTGAGCAACTCGGTGAGGTGGGTCGAGAGCACGGTCGCGGCGTCGACGACGGTATAGCCCTTGAGCGAGGCCTCCTCCTTGAGGCTGGCATCGACCCAGGTCGCGGGCAGGCCGAAGGTCGGCTCGGTGGTGTGGATGCCGGGCACCTGCACCTGGCTGCCGCCGGGGTCCATGACCATGAACTGGCTCGGCCAGATCTTGCCGGTGCCGGCGTCGACCTCCTTGATCTTGATGATGTAGGTGTTGGCTTCGAGCTGGACGTTGTCGAGGATGCGCACGGCGGGCATCACGAAACCCATCTCGATCGCGAGCGAGCGGCGCAGCGCCTTGATCTGCTCGGTGAGGCGGTCGGTGCCGTCGGGGCCGTTGACCAGCGGCAGCAGGGCATAGCCGAGCTCGATCTTGAGGTCGTCGATCTTCAACGCCGCGGAGATCGGCTCCTCCGTCGCAGCTGAGCCGGGTGCGCCCGGCGTCCCCGGCGCTGGTGCGGTCTTCGAAACTTCCTCAGCCCTGGCCGTTGCCCGGTTGCGGTTGCGGGCGTGCCAGGCGAGCGCGCCGGCGCCGGAGCCGAGCGCCAGGAAGGGGAGGGTCGGGATGCCCGGCAGGGCCGCCAGCACCAGCATGACCGCCGCGGACATCGCCAGCGCCTGCGGATATCCGGAGAACTGCTTCATCAGCGCCTTGTCGGCGGCGCCGGACACGCCCGCCTTGGAGACGAGCAGGCCGGCTGCGGTCGAAACGATCAGCGCCGGCACCTGGGTGACGAGGCCGTCACCGACGGTCAGCAGCGTGTAGCTGCGGCCGGCATCGGCAAAGGACAGGCCCTGCTGTGCCACGCCGATGATCATGCCGCCGACGACGTTGATGAAGACGATCAGGAGGCCGGCGATGGCGTCGCCGCGGACGAATTTGGAGGCACCGTCCATGGCGCCGAAGAAGCCGCTCTCGTCCTCCAGATCCTTGCGCCGCTGCTTGGCGACCGTCTCGTCGATCAGGCCGGCGGAGAGATCTGCGTCGATCGCCATCTGCTTGCCGGGCATGGCGTCGAGGTGGAAGCGCGCCGCGACTTCGGCGATGCGGCCCGAACCCTTGGTGATGACGACGAAGTTGACGATGATCAGGATGGCGAAGACGATGATGCCGATGACGAAATTGCCGCCCATCACGAAGCTGCCGAAGGCCTCGATGACGTGACCGGCGGCATCCGTGCCCTCGTGCCCGTGCGACAGGATCAGGCGGGTCGAGGCCATGTTGAGCGACAGCCGCAGCATGGTCGAGATCAGCAGGACGGTCGGGAAAGCGGAGAATTCCAGCGGCGCCTGGATGAACAGCGACGTCATCAGGATCAGGATCGAGAGCGTGATCGAAATCGCCAGGAACAGGTCCAGCACGATCGCGGGCAGGGGAAGGATCAGCACCACCAGGATGGTGAGGACACCGAGCGCGAGCGCGATATCGCCGCGCTTGAGGATGTTGCCGATCTCGGCAAGGGTGGGGAAACCGGCGTTTGTGCTGCCTACGCCCTGTCCCGCGGTGACGTCGACCATGGTAGCTGCCCCTCCGCGCGACTGCCGTCCGCGCGCCCCAAATGTCTGCGCGGCGGCCGAAGGGCCGCCGTTCCGAAGGTGAGGCACCGCACTGGCGTCCACAGGGCAATCCCCGTTCTACGCGGCTGACGACACTCGACTCCACTGGGCAATTATTGCCGGGTGTATGGTTAGCAAAGGGTTAATAACGGGTGCGGCATGGGGGCTGATCGGCTATTTCGGGGCTCTCAGGCCGTCATTCCGGGCTCGCGCCAAGAGGCGCGCCCCGGAATGACCATCGTGGAGGCAGCCTACTTCGCCTTCTCCATCCGGGTCACCGTATAGCCCGAAGTCGCCTCCTCGGCTTCGAAAGTCACCTTGTCGCCGACCTTCACCTGCTTGAGCACAGTCGGGTCTTTGACGCGGTAGACCATGGTCATGGGTTCATCCATGCCGAGGTTCTTCGCGGCCCCGTGCTTGAGCGTGATCTTGCCGGCGCCCTCGTCGATCTTCTTGACCTCGCCGCTGATCGCGGCGCCCTGGGCCGCCAGGCCACTCGTGGCAAGGCCGACGGTCAGCGACAGTGCGGCGGCGATACGGATGATGCGGTTCATGGGGACCTCCCTTGCGTTACTTCACGGTGACGTGGCCGACCATGCCGTAGTCGCGGTGGTCGGGGATCAGGCAGGAAAATTCGAACGTGCCGGCCTTGCTGAACTTCCAGAGGATCTCGGCTGTCTTGCTCGGCGCGAGCCTGACACCGTTCGGATCGTCGTGCTCCATGTGCGGATGCTTCTTCATCTCCACCGCATGCGCGAGATTCTCTTTGGTGGTGGCGAGCAGGAATTCATGGTCCTCCTTGCCGACGTTGCGCAGCACGAAGCGGATCTGCTCGCCGCGTTTGACCTCGATCCTGGCGGGTGCGTAGTCCATCTCGTTCAACAGGATCTCGATGGTGCGCGCTGGCTTCTTGGGATCGCCGGGCTCGCCGGCCGAAAAGGTGCCGTGCCCGTGCTGGTCGTGGGCAAAGGCCGGCGCGCTGGAAAGCGCGGCCAGCGCGAGACCGAGCTTGATCGTCTTCTTCATTGGTATCTCCAGTTGGTGGTGGTTCATCGAAACGCTCACATCTTCATGTTCTTCATCGGCGGTCCGCCTGGTTGTTGCCGCACGGGCTCCGGGGCCGGCGGCGTGACCTCGTAGGCGACGGTGCCTTGCGGGAATTGGTAGGGGCCGGGATCGCGATAATCGTCGCGCGCGAGACCCTCGCGGATCTTCATCACCGTGAACATCCCGCCCATCTCGATCGGACCGAACTGGCCGGTGCCGGTCATCATCGGCAGCGTGTTGTCGGGCGCGGGCATCTCCATGTTGCCCATCGCCATGCCGGTCGAGCCCATTGCCATGCCGTCAGGCGCGAGCTTGCCGACGGCTTTGGCGAGATCCTTGCGCGACACCCCGATCATGTTGCGCATGTCGTGTCCCATCGCATTCATGGTGTGATGCGACTTATGGCAATGGAACGCCCAGTCGCCCGGGTTGTCGGCGAGCACGTCGAACACCCTGACAGCACCGACCGGGACGTCCGTCGTCGTCTCCGGATATTGCGCGCTCTCCGGAATCCAGCCGCCGTCGGTGCAGGTCACCGCAAAGCTGTGGCCGTGCAAATGGATCGGATGGTTGGTCATGCTGAGATTGCCGATGCGCACGCGCACCTTGTCGCCGAGCCTGACCGGCAGTGGATCGATGCCGGGAAATACCCGCGCATTCCACGTCCACATATTGAAGTCGGTCATCTCGTTGACCTTCGGCAGATAAGTGCCGGGATCGACGCGATAGGTGCTCATGACGAAGACGAAGTCGCGGTCCACGGACCGAAAGTTCGGATCGCGCGGATGCACGACGACCATGCCCATCATGCCCATCGCCATCTGGACCATCTCGTCGGAATGCGGGTGGTACATGAAGGTCCCGCTCTTCTTCATCTCGAACTCGTAGACGAAGGTTTTCCCCGGCTGAATGTGCGGCTGCGTCAGTCCGCCGACACCGTCCATGCCGCTGGGAATGATCATGCCGTGCCAGTGCACGGTGGTGTATTCGGGCAGTCTGTTAGTCACGAAGATGCGGACCTTGTCGCCCTCGACGGCCTCGATGGTCGGGCCCGGCGACTGGCCGTTATAGCCCCACAGATTCACTTTCATGCCCTCGGCGAATTCGCGCACCACAGGCTCGGCGACGAGATGGAATTCCTTCCAGTCGCCGTTCATCCGGAACGGCAGCGACCAGCCGTTCAGCGTAACGACGGGGCGATAGTCTGGCCCACTGATGGGGTGCAGCGGTGGCTGCATCACCACCTTGTCCATGTGCGGGGCTTCCGGAATGGAGGCAGCCTGCGCGCGGCCGCTGACGACGGATGCGCCGGCGAGCGCCGCGCTGCCCAAAAATCCTCGGCGGGAAAACATGCTGACCTCCATGTCAGTGACCGCCATCGGCAGGCGCTGCCGCGGCGAGAGTGGTTGAATTGTCGCCGTCAGCAGGCGCGCCGCCGCCATTCACGGCGGTCTGCAAGTCGGACTGGGCGAGGAAGAATTTTTGCCTGGCATCGATCGCGCCGCGCAGCGAAGCCAGGCGCTGCCGCGCCTCGGTGAGCAGCGCGAAGATATCGACCTGCATGCTGGAGAAGCGGAGCTGCATCTCCTCGGTGATGATCTTTCGCAAGGGGATGATCTCGCGCTGATAGTGGCTGGCGATGTCGTAGCCGGAGCGATAGATCCGATAAGCATCGCGCGCCTCGGAGCGTACATTCACGGCGCGCTCGGTGAGCCGGTTGAAGGCAAGGTTGTAGGTCTCCGCAGCCTGCCGCACCCGCACCTCGCCGCCGTCGAAGATCGGGATCTGGAACTGCACGTCGAAGCCGCGCTCGCGGAAAGGCGCGCCTTCCGGATCTCGGGTGCGGCGAGAGATGCCGGCGAGATCGAGCAATGTCACGAAGCGCGTCGCCTCCGTGAGGTTCAGCGACTTCGCGAGCGCCGTCAGCTCGAGCCGCGCGATCTGCAGGTCGATGCGATGGGCGACCGCGTCGGCTTCAATCGACGGCAAGGCTTGCGGGCGGCGCGGCAGCGGCGGCAGTTGATTGGGCAGGCGGAAGTCGAGGCCGCCGTCCCACAGCCCCATCAGGCGCGCCAGCTTTTCGCGCGCGCTCGTCGCCGTCTGTCGCGCGGTGGCGAGGTCGGCGGTGGTTTCGGCGTAAAACACCTGTTCACGGGCCTGATCGAGCTTGTTGATCGAGCCGGTCTCGCCGAGCTTGACCGCGAGCTGTGCGGTCGATTCCGCCGTCGCCTTCGCATCCGTCAGCAACGCCACCATCTCGTTGCCGCCAACGGCGCGCCAATAAGCGCGGCGGACATCGGCGGCAAGCCGCAACGTCGCCAGGCTAGCGCGCAATTGCGCCTGGCGAAAACGGTCGCGGGCGATCTCCGAGCGGAACGGCAGGGTGGCGAGCGCGAGGATATCGCCGACAACCTGACGCTCGATTTCGCTGGCGCCGTTGCCTGAAATTCGCGAGACCGAGAACACGGGATTGGGCGGCAGGCTCTGCTCGACGAGATCGGTCTCGGCCAGCGCCAGCTCGTTATAGGCGGCCTGAAGCCCCTTGTTGTTCAGTAGTGCGATCTGCACGGCGGTCTCGGCGCTGAGTGTTCGCGAGAGCAGTTGGCGAACGCGCGCGTCGACCGCGCCGGCCCCCTCGGCCGTTCGCACGAAGGCGACATCCTTTTTGAGGGTCTGGCTCGTCAGCTCCGAGACGGCATTCATGCCGCTGTCGGGCGAGAAGGCGGCGCAGCCCGACAGGCCGAGCGAGGCAAGAACGAGCAGGCTTGGCACGAGACGGCTTGGCGCGAGACGGTGTGTCATGGCGCGCTCCTAACGGTCTTGCTTGGGCTGCGGCGCGACGCTCTCGTTGCGCTCGCGCCATGGTGCCGGCGCCGCCGGCCGCAGGCTGGTGTAGGGCGCAATTGTCGAACGATAGCCGGCGCGCGCGACCTTGGCCGCGGGATCGGCAGGATCAGCGCCGGCGACTTGTGTCGTTGCCGGCATGCAGCCGGACAACGCCAATGCCGTCGCGGCCAGCAGCGGCCAATGGAATCGAAAGTGTCGTCCCCGCGCTGCGGATGCAGCGGCGGACTTCGCCCCGGAAAGCGTATGCATGAGTCATCCCTGATCTGTCTGGAGACCACAGGTTCGCGCGCGCGAATGCGCGCTCGGCCTGACGTCGTCGCGCGTCAGATCAGACGATGGGAGGGCGGTAGAGCAGGGGCGGCGCCGCGCTGTGCAGGCTGGCCACGATCTCGGGCGAGCAGGCGGAAACCGGCTGAAGCGGCTTTGCAACGCTGGGCAGGTCTGCCGGCATCGCGCTCACGCACATCATCGCGCAGCACGGTCCCGCCGTACCCTTGCCGCCGTGATGATGAGGAGCGGGGGGCGCGTCCTGCGCGGCGGCGTGGTGATGCGCATGCGGCCCGGCATGGTCATGCGAGGCGCCGTCATGCGTGTGGCCGGCCTGCATCTGGTGATGCACCGGCGCGCGGTCGGCGAGGAGCGCGTCGTCGAGGCACGGTGCTGGAGCGCTACCCCAGGCGAGGCTTGCGGCCGGCGCGAGCACGCAGAACAGATAGGCAAGGGCAATGAAGCGACCCACCCTGATCCGCATCGATCGTGTCAATCGCAGCAACATTCCGGCGACATGCTCTTCGCGCGGCAATGTTGCACGCGCTGATTTGCAAAATAATGACAAAACGCGCGTTCGCCAAGCTCCTTCTTACCGCAGTGCACCGTGCATGCCCAATATCGCGCCACAATGCTTGACCCTGTGGCGATCCGCGGGCCATGGTCCCGCCCGTGCACGCGCCAAATCAATCAGGACAAACACCCGAAGCATTCACCCCTGATTCGCGTCAGGCCTGGATGCGCCTCGTCATTGCGCTTCTGATCGGTTCGATCGGCGGCGTCGGCATGTGGGCGATCGTCGTCATGATTCCCGCGGTGCAGGCCGAATTCTCCGCCACGCGCGGCGCGGTGTCGCTGGCTTTCACCCTGATGATGTTCGGCTTCGGGCTTGGCGGCGTCATCGCCGGCAGGATCACAGATCGGTTTGGAATCGTGGCGGCGATGGCAATCAGCATCGCCTTCCTCGGCGTCGCCAACGTGCTGGCGGGTCTGTCGACCCAGCTCTGGCAGTTCGTGGCGGCGTATTTCCTGATCGGGCTCGGCACGTCGGCGACCTTCGCGCCGCTGATGGCGGAGGCCTCGCACTGGTTCGAGCGCTATCGCGGCTTGGCCGTGACCATAGTCGCGAGCGGCAATTATGTCGCCGGCACGATGTGGCCCCCGCTTGTGAGCACAGGCATGCAGACGATCGGCTGGCGCTTCACTCATATCGGCATCGGCCTCGTCTGCGTCAGCCTGATGACCATCCTGGTGCTGGTCTTGCGCGCACAGATGGGCGACGACAAGGTTCACGATCATGCCAATGCAGCGCCGCCGCGGGTCGGCCTCAAGCTCTCGACCAATACGCTGACGGTGCTGCTCTCGATCGCCAGCATCTCCTGCTGCGTCGCCATGGCAATGCCGCAGGTGCATATCGTCGCCTATTGCGGCGATCTCGGATATGGCGTGGCGCGTGGCGCCGAGATGCTGTCGCTGATGATGGCCTGCGGCATCGTCAGCCGGATCGGCTCGGGCTATCTCGCCGACAAGATCGGCGGCATCCCGACGCTTCTGATCGGTGCGCTGGCGCAGGGCTTTGCGCTCGTATTCTACCTGTTCTTCGACAGCCTGACCTCGCTCTATTTGATCTCCGCGATGTTCGGCCTGTTCCAGGGCGGCATCGTGCCGAGCTATGCCATCATCGTGCGCGAGGCGATGCCGGCGAGCGAGGCCGCAACCCGAGTCGGCATCGTGATCTTCGCCTCCGTGTTCGGCATGTCGTTCGGCGGCTGGGTCTCGGGCGTCATCTTCGACGCGACGGGCTCCTATGCGGCTGCGTTCGCCAACGGCGTGGCGTGGAACGCGCTCAATATCGGCATCGTCTTGACGCTGCTGATCCGCTCGCGGATGAATGCCGTCAAGACCGGCCCGGGTTTTGCGACCTAGACTGCCTGTCCCGCCTTCAGCAGCGAACAACCCGTGATCTTGTAGCTGCCGTCCGGTTGCTGCTCGAGCGTGTAGAGCGCTTCCCAGGCCTCGCCATTGGCATCGATGATATGAACGTGCTGGGCAATGCGGCTGCCCTCGCTCTTGCTGTCGCCAAATTCAAAGCTCTTGTGCCGGTACACCGGCGGGTAGCCGTTTTGCACCATGGACATGAAGATGTCGGGCGCGGGGAAGATCTCCCGGATCGCCGGTGCGGCGTAGGAATAGGCCGCGCGCGCGTCGTCGCGGCCGAATGCCTGCTCCTGGGCGCGGATGATATCCTGTGCCGTCGCGACATCGTCGGCGCGCGCCGAGATGGGACCGAAGGCGACACTGAGAAAGACCAGCAAGGCGGCGATGCGCATGACAGGCTCCGCGTTGAAATCCCGGCGGCGCCGATCCTAGCACATCTCGCGGGCTATCGCTTCCGCTTTGCAGCCGGCTTCGCAGGCTTGGCGGCCGCGCGTACCCTGGCTTTCGTGACAGGCCGCACCCGCAAACCGTCGACGAACACGTCGAGCATCCGCAGCACCGAGGATTGCCAGCCGGGCTGGTCGTGCATGTAGCACATGCCGAAGAACGCGCGGAGCAAGTCCTCGGGACTGACGTCCGCGCGCATCGCGCCGGCCGCGGCTGCGCGGTCGAGCAGCGAGCCGATCGCCTTGGTCAGGCGCTCAAAGGAAAAAGCATGCAACTCCGACCCGCTCTGCACCGCGAGTGCCAGGGCTGCCACCATGCCCTTCTTGGTGGCAACGAATTCGACGCCTGAGTGCAGCCAGCGCCTGAGCGCATCGACCGGGTCCCCGTTCTTCAACTGCTCGGCGAGCTCGCTGAGCTGCTCGACCTCGCGCCGGTACACCGCCTCGAACAAATCCTCGCGCGTCGGGAAATGCCGATAGAGCGTGCCGATGCCGACGCCGGCACGTTTTGCCACCGCCTCCAGGCTCGCCTCGGGACCACCCGCGTTGAACACGGCCTTGGCGGCCTCGAGCACGCGCTCGCGATTGCGCACGGCATCGGCGCGGGGCTTACGGGTCTGGTCGGTGTGCTCGTCCATGCCGGCAATGTAGATCACGAATTGGTTAGATTGAACCCTTGTGGGGCTGCATCGCGTTGATGCGCACGGGCTTTTGACGAATTCCAAATATTTCCCGCCGGCACTTGTTAAGCGGAGGCTGCCTCCGTATCTTCGCTGAAGTCGTTGCCCGGATGATGTTCGGGGAGCGCATGTCGACGGCGGCCACGGCGGTGGCGCGCTGCGCGACGATTCATGTCTATATCTGATCGGAGCCTTGTATGAACCACTCCATCAGCCTCACCGTGAACGGTGCGCGGCGCGACTTCGTCCTCGACGATCCGCGCGTCACGTTGCTCGATCTCCTGCGTGAGCGCCTCCATCTGACCGGAACCAAGAAGGGATGCGACCGCGGCCAATGCGGCGCCTGCACCATTCTCGTCGACGGCAAGCGCATCAACTCCTGCCTCGCGCTCGCGATCAGTCATGACGGCGCCGACATTCTCACCATCGAGGGCGTGGCGCGCGGCGACCAACTTCACCCCGTGCAGGCCGCCTTCATCGCCCATGACGGCTTTCAGTGCGGCTTCTGCACGCCCGGCCAGATCATGAGCGCGATCGGCATGATGAGCGAGGCGCAGGCCGGCAACGATCCCGAGCGCATTCGCGAATGCATGAGCGGCAATCTGTGCCGCTGCGGCGCCTATGCCGGCATCGTCGATGCCGTGCTCGACGCGCAGGCCGGTATGGACGAATCCAATCAGAGGCGCTCCGCATGAAGCAGTTCGATTATGTCAGGCCCGCCACGGTCGCCGAGGCCGTCGCCGCCGCCGCGCAACCAGGCGCCGTCTATCTTGCCGCCGGCACCAATCTGCTCGATCTGATGAAGGGCGGCGTCAGCCGTCCGGATCGTCTGGTCGACGTCACCCATCTCGACGGCCTCGATCGGATCGAGCGCTTCGGCGACGGTGGCATGCGTATCGGCGCACTGGTGAGCAACGCCGATCTCGCGCATGACGCCGACTTTGCCAAGGCCTATCCGGCCGTCGCCGAAGCACTGCTCTCCGGCGCATCGGCGCAATTGCGCAATGCCGCGACTGTCGGCGGCAATCTGCTGCAACGGACGCGCTGCGCGTATTTCTACGACACCGCCAGCCGCTGCAACAAGCGCGAGGCCGGCAGCGGTTGCGACGCGCGCGATGGCGAGAACCGCACCCACGCCGTGCTCGGCTGGAGCGAAAACTGCATCGCCACGCATCCATCCGACTTCTGCGTGCCGCTGGTCGCGTTCGACGCCTTCGTCGAGATCGAGGGCAGGAACGGGCGGCGCGAGATCGCGCTCGACGAACTGCATCGCCTGCCCGGCGATACGCCCGAGCGTGAATCGGCGCTCGAACCGGGTGATCTCATCGTCGCGGTGCGCCTGCCGCCCGCTGCGCGCGGCTTTGCCGCGCATGCGCGCTATCTCAAGGTCCGCGATCGAACGTCCTACGCGTTTGCCGTCGTCTCGGCGGCGGCTGCGCTGCGGATCGAGAATGGCAAGATCGTGGAGGCGCGGCTCGCGCTCGGCGGTGTCGCCGCAAAGCCCTGGCGCGCCCGCGCTGGGGAGGACGTGCTCAGGAACGTCGCGCCCACGGTGGACGCTTTCCAGGAAGCCGCCTCGCGCGCGCTCGCCGACGCAAAACCGTCCGGCGACAACGCCTTCAAGATCGAGCTCGCGCGCCGCATCGTCGTGCGCGCGCTGAGCCTCGCCGCCGCCGGTACGCCCGCGCGCATCCCCCCGCTGCCGGCCTCTCCCTTTGCCTCGACGTCCGGAGCCATTCATGCCCGAGCTTAATCTCACCAGCGCGCCCGCTCATCTGCGCCATGGCTCGAACATCGGCCAGCCGCTGACCCGCCGCGACGGGGTCCTCAAGGTCAAGGGCCAGGCGACCTACGCCGCCGACAATCATCCGCCCGGCATGCTGTTTGCGGTAATGGCCGTCGCCAGCATTTCGCGCGGCCGCGTGACCTCGCTCGATGTCAGCGCTGCCAAACGCCACCCCGGCGTCGTCGAAATCATGACATCGGACCACAAGCCCGAGCTCGCGATCGACCCCGAGATCAAGACCAATCCATTCGTATTCCGGATGGAGGTGTTGCAGAGCAACGAGGTCCGCTACGCCAACCAGCCGATCGCCGTCGTGATCGCCGAGACGCTGGAGGCGGCGACGGAGGGCGCGGCGCTGCTGGCACCGCGCTACGAGACGCTGCCCGCGCTCATCGGTCTCGACGCGGGTGAAAGCTACGTGCCGCCGGTCGTCGGCGTCGGCAACCCCACGGAAAATCATCGCGGCGATGTCGAGGCGGGACTTGCGTCGGCCGAGAAGCGGATCGACGCGGTTTACGAAACGCCGCCGCAATATCACAATGCGATGGAGCCGCATGCGATCGTGGCTGCATGGGATGGCGACAATTTGCAGATCGACATGCCGACCCAGGGTCTCATGCTGTCGCTTGCGCGCGTCGCCGAATTGTTCGGCATCGCGCACGACAAGATCCACATCCGCAGCCCGTTCCTCGGCGGCGGGTTCGGCTCGAAGGGGCTCATGGCTGGTCCTCCGGTCCTCGGAATCATGGCGGCAAAGCTCGTCGGCAAACCGGTCAAGCTGGTGCTGCGCCGCGAGCAGATGTACGGCCCGGTCGGCCATCGCGCGCCGACGCGGCAGCGGCTGCGCATCGGCACCGATGGCGAGGGGCGCCTGACCGCGCTCGAGCACCATGCGAGGACCGTGTCGAGCACGTTCGACGATTTCTACGAGCCTGCGGCCGATGCTTCGCACACGCTCTATGCGGCGCCTGCGATCCGCACCTCGCATGACGCCGTGCGCGTCAACACCGGCACGCCTTTGTTCATGCGCGCGCCCGGCGAGGCGACCGGCTCGATCGCCCTGGAAAGCGCGATCGACGAGATGGCTTGGTCCTGCGGCATCGATCCGCTCGCCTTTCGTCTGAAGAACTATGCTGAGGTCGAGCCCATCACCGGCAAACCGTTCTCGTCCAAGGCGCTGCGCGCCTGCTACGAGCAAGGCGCCGCGCGCTTCGGCTGGGCGAAGCGAACGCTGCAGCCGCGGCAGATGCGCGATGACGATGGTCTTCTGGTCGGCTGGGGCATGGGCACCGCGACCTTCCCGGCGTTGATGTTCCAGGCGGAAGCGCGTGCCGTGCTTCGCCGCGACGGCTCCGGCGCCCTGGAAATCGGCGCGCATGACATGGGACAGGGCGCCTGGACCGCGCTGGCCCAAATCGCGGCCGACGAACTCGGGCTCGATATCGACCGGGTCGAGTTCAAGGCCGGGACGTCCGACCTGCCCGATGCCGGCATTGCCGGCGGCTCCGCACATACGGCAACCGCGGGTGCTGCGATCCATAGCGCAGGCGCGGCCGTGGTTGCGAAGCTCGCCGATCTCGCCACCGGCGACGAGCGCTCGCCGCTGTTCGGCGCCGGCAATGCCGGCGTGATCGCGCGCGATGGCAGGTTGATCCGGCGCGACGACGAGAGCCGCGGCGAAAGCTATTCCGAGATTCTGGCGCGCGCAGGCGTGGCGGAGGTCGAGGCGCGCGGCACCGGCGCGCCGAATCCGGCGGCAATGGAGGAATATGCGATGCACGCCCATGGCGCGGTGTTCGCGGAGGTGAAGGTCGATCCCGAACTCGGCCAGGTCCGCGTCACCCGCATGGTCGGCGCCTTCGCCGCGGGGCGCATCGTCAACCCGCGCATGGTGCAGAGCCAGCTG
>NZ_JBVVOT010000051.1:0-24803 GCF_055807455.1 Bradyrhizobium sp. Kon58
CCACGTCTCGAGGGCCGCGTAACATTCATCCCGGCAACGTCGGCCCGACGTAGTTCAACACCGATCGGGACATCCCCTACGCGCACGACTGCCGGCCCCATTGCGCCTGAACAGAAACGTTTGCCGTTCCGCGAAGATAGCTAACCACCGACGAGGCGCGGATAGAATAGCGTCTCATCCGCAGTCCAGTCGAATGACCGTGTGACCTTGAGCTCGCCGGACGAGGTCCGGGTGGCGGCGGTAAATCCTTGGCCGGTCAGCTCCCTGAAGCGCTGTTCAGCCTCGGCCAGCCCGTTCGGGTCGGTTTGCTCAAACATATGTCGAGTGTCGCCCGTATGGTCCATTACGATCTGAGTGGCCATGAAAGAGAACTCCGCAATTCTTGCCCCTGAGGCGAAGAACCTTGCAGCCCGGAATAGTGTTCCTATGTCGCTCAAAAATTTGAGTTTTCTCACTGACGCGAGCGTAACCCATGGGGCACTGCACGCTTTTTCGAGAACTCGTCTGCGGCTCGCGCTGGAAGGACGCCTACATCGTTGCTGCCGGGCCTCGCTCCAGGAATCCGCGTAAGTTCTCCTTGTCACCCTAATTGCGCCATGCCCGATGCTTCTTTCTGATGACGATGCCGCTACGCGGTGGCTCCCTGCAATGGGCCAGCGGCTTCCTCCATTTCGTGCCGCCTCATCCGAGTGACGACCTCGCCACGAGCCAGGAAGGATCGTTCCTGGTATCCGATCG
The DNA here is from genome assembly GCF_055807455.1 of Bradyrhizobium sp. Kon58. Classification (NCBI taxonomy): domain Bacteria; kingdom Pseudomonadati; phylum Pseudomonadota; class Alphaproteobacteria; order Hyphomicrobiales; family Nitrobacteraceae; genus Bradyrhizobium; species Bradyrhizobium sp. Kon58. The sequence goes on from NZ_JBVVOT010000051.1 coordinate 739, forward strand.
TCACGCTTAGGAAGTCTCTGCAAGCCGCAGAAAATTCATGAGCAAGACGTGCCCTTGCTGCGTAAGTATCGACTCTGGGGAACTGCACGCCATAGGTTGGTTGATGGCGATGTGCAATGGCCATGATCGCGCCTTCGTCCGAACGCGCGGTGACCGTGAGGTGCGGCGCGCAGGCCTAATCGAGCTCGACAACGAGAGAATGGTGGCGCCCGACGCAAAGTGGAAAGGGGAGGTCCTTGAACAACCCAAGGCCATCATGCGTTACGTACGAGGACCGGCCGTGCATAGGGCGACGTGCACGCGCGACACGTCCGCCGAAAACGCTGCCAATACACTGGTGTCCGAGGCAGATGCCGAGAATCGGGAGCCGCCCAGAAAGTTCGCGGACGACGGCGGTAGATATTCCGGCTTCCGTTGGCGTGCATGGACCGGGGGAGATAACGATTGCGCGCGGCTTGAGGCGAACAAGATCGCTGAGCCGACCACGTCGTTCCGGAACACCTCAGTTGCTTGACCTAACCTGCGGAAATAGCGCGTAATGTTGAAGACGAGGGAGTCGTAGTTGTCGATGATGATGATCAAAATCCACCGGGTGTTTTAGCGCCAAATGCATCAAAGATGCGCTACGCCTTCGCGAGCGTCTCCTGGTATTCGGCCTCTGGCTCTGACATCGCGGTTATACCGCTACCGGCGTGAAACACCGCTTGTTAGTCATTGATCGTGACAGTGCGGATCGCATTACTCGTATCCATGTGCCCGTTGAAACCGATGAAGCCGATCGCCCCGCAATAGACCTCTCGCGCCATAGCCTCGATGTTCCTAATAATTTCCATCGCGCGGACCTTCGGTGCCCCTGTGATGGAACCGCCGGGGAAGCAAGCCCGAAGTAAGGAAACGGCTAATGCGCTCACCGATGGCCTCAGCAATGCGCCCCGCAGTCGTCGCGTTTTGGTCAGGGCCAATCATAGATTATCTACCGCAAAATCAGGGCATGAGTAGGTCGCATCGTCTAGTCTGACTCCAGACCGACAGTTCATAGATAATTTCTCTGATTATCTATGATGGAATGCTAAGGCAAGTTGGGCCTGATTCTTGGCGCTAAATAGGACGATGTGACGAATCATGGGTGCCGCAGGAGCGATGTCGCTAGTTTACAGCCCTGCTGCGCTACGGCAAGCTCACCATTGCGTCGAGCTCGCCGGAACCGTTACTGAAGCTTGACGGACGACAGGTCGAAACGCGACCCATCAAAGGTACGATCGCGCGATCCGCTGATTCCAAGGAAGACCAGCGCCGCGCTGGTAGGCTGGTCGCATCCGAAAAGGACCCGGCAGAGAACACTATGATCGTCGACCTCTTGCGGAACGACTATCTCGCGTTTGCACTGTGGATTCGATCGACGTTCCTTCCTTGTGTGCAGGCCCTATGCTTTCTAGCCGGCGCAAACTTAATCTTCATCGGCGATGTGCTGTTGACGACTAAGAACCCGCAGCGCGACCGTGATGCCAACTTGCTGGACCGGCTCGGCATCTCGTGCGGGCCTACTAAATGAAAGAGGCAGCGCGCAGCTGTGCCGTAACTTGAGTGAAAGTGACAATGCAGATTATCTCGATGAAAGGCAAAATCCATCGCGTCTGGGTGACTGGAGCCGATCTGGACAGCGATGGCTCGGTTTCGAATGATCGTGCGCTGCTGGATGCGGCAGGACTCCTGATCCACGAACGCGTCGAGATCTACAAGATTGAAAGCCGGGGCGCTTCGCGACCTATGTGGTGGAAGCCCCCCGCGGATCGGGCTCCATAGATTTGAACGATGCGGCTGCGCGACTCGCGATGCCCAGAGGCAAGGTTATCGTCGCGGCATACGAGTCGCTTGACGAGACGGAGGCAAGACCTTTCAAGCCGCCCGTTGTGTTCGTCGATCGAGAAACTCGCATTCTGCCAGGTCGAAGCCAAGAGGCCGATATTTGAGCTTGCTCTAGGCGGCCAACAGACTTTCTTGCGCGATCCTGGGAGCTTGAAGAGTGACGTTAAGCCTTGCGGTCAAAGTTGCCGACTATGTCGCGCAGTTGCAGGCCCTGAACGAAGACGACCGTCTTCGCTGCCTCAAGCCGCGCAGTGGGGCAGATTTCACATCGAGAATGATTATCTGGCGCTGGCGAGCGCGCCGCGCATGAAAAAGGCTGTCACGGCCACGCTCGAGGCGGGCACCCCGGTCGGGCCGGCGGGTCGCGGCTCCTGCGTGGCAATTGCGAAGAACAGTCGAGGCGGAAGCAGCTCGGTTCTTTGGGGCGGAGGCGCGCTTTTTTTCCCGCGGGCTATCTCGCAAATCTTGCAGCCTGACAACGCTGCCTCAGCGGGGTGATCTGCTTGTTCTCGATTCTCTTGTGCACGCAAGTGTTCATGAAAGGGGCGCGTGCTGGCCGGGCCGAGTTTCCTCTAACCGCCCACAATGATACTCAATCGGTCGAAAGCACAATTTGTGACTGGCGGGCCACGGGTGGAATGGGCCGCGTCTGGATCGTGGTTGAAAGTGTCTACAGCATGGATGGCGATTTCGCCCCGCTCAAAGAGCTGATCGCGATCGCGGATCGATATGATGCGTTTGTCGTAGTGGATGAGGCCCATGCCACGCGCGTTTACGGGGAGCAGGGCGAGGGCTCACCGCGCCTTATGAAAGGCGCGAGAACCTCTTGGTTGTCCATACCTGCGGCAAAGAACTGGGAGCGGCCGGGGCGCTTGTCGTGGCCTCGGGCGTGCTGCGCGACTTCATGGTCAATCGTTGCCATCCATTCATCTTCGCCACCGCGCCCTCACCATTGATGGCCGTCGCCGTGCGGGAGGCACTCTTCATGCTGCGGGAGGAACCAAAGCGACAGCAGCGGCTGGCCAAGCTGATCGCGTTCACGCATCGAGAGATTGGCGCGCCCAGTGGGCGAAGTTCCTCGGAGTCGCAGATCGTGCCCTATCCTGGGCGACAACGCGCGTGCGATGCGGCTCGCATCGAGACTGCAGGCGCGCGGTTTCGATATTCGCGCAATCCGGCCGCCGACTGTGCCGGCGGGCACGGCTCGTCTGCGAATTTCACTGACGCTTGCGGAGGCTGACGTGCGTGCAATGCTCGATGCTATGTTCGAGGAGACAAGAGATGGAGCTCGAGCAACAGGTCGTGGTGACCGATGCGGAGTACCGGATGAGATAGACGTTTTTGCGGCCGGGCTCACCCATCTCTTCGGTGCAATCCTGCTGCGAACCGATTCAGGCCGGCGTGGCAATAGGCAGTGAAGGGGCTCCAGAACTTAGACGCCTCTCGTGCTTTGCTCAGGCAGACCCAGAAGCCTCGAGGCTTGTGAGATGAAAGCTTTGCAATCTCCTGATTAGCTGCGGAATTCGGCAACGACCTGCCCAGCATTGCGGAAATTCGGCTCAGAGTCCGGGCAACATAGGACGCAAAGATGAAGACTTCCGGCCGACCAAGGTCGGAGCGGACAAGGTGCGTTCAGGGCTCGGCGCGTTTATTGAAGAGACGAGAGGTGAAGCTCGATGAGTCAGCGGATCGTGGTGACAGGCACAGACACCGGAATCGGGAAAACGGTGTTTTCCGCGGGGCTCGCCGATCTCCTTGGCGCCAACTATTGGAAACCGATTCAGGCCGGTCTCGAAGGAGACACTGATGCCGAACTTGTCGCGCGGCTCGGCGGTCTCTCGCCCGATCGCATCATGCCGGAGCTTTACCGACTTCGCACTCCCGTTTCGCCACGTCAGTCCGCTGAAATTGACGGAGTTCGCATTGAGCCAGATTCGCTCAATGTGCCAGACACCGGGGAGCGACCGTTGGTGATTGAGGGCGCTGGCGGCCTGATGGTGCCGCTCAGGGGCGATACACTCTACATTGATGTGTTCGAGCGATGGCGACTTCCAATCGTGCTTTGCGCGAGCACGGCACTTGGCACCATTAATCATTCGTTGCTGTCGATAGAGGCTCTGCGAAAACGCCAGATCCCCATTCTTGGGATAGCCTTCATTGGGGAACCCAATCCTGAGACCCAGATCGCAGTTCGCGAGATTGGGCGGGCGCGTTGGCTAGGGCGATTGCCCTGGCTGTCTCCCCTCGCGGCAGACACGCTGCAGGCCGCGTTCAAAACCGCTTTCCATGCCGATCAATTCAAGCAATGACGACGAAGCCGAAGTCGCCGATCTGGCACCCGTTCACACAACATGCGCTCCAAGAGGAGATGACAAAAGTTGTGCGGGGAGATGGCGCTTATCTCTGCACCTCTGACGGTCGCCGAATTATCGGTGCTATATCATCCTGGTGGGTGGTGACCCACGGTCACTGCATTCCACATGTCGTGAGCGCCAACCAGGAACAGGCAGGCAAGCTCAACCAGATCATCTTCGCAGGCTACACCCACGAACCGGCGGAGGAGCTTGCTGCGCAACTCTTGAAGCTCGCAGGGGGATCATTCTGCTTCACGACGCCGAGGCACATACCGCCGCGATGAAGCCCGCCTTCCTACGGTACCTGCACGACAATGGCTATCACGTCGTTCAACATCGTTCCGACGGCGCCGCTGCAGAGGAATGCCGATACGCCTTGATGGCGGAATGTCACGATGGCGCAGATTGGATATAATCCCGAACCAACTAAGCCGTCCTTCATGCTAGCCGGTGCAATGATGAAGGCGGAATCGCGCCTGAGCCGGCAAGCTCCCGTCATAGGAATGTAGGAAAGTGACGTAAGTCACTTCAGACGTCTGCCTCATCCGTGCCGTTTACGCGCCGACAGGAGTGGTAGGCGCGCATAGCCGCTACGAATCGTCCTCGTGCAGCACTTCCTGATTTTGGGATGGCAGAAGCCTACCGCTTATGCCTGAGCGATCTTCCGCGACGTTCTCACGGAGTAACGCGTGTCCGCAAGCATAGAACAGTCTTTCAACAAACAGATCGTAAAGTGATCCAAGTGAACGATAGAAACGTCTCGCGCGATACGGCCTGACGATGCTCTCAAAGCATTTAACGGCAATGCGATGGCAGGCGGTGAACCCGGCTCATCAGGACGGGATGTTGTCTATTCGAAGAACACGAGAGAAGCCGGCCTCAATCGCGAGCTCAACGACCAAGTTGCACGCGTTCGTCGGGCGTCCGTGATGTTCTTCATCGGCGCGGCAACAAATGGCGCGTCCGATGAGAAATTAGAAAAACTGATTATCTAAACACTACCGAAAACAGTGTGCCATGGACTCGCGTGTTCCACGATTCTCTGAGAGCATAGATGCCAGCAATGACGGCGGTAGGGGCGCTCATGATCCCCAACAACAGCTTCGACAAGGTGAGTAATTCAGTTATTCCCGCGGACGGATGAGCGTTTTTTCCGCCACGCGCGCAACCACCGTCATGGGACCGTCAAATGTGATTGATCGAGACTGGATCCGGCAAATCGCGGGTCGGCCTGCCGTTCGAGCTTTCTACGAGGGGGGGAGAGTAGACCCTAATCCGTGAGCCTGTTCGCAAGCGGTTAGCCTCGCTCCTGTAACGTCCGCGCATGAACACGATCCGCCCGATGTTGGGCGACACGCAAGTCCAAAGAAGAAGAGACTGCTCCGTGCGATCATCACGATGTTCGGCAAGTTATCTTTCGAGTTTCCCAGATATTTTAGCTTAGCTAGGAGCGACACAAAGACGCTATCACCGCGGTGTGAACTAAACGTCATCTGACCTTCAACCCTGCGGCATATCTGTTTTGGATCGGGTGCTGCGGCAGGCTCCTGCCCCGATGCCGCCGCTGGACCAGGTCGTACATTGGTAAAACTTGAAAGAGGATGTGACATGGTGACCACGCGTGAAGTCTCTAACGGCGACGCTACAACGGTGACTCACATGGTTGCCGCCCTACTTGCCGAACTTGAGGGCGGACAAAAGCAGGGCGGACCAGATACCCAGCTCGTTGTCGACCTCTTGGCCATGAAAGAGCGCGTCCATGGGTTTTTGGCCTTCACGGAGTCACGCCCGGTCGGCCTCATTATGTTGTCGGAAAGCGCCGCCCTTTTTGCGGGCGGAACCTACGGTATTATCACCGAACTCTACGTGGTGCCGGATCAGCGGTCGTCTGGGGTCGCGATGCGTCTCATTGAGGCTGCGGTGGGCCTAGGGACGGTAAAAGGCTGGGGCCAGCTCGAAGTGGGGGCGCCGAGGCAACCAATGTGGAGCCGTAGCCCCAACTCAGCATTATACCTGAAGGCCGGTTTTGCAGAGATCGGGCCACGCCTCAAGTTGCCGTTACACGGCTTACCTGGTCAACGTGCGAAACGTGATGCTGCCGGCAGCTCGCGGTTAGATCCTCGGCAGCAACGCGCACTGAGCCGCTTTCGCTCGGATTCGACTTCTGCGAGATTTGCGTGAGCGTCGATTTGCCGGCGCCCGATTGACCCGCGATGAAGTTTGTAGTGCCGGGTTTGAGTCCGGCCGACAAGTCAGAGAGAACCGGCGCATCTCAAACCCCTCATTGTGAGTGAGCCAATCCGCGTGCCCAGCTCGAAGGGACATGAACCCCTGCGCGGCGATGAGCCTTCTGTAAGGGCGGAACGCTGGCCAGTGTCCCGAGGCGTACGGATGGGACGGGCTTACGAAAGGCTCACGAGCTCGCCCCATCAGTTGACCGGTTTAATATTCTTCGAGGTCACTTGCGCTGGCGTCGCGCCGATGAGCTGTTCGTACAGGAGAGGATCTGTCGCGCCCTCGGTGTTGATCAGAAAGACCCGTGCATTGGGTCCAAGACCGACCTTGCCACGCAAGGTCAGGTCAGAAGCAGCCTTCAGTAGTGCTGCGAGGCCAACACCACCATTTTCGCCTGCAACGACAACGGGATCGCCATCCTCGGATTTGCCAGTCGTTTCATCACGCTGATTGCGTCCTCGTCGTCGACAGTCATAAAAGCATCCGCCGTGCGCGAAAGGATGCGCCAAGCGACGAGCGAAGGCTCGTAGCATTCGAGCATCGCCATCACGGTCGGTTGCCCATGATCTACCTTGACAGGATGACCGGCGCACGCGCTTTCGAAGAGGCATGCTGCCCGCGAGGGATCGACAACTGGGAAGAAGGGGCGGTGTCGCCCAACAGAATTGATAGATGTCCAGCAACGGCTGCGGCGATGCCACCGACGCCTGCCTGGAGGAAGACGTGCGTCGGCGGCTCCGGCAACTGGCGTAGTGCTTCGCTCGCAAGTGCGGTATATCCCTGCATTACAAAACGTGGGATCCGCTCATAGCCGGGCCAGGACGTGTCAGACACTGTGATCCATCCTTCTTGTGCCGCAACTCGCGATGCTTGGACGACAGAATCGTCATAGTTGCCGTCGACACGGATCATCTGCACGCCAAAGCGGGCGATGGCGGCGATGCGCTCGTTGCTCACGCCTGAATGAACGAAGATGACGCATTTTGCGCCAACGAGCTGGGCACCTTGGGCAACTGATCTGCCATGGTTGCCATCCGTGGCGCAAGAGACCGTCATACGTCTTGCCACGGTCTTTACTTCAGCTGTGTGCAGCTCGGACGCGTCAAGATGGCGACCGAGCTGCCGAGTTGCTTCCTCGAGCACCAGGGCATTCACTGCATAGAACCGCCTAAGGCTTTGAAACTCCCAAGCCCGAGACGTTGGTCTTCGTCCTTTAGATGGATCGAACCCACTCCAATCTCGCGGGCAGAGCCTGGCAAAGAAATAAGAGGGTTTCCTTGTGACCATCGCGATGGTTGAGAAGCCGCTCGACCTCCTGAGCTGCTTCGAGGCTCAACGTGTCGGCGTCCGAGGCATCGAGGGGCGTGCGATGGTCGATGGGCTGTTTGAGGAGAAACATGGTTTGGCTTTTCTTGGGAGCGCTTTGCATGGAATACTTCAGTTAGAAAAATAAAGTTCCGCCTTCTGGAATCATTTTTTGCAAGATTCATACCCGAGGGAGAGCTCCTTGATCAGCTTGGATCCTCGAGCCGAAAGTCGCAAACGATACGGCGCGTTCTGCAGCATAGAAAAATCGCCCTATTGGCGTCATACCTGGCAGCGGATCGGCTGCTTCCTGAACCTGTCACAACCAGCGGGCCTTCGGTCGTGAAGACCGACCACAACCACCTTCCCCACGGTTCTTTAAGAAAATCTTGAACATGGGAAATTGATTAGACATGAGCAAGGCACAATTTTCGAAAGTTGTTTGTTTTTGGTCCTAAGAACTCCAGAGCGACTTTCAAGCGAGCTTTCTTTAGGCGATTCCTGGGTGCTGTGAGCCTATCAGCGAACTCGGTCAATTCGCTAGTGCCGAAATCGCCAAAAACAAATTCGCGAGTGCTTCCTGTTGTGCGGCGACGCTCACGAGATGCTTGAAAGTCTTGTCCGTCAGCGACATCTTTACGACCCGGCCATCGCGTGCGCAGGGCTTGCGCCGCAGGAAGCCGTTTTTCTCGAGCAGCTTTGATTGGCTCGTAACGAACGAAGGCTCAACGTGCATCAATTTGGCCACGACGTTGACCGGGACACCGCCTTCTCTGTCCAACTCCGTTAAGGCCATCAAGATCATCCACTGTGGCCCAGTAATGCCAAGTACATCGCCGCGGAATTGGCGAAGTTCCTCCAGACACAAATTGATCGATCTGATCTCCCACGTGAATCGCCGGACCACTTCCTGAATCTCGGCAGAGCTACCGGCGAGCTGTCTTGCGGGGCTGGGTAAATCCGGCGGCATCGTCTGTCTGTCTCCACTTAAGCAGATTTAGGGACAACGCTGTCCGCGCGAACCCAATCAAACTTCACAGCGCGCTCAGATCGTCGGGGCTCTTCGCCAAACTCCCGATCAGCTTGGCGTCGCTTGAACCGCCGATGGCTGGGTCGTCGTAGCGGTTAAAAGCGACGCGACGAATCCCAGCTTGCGCGAAAGCGCCGCCAGCCGAGACCACAGCAGCGTTCTGCATAAAATAACTAGACAACTTCGCCGACCATATCGCTTCATCGAAATACGCGTGCGCGCTCCGCCAGCTGGCCTAGGAAGGCTGGACAACGACCGCCATGCTGCGCACCCCGCAGACCGGCCGATCCGTCCGCCGCAAGATCCGGGGCCGCCCTTCGAAGATGTCTTCGGCAAAGCGCTCGCGCTGGCCTTGCAGACCCCAAATGCTTCGCAATTTTCGGACAATCAGTGTGGTGAAATCCGTCGAAAGAAGCGCTCGAACGCGGAATTTAAGCGTCAACGCGGCACTCGTTGCATTGATCAATATCGACCTATCGTTACTGTACAGCATCGAACGTCGCCCTGTTTCACGAATCGACCGTTGCGTAGTCCCAATTGGCGGTGCTCGGTGCCTCGTGCCCAGCGTGGTATACGTCTGCGAAAATCCGTTCACGTTTATGTTCGATTGGAGTTCGCCCTTGGGACGTTTCTACTTTCACCTACGTGCCGGCGACGAGATTACGCTCGATGAGGAAGGAACAGAGCTGCCGGATTTATCTGCGGCTGAGGGTGAGGCCGTATTAGCCGCGCGCGAGCTTCTAGCTGAAGGGATCATGAGCGGTACGCCAGAGGTGTCGGAGGTTTTGGTCATCGCAGATGAAGTGGGCGACCGCTCAGTACCGTACCCTCGCAACCGTTCTGCCGAGGCTCTTAAAGAAGTAGGGTGCTCAGTTTGCGGTCTGAGCATCACCCCGATACAATTGCCAGTCCCCAGTATCCTTATTGCAGAGTTATCGGCCTGCCGTAGGGCACCGCCGCGCGCCACACGGCTGGTGATGGTACGACCAACAGCAAGGCAAGCGAGCGCCGGATCGCGCGGAAGACTATTTCTTCAGGCGGACGCCCCTTCAATCTCCGAGTCGTGATCGGTTATGCCTCGGTACATGCCAATCAAGTTTCTTGACGGATGGATATGATTGCGCTTGCAAGAGCAATTTTGACGACAGCATTTGTCCTGGCGAGTTTGCCGGTTCTAGCCGCCAACTGCGATCCGACAGACGTGCAGAGCAACACGGACTCTTGCAGGGACGCCTGCCGTTCATCAGGTCATCAACCTGAATGCAACGGCAGCGGCACCATGGATTTAACATCTCAAAGTAATGACGGCGCAGGCGTCGTGCTCGGTTTCGAAGTTTGTCATCCCGACCGAAGCGGCAAGGATAAAGCGAAAGATGAAGTTATTGAGGCCTGTTACAACGCAGATCATCCTACAGTCGTCAAGATTGCCTGCGCTGTCTACGGGCAGTGTCGGTCCCAGGCACCTCCGCCAGTCCCCACAATTAAGAGCACCGACTTCAATCTGAAAATGTTCACCGCCAGTGGCAACAGACAGGCGGTTATCGCCGAATTTGATATCGCCTGTACCGGTACGTTCCAAGGGATGACGGTCAACTATCACAGGCACGGCAAAGTCTTCACTCTCATGAACACGTACGCAGTGGGAGTGATACCTTCGATGGGAAGTTTCACATCAAGGTCACTGCCTATGACTGCACCGTTCGTGATGCCTCGAAACATACCTATGAGGTCGCTGGCTCTGTTTTGATTTTGACGTCGCCGTAGAAATGGCGTGCTAAAAGTAAGCGCTGGCTCATCTATTTCGATGCGATGGCGGTGACAGCCTGCGTTCGGGAACATTACCTAAGTAGAAACTACCAAATCTGACCGCATGACGCGGGCTGAATGAAACTCGGAGTCACATCATGGCTATCCGCTCTGCGATTGTCGGGATCTTTCACTCTAGACTCTGGCGGTTGATCGAGAGAGGAGCGCACTGGCTCGCCGTCTTGCTTGCCATCGCGGCCATCGGCTGGATCTGGGTGCGCCCTGCGGAGAAAAGTGGCGGTCAGCCGAACTTTGCAGGCGCAGAACAGCAACAAAAGCGCCTCGTGATTTTCCTCGACGGCACATGGAATAGCATTGACAGCAACACGAACGTTTGGCGCATGCGGGCGCTGTGCGCAGGTAAAGGCAAAGATGACAAACCCCAGATGGTCTATTACGAGACCGGGGTGAATGGTTTTCTTGGCGGCGTGTTCGGCCAGGGGCTGGATGAAAATATCCGACTGGCTTACGAGTGGCTTGTCGAAAACTATAATGATGGCGACGAAATCTACATTTTCGGATTCAGCCGCGGTGCCTTTACCGCCAGAAGTCTGGCTGGACTTGTCGCGCTCGAAGGCGTCCTGAAAGCGGGCTCACCTGTCGGCCTTGGTCAACTGTTTGCTCGCTACCAGAAGGGCAACGAAGAGAGCATCTGGACACTGAAGGACAAAGAAGCGGCGGGAGACGCAAGTAAGCTAACACCCGAGGAACATTCCCTACTCAGATATTCACAACCCGCCAAAGTTAAGGTGGTCGGCGTGTGGGATACGGTCGGATCGGTTGGTTTGGCCGCGGGGGATATTCCGCACATTAGCCGCTCACAATTTGGCTATCTGCAAACGGGATTGTTCCTGCCAATCCAAAACGGGTACCACGCACTCGCTATCGATGAGCACCGTAACGACTTCGCTCCCACGCTGTGGACCATTCATCACACCAAAGATGGAAAAGGGCCGCCGATGCGCCCGCTTGCCGCCGTTGAACAACGATGGTTTGTGGGTGCCCATGCCAATGTCGGAGGCGGCTATGAAGACGATCTGCTCAATCAGGCTCCGCTGCGCTGGTTGATGCAGAAGGCGGAATTGCACGGGCTTTCGTTCCGTTCAGAAGTCACGCTCGATGGAGATGCCCTGAAGGCGCCGGTCATGGATTCGTATCACTCATTCGCCGAGGGGTTCTACGCGCGTGTCACACCTGCTCTTTACAGGCCTATCGGCCCAGAGCCCGAGGTCCGTGATAATGGCACTCACACCAATGTCAACGAGACGATCGATGTCAGTGTCTTTCAAAGGTGGCGCGCCGACCCAAAATATCGTCCACAGAACCTCGTCGAGTGGTCACGGCGCAGGAACGTTGATCCTGCTCAGCTGCAGACTTCCGTACGGGCTGACGATCCTCGCATATCGGTGCCCGACCAATAGGGTTCGCCTAATTTGGTCCAAAACTAATACTGGCAGCCGAATTCGAATCGGCAGTCGCCTATTTGAAAATGAAGGGCCTAAATCTGTGGAACAGGATGTAGGTGGTTTGAGCCCACCCAACTGTACCAAGGCTGCGGATAACTCCGCGCGTTCTCAGCATCTTATTGATACACCAAGAGGATTTGCGCGGCCTAAATACAAAAGGCTGCACAAATGGCGTTACGAATGGTTGCGTTGAATAGGATTGCTGACGGTCGTTGGTTTGCTCGCAAGGTCATTGACCTGCCGAACTTTCATCCATTGGCGATGTTCATGAGAGTGCCAAGTCGCGCATACCATACTCTTGCCCACCCCATTCACCCGGCGCTCCGGTGGACACGGCTGCGCAATCACGACGGTTAGGCGTCTCGCCCCTCGTAAGGCGCCGGATTAGCCAGGGCTGAAGATCAAGCAGAGCAGGATCGCCGCCACGACCAATGTCCAACCGATTGACGTGGCGAGAGCCCATACTTGGATTGGCATCGAACGAACTCTCCCGACGACACTGCTGGCGGGGGACAGCGGCCTCTTGAAGTTACCTCAAACCCTGTTCGAGATAAAAGCCCTTACTTGGGGACCGCCAGAATCAAAAGCCGGACTCGCCACTTGTGAAGTCAAAAACGATCTCAGACCTATGATCTTTCGCCCGTGCCAAGACTACTGTAGAGGCGTCCATTGCGCGCAGAGGGCGATCGAAAGTGAGTAGTAGCAATCGGCGCTCAAATTGGACGGCATCAGCCTAGTTGTTTACGAAGCCAGATGGGCTTCGCGTCGCGATTGTGCCGCGCCCAAGACGTCGCCGCGTTCGACAGTCCTGCTCTGCATCTGAACGCAGGTGCTCTACTCTACTGCCGATTAGCGATCGCGTCCCCTTACGCGCCACAGGGTTGAACGGTGCGGGAATGCGGCGCACTGCTCGCTGATCGTGCTGGAAACCAGCGGCCCATTGGGAGACCAGCAGGAATTATGCGCCGTATTTGAATAATCTTTCATGATGAGCCGGCGAACCGAGGAATTACCTGATCTCTACTCCTCGCCAAAATTGAGCTCGTTCATGGGCATTGTTGATCTTGTCAGCAGCAGCTTCTGGTGCCGTCGGCAACTGGAGTTGCGCAACTCTGCTTCCGCTCGTCTTCACGTAAAGTGAGTTGGTCGGTCGTGTTGCCATCTTTGTAGACGTCAATCGCTGTGGTCCCGGAGCTTCTCCAACTACGTCGCTCAAACCCGCACGAACCATCTTCGGAAAGTGGTGGCGAGAGCTGCGTCCGCTTTCAGTATCTTTGCTATCGTATCAAGCCGACAGATATTTTGCCTCTTGGTAGTTGTCATTTTCATTTGATTGCAGATGCGAGGCCAGATGAGGAGCAATTTGACTCCGCTTCGCCCGGTCTGGACTGAAAGCCATTGGATGTGGGATAAGCGAAAATCAAAGCGCGTTCACTTCGAGCACAAGTACCGGGCAACCCTTTTAGGTCTAGACGGCACGTGGCGGCGCGATTGCATTCTCATCGACGTTTCCGACACCGGAGCACGCCTTCGAATGCATGGATCGACAGACGTGCTCAAAGCTCGCCAGTTCTTCCTGCTGCTTTCAACCGTCGGATTAGCTTACCGACGATGCAAGTTGATTCGACTGGACGGCTCGGAAATCGGGGTCCAATTTGTAACCAACCGGAATATTCGCCCGGGCTAATTGCCAGAGAAACCAAATCCGGTTCGAATTGATTCAATGAGGAGGGTCGTCCTCCCAATTCACTCCTGAATCGACGCTACCTGGCAGCAGCGATGCCCCTCATCTGCGTTCTCATTGTAGGGGCGGTCCATCCCGGGTATCGAACCCTTATGCGATTGCCTGAACGGCGCCCGAGAACATGCCGTGCAGCGGTCTCAGGACGTAGTGCTCCCCGTAGCGCTGCAGCGGTATAATCGTTCCGGAACACGCCATATCGCCCAAATGCGGACTACCTGCTTCGAACAGTTGGGCACTAAGTCAGCATTTGATGACATTCAACTTTGTCATCGATCGCTGACATTCAGAAATTGTCAACGAATGCCGACTTGTGCTAAAGTAAGCGAACGTAGACATTTGGATGTCCCATGCTCATACGCACACCGGCCGAACTCGGCGCCATCCTTCGCGACCGGCGCAAGAAGCTCAAACTCGATCAATCGACGTTTGCCAAGAGCATTGGCGTCAGCCGCCAATGGGTGATCGAGGTTGAGCACGGTCACCCGCGCGCTGAGCTCGGGCTGATCCTTCGCGCCCTCGACGCCCTGGACATCCGCCTGGATGCGGGCACCGAACAAACGCCAGCCCGCGGGACCACCAGGCCAGCCGTCGATATCAACGCCATCGTGGCCAAGGCCAGGAAAAAAAGGGCATGACGAGCGAACTTGTTGCTCTGCTCGATGATCGGGAAATCGGCCGCGTGCGCAATGACGCCCGCGGCCGGCTCAGCCTTGTCTATGACAAGGACTGGCGCCGGGCCGAGGGAGCCTATCCGCTATCGCTGTCCATGCCGCTCGCGGCCGAAGAGCACGGTCCTTCCGCCGTGCAGGCCTTCCTCTGGGGACTACTGCCCGACAACGAGCGCGTGCTGGAACGGTGGGCCCGAAGATTTCAGGTGTCCGCGCGCAACGTGTTTGCCCTTATTTCCCATGTCGGCGAGGACTGCGCGGGTGCTGTTCAGTTCGTCACGCCCGATCGGCTGGGCGCCTTGCGAAGCGGGGCCGAAGACAAGGTCGAATGGCTTGATGAGACGGCGATCGCCAAACGCCTGCAAACCTTACGCGAGGATCACGCCGCCTGGCGATTGCCGCGCGATGCCGGACAATTCAGCCTTGCGGGTGCTCAACCCAAAACCGCCTTGCTTCTGCAAAAAGGCAAGTGGGGAATTCCCTCTGGGCGCATTCCGACCACGCATATCCTCAAACCGCCGACCGGCCATTTCGATGGACACGCGGAAAATGAACATATCTGCCTCATACTTGCGCGCAGTCTCGGTCTGCCCGTCGCCGACACCCAGGTGATGCGTTTCGGAAAGGAAATCGCCATTGTCATCGAGCGCTACGACCGGCAGTTCAGTGGGAACGAGATCGTCCGTGTCCACCAGGAAGATATCTGCCAGGCGCTCGGCATCCTGCCGACCATGAAGTATCAAAACGATGGCGGACCAAGCCCTGCCGATGTGATCGAGCTTTTGCGCACCTACTCCACGGATCGGGTCGCCGACGTTGACACGTTTGTCGACGCGCTAGGCTTCAATTGGCTGATCGCGGGTACGGATGCGCATGCCAAGAATTATTCGCTGCTGCTGGCCGGAGGCCCTCATGTACGGCTCGCCCCGCTCTACGACATTGCCAGCATTCTTCCCTACGATGACGTCGATCTGCAGAAGATCAAGCTCGCGATGAAAATCGGCGGTGACTACAAGCTCAGCCAGATTAGTTTGCGCGATTGGCAGAAGTTCGCGCGCGAAACGCGGCTCGATCCTGACAAGGTGATCACCGGACTGATTGCCATGGCCAAGCAGCTTCCCGATATTGTAGCCGCTGTACGGAAGCAAGCCCGGAAAGACGGATTGGACAATGCCATCATCGGGCGTCTCGCCGAGCACCTGATCGCAAGAGCCGGGCAATGCCGTCGACTCCTCGGTCAGGCATAGGTTCCGGCGGCCGCCGCCAGCAGCATGATCGAAATGTCGTTGTCGATGCCAATGATGATCATGATCGGCAGCACCAGCATCAGCACCACCGTGATCGGCATGCCGATGTCGATGTCGACATCGACGATGTCAGTGGGTGCTCGCGATCCGTGGCAGCCGCGTAGTCGCTGCGGGTAGCATCACCATACGGCATGTCCTTCAAAGCTCCGACGGACAGCGATTTCTCCTCTGCGGGCTTTTCTAATTCGGCAGGACGCTCGTAGGTCGTCTTTTTGACGCGGCCCCAAATCAATGACGTATAGGCGTCTCGCCCCGCTTAGGGGCCGCCGGATTAGCCAGGTCCGAAGATCAAATAGAGCAGGATCACGGCCACGGCGACTGTCCAGCCGATCGACGTAGCGACAGCCCATACTTGCATCGGCATCGGATGGCCCTCCCGATGAAAGCTAACGAAGAGGCCGCTGGCGCTGGACAGCGACCTCTTGGACCCGCCTCAAAATGTCTTCGAGATAAAAACCCTTACCCCGGGTCGCCACAATCAACGCCGGACTCGCCACCCTGTGAAGTCAAAATCGATTCGAGGGCCAATGGAACAATTGTGACGTTGCGAGAGCGACACACCTAACAAGCTAGGCATGGTACTGGTAAAAAGTTCTGACTCGGGCGGAAGCCAACCAATTTGCCAGAGACAATGAGCGAAACTGCCTGGCGCATAAGCCGGGAATAATTTGTGGGCTATTTCACAATGCTGATATTTGAAGTGGGGTAGATAAGCGTTCGCCGCCCGTCGAGGCTGGGCCGCAGGCGACGACGGCGGACCGTCCTATTGTTGAGGATTGCCGATGTCGAACGCGCCTAGACGGTAATCTTCGCCCAGCGATTGGTCGGTCGTCGGCCGGGCAATCAAGGTGAATGTCGCGTCGGGGTAGCGGGCCCACACCTCAATGTCCCCTGAAGTAACGGTTAGATATCCGAAGAAGCACTTGTATCGACCCGGCTCCGTTATCCGGCCGATTTTGTCCCAATTGATCTTGTTAACGCGCATCGCTAGCTCCACTCGTTCTCAGGCAGCGAGCCGGGCGGAGCTTTAAGTTCTTCGAGGCCGACTTCGATCACCGCCAATTCCTCTTGGATTGCTTTGGCCGCGTTTTCTGGGTTGATGCCCGACACGGCTTCTAACTGGGCGAGCACCTTGCGCCGATGCGCCAGCAAGTCGACTAGAGCCCGTCGGGTCCCGCAGTTTCACGTAGCCAGTGACGATCAATTCCATGGCTTTTGACACGTTCGTCATTTCCCACCGGTTTGCGGGTTATCGGGGGCGGCTAAGTTCTGTCAGACCGGCTGCGGTCATACGATATTCGACACCTTCGCCGGTTGAGCGTCGCTCCATCCATCCGTTTCGTAAAAGAGCGAGCGTTGTTCCGGGGTGATCGGGAAGCGTCGAAGAAGACACCCAATCGCGGTCACGAAGAGGGTCGAGCATTTGCCGGTGATACTGATTAAAAAGCGGCCTGCGCGGGCGTTTGGTTTCCATGGCCCGTTTGTTGCCATCGCATTGTTTACGATCAATTACGGATCGGGAACAGCCGGCAATCTTTTCTAAGTGGGTCATGGATATTGTTCTGCGGCATGGATCACGAGGACGCATCCCCTTGGTTCGTTCCGGCTCTCAGGCGAAGCTACGCTCGTCTAGCAGCGTGGATGACGCGCGGTAACCGCGCGCCTGAGCCCAGCCGCTTGCCGCAGCTGCCGCGCTCAGAGCGGCCGGCTCGCTTTCCCGACCCGCCGCGGCGGCCAGTGCCGCCGCGCATTTAGGCATTGCAGGCATCGCGAATGACGAAGCACATCTACGCGTCCGTGATTGCCGGACGAAGAGGAGCGGAATTGCTCTCGCTCTTTGGCGCAGATGCCATAGCTGAGGAGCGCGGCGAACGGCGAGGCCGCACCCGCCAAGCGGTCTACCCTCGCTTGCAGCGCTTTCAAAACAGCGGGGGCGAGCGAGTAGGACGAGTGGGAAATTCTTTGCTCAGTTACTAGAGTATCGTCCGTTCGCCCGGCTGAAGTAACCCTCAACCGATATATCGAAGGTTCAATTGCATCCGCTTCAAAAGGCATCAAGCTGTAAGTGATCGCATTGAGGTCGACGGATGACCAGCCCGACTGATGACGAATTGCGCACCGCTGTCACCGCCGCCATTGAGCAGTGGAAGACTTCGCGCCAGCTTCCCCACCTGTCGCCGAACGATTGTGAGACGTTGAACAAATTGATCATCACCGGACTTCAAACCGTGCTGTTCCAGCGTGCGAAGGCCTTCGACAAGCGCTAAACACCGGCGGAATTCGACGACACGATCTTTGATCGAAGCATGCGCCCGAAAGCCCGCGTTCATCCAAGCAAAGCCGATCGAGCAGAAAGGCGGCGCATCACAAGGGTCAAACGCCGCCGATCGCCGTGGTTGCAATGCTAAATGGTCTTCGCCGACTGACTGGGGGCAGCATGGTTAAGGATTTCGCAATACGGTCATGGCACTTACTTTTGTAGGAGTTGCCGGCTGTAACATGTTTTGGAATTTCATGAATGACTATATGGCCTGCGGCCTTGCGCTGGCGGCATCAGTTGCAGCCGGCTTTTGCGCTGAGCGCATCTTCATCGAGCGGTCCCGTCGGGAGATGATCCGCCTCCACGGCGCGGACTGGCATTCGGCGAAGAACCGACAGCTCGGCTCATGAGCGTCACCCGTCGCACGCTCGTCGTTTTCATCATCCGATTGTTCGCATTCGACCGGAGGGCTTACGCCCGATGATCAAACTGGTCCATCCATTCCGATTCGCTCGCATGGAGCGCCTGCGAGAGCTGCTTGAACGGGACTACGAAATGGCAGTTGATCCGAATGCGGGCGTGAGCACCACGAAGCTGGTGAGACCCGATCCGCCAATGCTCGATGCAGGTTTGGTACTCGGTCGTGATCCAGGAGGGTGCGAGCCGGGTCCTTCGTTGTGAGCCATACGAGCGCTACGGCACCGCAACCGGTCAATACGCCCGAGTAGCATCACGATCTGGAAGGGCGATGACCATAAGCCGACCCCGAGGTAGCGGGATGCGAAAGCGAACTCCCCGGCTCCATTAGTCCTGCCACAGGGGTCTCGTCGTAGTCGTCACTATCGCCGCCAGCAGGGTAGTCAAGGGGGGCGATTCGAACCAAGTGGGGCGCGAGGTTCAACGGCAACAGCTGGAGGAGAACCAGTGCACGAGCTGGCAACCTGATGATTGAAGGCGGCCCTATGTGGTAGTCCCTCACCGGACGGCGGGTCGTCACTGGAAACCAGCACTGTCTGCTCTGGCGACGCGGTCTCGAAGACCATTTCGAGCTCGCCACTGCCGAGCTGACGCGGCGGCAACTCATGGCTAGGGCGTCGACCACGAATTTTGGGTTGTTAGTATCAGCGCGTGCCCAGGCTGTGCCCCAATCTTTTCGGGGCACACATGAAGGGAATGAAAGCGCTAAGTGTCTGCAATCAGTGTGAAAATGGTGGGCGCACAAGGGATCGAACCTTGGACCTCTCCCGTGTGAAGGGAACGCTCTCCCGCTGAGCTATGCACCCGAAACCATCATGCAGGCGACCCGAGTTTCGGCCGCCGGCGCTTTGGAGCCCGCGATTTAGAAGTGCGGGCCGAAGGTGTCAAGTTTCGAGGCGCTGCCGGGCCGGAAAACCTTCACCGGACCCGCAATTCGGCGGCGCGACCGTTTTCGGGCCGCCTACGCGCCCTGCTGGCGGGCGCGGGAGGCGTGGGCTTGGAGCGCGCGGATGCGTTCGGCCAGTGTTCCGCCGCCTTCGGGCAGGGTGCCGGCGGCCGTGCCGTTGGTCGCGGCGTCATTGGCCGGGCGCGGCGCTGGCCTCGGCGGCTGGCCGGCCTCGGCCGCAAGCAGGGCCTCGATCGGCGAGTTCGGCCCTTCGAGCTGCATCGCGAGCTTGGCCACTTCGGCTGCGATGTCGTTGATGCGTTCGCGCAGCAGCGCGTTCTCCATCCGCTCGGTCGCCCAGGAGCTCTCGGCCTGCTGCTGGATCGCGTTGATGTCGCGCTGGAGCTTGGCGCGCTCGTCGCGGGCGGTGCGCAGCTGCTCCTCCAGCGCGGTCTTTTCCGCGCGGATCGATTCCATTGCGGCCGACGATTTGCCGCCGCTCAAGGCCGCGATCTCGACGCGCAGCTCCTTGATGGTGCGCTCGGAACTCTCATTGGCCTGGCGGAGCTGGTTGTTCTCATAGTCGCGCTCGGCGAGCAGCTTGCCCTGCGTGGCTAGGCGTCCCTCGAGATCGCCGACGCGGCCCGACAGCATCTCGGCCTCTTTCACCTGCAACATGAGCTGGCGATCGAGGTCGGTGACGCGCTGGCTCAGATTCTCGACGCGGCCGCGGGCGTCGCCGAGCTCGCGCGAGGCGGTCTCGGATTCGGTACGCTCCTGCGCCAGCCGCGCCTGCGTCGCGGCAAATTCCTTTTCGGCGTCGCCGACGCGGTTCTTCAGCTCCTCGATCTGCGCACGTACCACAACCAGCTCGACCTGACGGCTCTCCGCCATCATCGAGCGGTCGGACAGTTCGGAATTGATCTTTGCGAGCTCGCTCTGCTTGTCCGTCAGCGCGATCTCGGCGGCACGCAGGGCCGCGGTCTTGGTGTTGAATTCCTCTTCGGTGGCGCGGAGCTGCTCCTTCACCGCCTTCTCGCGCGCTTCGAGCGCGAAGATCGTGGCGTTCTTCTCGCCGAGCTCGATCTTCATGCGGTTGATGGCGTCGCTCTTCTTGCCGAGCTCGGCGAGCTGGCTCGTGGTCTTGTTCTTGAGCTGGTCGACGCTCATCTCGAGGCGCCGCGCCGACATGGCGAATTCGGCGCGGAGCTGGTCCTTGTCGGCCTGGATCTCGGCCATCGACAGTGGCGTGGCGGCCTCGAGCCGGCGCGTGGTCAGGCGCACGGCGCGGTTATGCACCAGCGGCACGATCGCGAGCCCGCACAGCATCGAGAGCAGGAAACCGATCGCCAGGTACATGATCGGTTCGACCATGGGCCAGAACTCCCAAAGCTAAGGAAAAATTTACCAAGGACATTGCATGCGGGGCCGGCAAAAAGCCAGCCCCGACATGTCGTTAACCTTGATCCCTCGCAGCAGGGGAAAGCGGGACGCTAGAACGGGTTCCAGGTCGCGCGCGGGGTGAATTTCAAATAGCCGATATTGGCTCCCAGCCGCAGGCCGAGGCCCGAGCGGATCGGCACCAGCACGATGTTGTTGGCGGTGAGTGCCGTCATGCCGAAGCCGCCGATAATGTAGGCCGAGCCGTCGAGGCCGGCGAAGCGCTGGTAGATTGCGTTGGTGGCGGGCAGATTATAGACCAGCGTCATGGTGCGCGCGCCGTCGCCACCCCAGTCGAAGCCGAGCGAGGGGCCCTGCCAGTAGACGCGCAGGTCGCCCGCGTTCTTGGTGTAGAGCGTGCCTTCGCCGTAGCGCAGGCCGGCGACGAAGGCGCCGGACCCTTCCTCACCGAGGATATAGCCGTTGGGCAGGCCCCATTGGCTGACCGCCTTCTCGATGATCGAGGCGAGACCGCGCGAGACGTTGCCGAAGAAGCGGTGGCCGGCGTTCACGAGTTCGTCCGGCCCATAGGTGCTGGGCGTCGGGGTCCGCTGCGGCGGCGGCAAATCGGGCGGCGGCGGCTGCTGGGCGGAAGCCGGAATGATCCACCCGACCATCGCGGCAAGCGCGACTGCGGCAAGGCGTGATGCGAAAGTCATAAAAGAACCCCTGGTATCGAATCCGGTCGCTTCCTTAACCTGACGCCAACAGGCGCGGCTCTAGGTTGCGCCGGATGTCCCCTCGACTCGGATGTTATCCGCAGCAACTATGACGGCAGAACGGCAGGAAGCCAGCCCTTTGCGCCCCGGAATTGCCTTGATCGGCCTTCTGGTCTGCATGCTGTCGGGCATTTGGATCCTCTGCGCGGGGGTGCCGGCGCAGGCGGCCACCACCGAGCGGATCGTCGTCAACCGCTTCAGCGGCGTGGCGATCGAGGGCTTCGACCCCGTGGCCTATTTCGTCGCTGGCACGGCCGTGCAGGGGACCGCCGAGTTCGAGGCGAACCTGTGGGGCGCCGTCTGGCGCTTTCGGAACGAGGGCAACCGGGCCTCGTTCCTGGCACATCCCGAGGTCTACGGGCCGCAGTTCGGCGGCTACGATCCGGTCGATATCGCCCGCGGGGTCACCATCGCCGGCAACCCCCGTTTCTTCGCGATCGCGGCGCAGCGGCTCTATCTGTTCAGCCGGGAAGCCAATCGCGACGGCTTCGCCGCCAATCCCGAGCGCTTCCTCTACGAGGTGGGCAAGCGCTGGCCGGCCCTCGAGGACAAGCTCAGCCAGTAGCGCCTTTACGATTTCAGAGTCTTGCGGCCTGCGGGTCACCCCAGGCGATGAACTCCGGGATGATGAAGCCGCCATCGTGCCGCTCGCCGAAGCGGAGCGCGCCGCCCTTGCCGTCGGTTACGCTGCCGCCGGCCGCGGTCACGACCGCGTAGCCTGCCCCGACGTCCCATTCACAAGTGGGCCCGAAGCGGGGATAGATGTCGGCGCTGCCTTCCGCGATCCGTCCGAATTTCACGGCCGAGCCGACCGTCTTCCTGACGGCGTTGGGGCGGTGATCGATGAAGGCCTCGGTTTGGGGATCTCCATGCGAGCGGCTCACCGCGGCGATCCAGGGCTCTCCCAGGGGCGGCAACTTGCGGGTATGGATCGGCTCGGCAGTGCCGATGGTCGCGCCGTCGAACCTGACCCGCTCGGCGCCGCGGCCGACGATGCCGCGCCAGAGCAGCCCGAGTGCGGGCGCGCTGACGATGCCCAGCAGCGGCACGCCCGATGTCACCACGGCAAGGTTGACGGTGAACTCGTCGCGCCCGGCGACGAACTCCTTGGTGCCGTCGAGTGGGTCGATCAGGAAGAAGCTGTCGCGGAACGGCGGCGAGGCGAGCTGGGTCCGCTCTTCCGAGAGCGTCGGGATGTCGCCCGCAAGCTGCGCCAGCCCGTCCGCGATGATGCCGTCGGCGGCAAGGTCGGCCTCGGTCACCGGCGAGCCGTCCTGCTTGCCGTCGACCCGCATCGCCGCGCGATTGACCGCGAGGATGGCTTCGCCCGCCTCCACCACCAGCGCGGTGAGCGGCTCCATCAGGTGGAAGGCGGCCGCGCCGTCGATGATCCGCTTCACCTGCATGCCTCATTCATCGGCAATTCCATCCCTCCTCAGTGATTCGCCGCGGCATTAGGGCCGCTTCGAACCGATCGCAAGCTAGCTGCCATGGGCTTGCGAATGTTAGAACCAGCAGCATTCGTCAAGCATGCTTGATTCGCCGCGTCCGCGCCGTGCAATTCCAGGAACCCTTTATGTCTGACGCTTCGTCACCCGCTACCGTTGCCGCTCCAGATGCGCTCGAACTCGCTGCGCTGCTGTGCTCGCGGGTCTGCCACGATCTCATCAGCCCTGTCGGCGCCATCGTCAATGGGCTCGAAGTGCTCGACGACGATCCCAAGCCCGACGACCGCGAGTTCGCTCTCGACCTGATTCGCAAGAGCGCGAAAACCGCCTCCGCCCGCCTCCAGTTCTGCCGTCTTGCCTTTGGTGCGGCCGGCTCGTCCGGCGCGCAGATCGATCTCGGCGATGCCCAGACCATGGCGCGCGGCCACATCGAGGACGGCAAGTGCTCGATCACCTGGAATCTGCCGCGGATCCTGCTGCCGAAGAATCGCGTCAAGCTGTTGCTCAACATGCTGGTCGTTTCGCAGCACACGATCCCGCGCGGCGGCACGCTGACGATCGATCCGATCGGCGAGGGCGAGACCATGAGCTTCCGCATCACCGCGACCGGACATAATGCGCGCCTGCCGCAGAACATCTCCGAGCTGCTGAGCGGCGAGCGCGGCCCGGCGGCGGATGCGCACGCGATCCAGCCTTATTATACGCGGCTATTGGCAGAGGCCTGCGGGCTCACTGTGAGGCTCGCGCATGAAGGCGAGGCCATCACCATTATCGCTTCGTAGACACGTCGCAGCTCTCAAACGTTAATCGAATCTTTACGAGGCGCTTCGGCTTGTCCGGAGCGCCTTATCTCTTTGTTGATTCCGTTCTTTTCCACATACTCAACCAATATTAAACGCTTTGCGGTGAAGCTGGCCCCATTCCGAATTGGCGCATCACGTCTTGTGTGCGCGCCCTCCCTGTATGAAGGCCTGTTTTCATGGATGATCTGTTGCGGGAGTTTTTGACGGAAACCAGCGAGAGCCTGGACACCGTGGACAATCAGCTGGTGAAG
>NZ_JBVVOT010000052.1:0-24667 GCF_055807455.1 Bradyrhizobium sp. Kon58
TTGGCAGACGAACAGAAGGCAGCGATCGCGAAGATCATCTCCGAGGCCGGTCTTACTCGCTGGGCTAAGGATTGAGGAGTTATCAACGCGAGGGTCTGCTCGAGTGGACTGGGCTACAAACGTTCCGGCCCAACTTAACTCCCTTCAAGAACAAGAATGTATACCACACTTGCACCCCTGATCGATGGCAACGGGTCAAAGACGT
Source organism: Bradyrhizobium sp. Kon58 (assembly GCF_055807455.1). Lineage (NCBI taxonomy): Bacteria > Pseudomonadati > Pseudomonadota > Alphaproteobacteria > Hyphomicrobiales > Nitrobacteraceae > Bradyrhizobium > Bradyrhizobium sp. Kon58. The sequence goes on from NZ_JBVVOT010000052.1 coordinate 206, forward strand.
CAATGCTTGGAGCGAAATCGTGATCAATGCTACGACTGGAACAGCCTCTCGGCACTCTGCCCGCGGTCGAAACCAGAGGTTGACCGCGCACATCGGCAACCATCTTCAAACGCCCCCGTCGGCAGAAGCGGGCACGTCGGCAGGTGTTATGAAAGCCTGTTGAGAGCTCAACACCTATACTTTAGAACCACGTAGGCCGTTTTCGTATCCTGTAGGCGATGAGACTGAATGAAGAATTTGCGGTGGCGGCCGAAGCGGCTCGCGTCCGAGGGGCCACGCTACCTCGCCTTAGTTAACGCCTTGGAGCAGGACCTTCGGGATGGTCTGCTATGCGATGGAGACCGCCTGCCGGCGCACCGTGATCTAGCTAAACAGCTAAATCTCTCCGTCGGAACCGTGAGCAAAGCTTATCAGGAGGCCGAGCACCGTGGCATCGTAAGTAGTCACGTAGGGCAGGGCACCTTCGTTCGCCGCCGTTTCGCGAGCCGAGCCGAAGCTAAGCCTCCATGCGGTCCAGTGAACTTGGCCTTGAACGTTCCGGCGGAGGGAAGGGAGACGCAGATACTGTCCGCCGTGTTACGCGATGTGGCGCAAGAGCGCTATCTTGCACCATTGCTGGGCTACGGCCCTCCGGGCGGTAACCTCCAACACCGCGAGATCATCGCTACTTCTGTCTCCGTTGGCTCGTTCATCGCCGACCCCAGCAGGCTGTTTCTGTGCAACGGCGCCCAGCATGCGATCGAAATTGCAGTGCGTCTAGCGGCCCGGCCAGGCGATAGCATCCTTGTGGATACCGTCACCTATTCCGGGTTCAAGGCTATCGCGGCGGCAAATCAGCTAAGGCTCATCCCCGTTACGATGGACGGCGAGGGCACTGATCCTGGCGCACTGGAGATAGCCTGCCGGACCTCCGGCGCTAAAGTGTTCTATTGCATGCCGTCCGTTCAGAGTCCCACGGCCCGGAGCATGAGCGCCAGCCGCCGACGGCGCATCGCCGAATTGGCCCACAAGCTGGACCTGACAATCATCGAGGATGATGTCTATGCCTTCTTCTTACCGGAGCGGCAGATGCCGCTCACTGAGCTCGTCCCGGAACGCAGCTTCTATATTACCTCGTATTCCAAATGCGTGACGCCAGGATTCCGCCTTGGTACGCTGACGGTGCCCTCAAAATTAACCGAGCAGACCGAACTGCTGCTGCACGCCTCTTCTTGGTTCGTTGCACCGGTGCTGAGCGAAATCGCCGTGCGGCTCATCCAAAGCGGCAAGCTGGGCGAGCTAGCTCGCGAGCGTCGTCAGCAGGCGCTCGAGCGCAATCGCGTGTTGTCCACCATCCTTCCCGCCGCAGAGAGCCCAAAGTATCCTCCGTTTTTTGGTTGGCTGCCGTTGCCGGCAGAATGGTCCGCAATCAACTTCGCCTCTGCCGCCCGCCGGCAGAGCATCCTCGTCACGCCGCCGATCTCGTCCATGGTGGGCGACGCCGATCCCGGAGCCGTCCGCGTCTGCCTAGGTGGACCGAAGGACCTTGCGGAGCTGTCTAACGCTCTGTACAGCCTCCACGAAATCATAACCCGCCCAGCCCTCAAAGTGTTCTCAGTCGCGTAGCAGTCTGTCGAAGACGTCGGTAGCGAAGTGGTTCGGATCGTGATGCTCTAGGACTGCATTCTAAGCGCCAGCTAGCAAATGTTCGGTTTATCCTCGATCATGGCGACGCACGAAGGCGGGCGTCGTGAGTTAGCGCAACTGCAAGCAGCCTCTAACATTGGACGCGCTTATAACATTGAGTTCAGTCAACTACCAACGTTCCTAGTTGAACCGGTAGCAAGACCATGCGACGGATCGGTTGCTCAGGCCGGATCGAGGGCGGTCTCGTCAATCGCTTTGCTGGTTGGGATTACAGCTGAACGGTCCGTCCACAAATGTCGCAAATGCCGACCATCATCGGTCCGAACTGAACTCAGGATAGCCGTAGGAGCGCTTAAGCCATTCCGCGCGAACATATCCAGATTGAGGAGTCCATAATATGCCCAGACTTTTAGAGAGCGGCCGATTGCCGAATGCTCTGTCTTCACGCCTGACCCTACCTCTGATAGTGGCCCCAATGGCCAGCGTTTCCGGGGTGGACCTTGTCACGACGGTGTGTCGGTCGGGAGCGATCGGCGCGTATCCTACCGCCAACGCCCAATCCGTTGATGAGCTTGATGATTGGCTAATCAGAATTGAGCAGGATCTCGCTAGCTCGGATCGTCCAGTAGCGCCTCACTGTCCCACTCTCATGATACGTCACCCGCGATTCAAAGATGATCTTGCGTGTCTCGTGCGTCACAAGGTAGAGATTGTCATCACTAGCGTGGGATCGCCGTCTCCAGCCATTGGCCCATTGCACGAAATTGGTTGTCTCGTATTCGCTGACGTCGCCTCGCTGCACCACGCGCAAAGAGCCATCGAGTCCGGCGCTGACGGCTTGATTCTGCTTGCCGCTGGTGCGGGAGGCCATTCTGGCTGGGCCAATCCATTTGCATTTGTTCGCGCGGTTCGCACGATTTTTGAAGGACCAATTGTACTTGCTGGCGGCATCACAGACGGCGTCTCTCTGGCGGCGGCGCGCGTGCTTGGTTGCGAGCTCGCTTGCATGGGTACTCGCTTCGTTGCCACGGCGGAAAGCATGGCCAGCGATAGCTATCGTGAGATGCTGGTTCATAGCACGCTCGATGACATAGTGTTGACTAGCGCATTTTGGGGACTGCCGGCGAATGTGTTGCGGAGTTCAATTCTGGCGGCAGGACTGGACCCGTCAACGCTTGCGGAGTCAGTGGTCGAGGCGAGCGCGAAGCAGAGAGTTCGCGGGAAGAGTTCTAGCGACGGTCCGCCGGGCTGGAGTAATATCCGGTGTGCTGGTCACTCCGTTTCGGGCGTTCGTTCGATTAGCGGGGCCGCCGAGCTTTTGAAGGAGATTGCAGAGCAATATGAAGCAGCGTTGGCCAACGCTGGTTGAGCTCGTGTTGGCTGGCACCACCGCGTCTCCGGCAGATAACTCCGTAAACGTGAGTCGTGCAGCCGAAGGTGAATCCTTTCGGCCACATCCGGCAGTGTTCAAAGGCGTATTGGTCCCCATTCTTCCTTCGCATGAAAGTTAGTCTGCATGTGCTTGGGATGGCGAGGCAACCGAGGAGTTCGGGAAAATAGACGAATTGGCTAGGGATAGGCGGGCATTTTGCCCCATCGCTGAAAGCGCGGGGTCTAGATGCCCAGTGTCTCAAGCGATCCGGAGTTCCGCTGAGCTCGACGAAGCCGTCGTCGCTAGGGCGGTCACGGGTGCTTGCCACCGTTTAGAGCGTGCTCCCCACGGCCTCTGGCGCGAAACGATGATTTCTACCGCGAGAAGGACCCATAGGTTGCGTTTAGCCCGTGCGCCTCGATGGGCACGCGCTCTGCAGCGGCCGAGGTTTTGGGCTACGAGGCTTTCATTGCCAATCTGCCATCCGATCTGAGTCGCCCAACAGCCAGGCGAAAGAGATGGCTTTATGAATTGGTAGTCGCGATTGCTGGATTTCTCGAGACATGAAACAAGAAGCTGCGGTGTACTCGCAGCCGAGCGATGCGACAGATAACAACGGCTGTTGACCGATGTGCAACAGAAGTGACACGCAACTAAAGAGGTTCGGTACTCTGCTGCACGCGCGCCAAATCGAAAACAGGCAAAGCTTTCCTCCGGGCTTTGGAACGTGCTGGCCGAGCAGTCCCCGAGGTGCAGTGTAGGCTGAGCCAGTAAGAGGCACCTGCAGCTGAGCGCCTACAACCGCAGCACAGTTTTGCCATTTTTTATCACTGTCGAGCTGCGATCCATGACATGGGCCTCAAACGAAATCACATCCGCGTCCTGCCAGAGATCGACCCTGATAGTGTCACCGGGAAATACTGGTGCCGAGAAGCGCGCCTGGTGGCTAAGAATCCTGATGGGATCGTACCCGCAGAACGCCTGCAGTACCGCCCGGCAGGTAATGCCGAATGTGCATAGACCATGAAGGATCGGGCCCGGGAATCCGGCGTGCCTCGCGAAAACGGGATCGCAGTGCAGGGGATTGAAGTCCCCGTTCAGTCTATAGAGCAGGGCCTGGTCCGGCCTGGTATGGAATGGGATCATGACGTCCGGCTTACGCATGGGGACAAGATGCCGTTCAGGTCCGCCTTGTGACGGCCCCCCGAAACCCCCGTCGGCCCGGGCGAAGCTTGACTCGGTCAGCGTGGCCAGTTTCTCACGTTTTTCGTCGGTCCACACAGTCTCCTCCACGAGCACCGCTCCCTTTTCTTTACCCTTGTCATAAGCACCGATCGTACGGCTCGCGACCGTGAAGGTGCCGTACGCTGGCAACGGCCTATGTAATTCGATCTTCTGCTCGCCATGCACTAGCATCCCGACATTCAACTCGCTGATCCGAAGGCCAAGCTTCTGCTTTGGGGCTGGCCCGGAAGTCCGTACGTTGGCTGACGCCAACACCGTGACGGCGGTAGGCAGGACCTTGATATCCTTCTCGTAGACGAAAGGCAGCTCGCGCGGATCCATCGGATCACGCCCCATGCCGATCCCTAGCGAATACAGAAGGACGTCCTTGTGGCTATAGACAACGGTCCGCGGCGGCTTTTCTTGTGACAGAATATCCGGATAGTAGATTGGCATAGAAGGTCCTATGGAATTGTGGCTCGTCGGTTTCCATTCACGACTCAGTGTTCATGGTCATTGGAGCGCCTTGCATGTCAAAGTCGTCGGTTCAGCAATAGTTTCAGGCGTGCCGTCGCATAAATGCCTGCACTGCAGACTACTGTCCCGATTGAATCGCAATGAACTTCTATTGCCCAGAATGCAAGCTCTTTCCAGCTATTCTCACGATCGAGAACCGTCAGGCATTTCGCCGCAAGCAACTGCTAGCGAATAAGCATACCACGCTGTCCACATCCGCAATTCGTCCCGATAGACAGGATTTCGTTTCGAAACGAAGAGCACCACCCTTACTATGTCTAACCTTCCGCGCGCCGATTGCGGAGAGCGGCACCAGCACCGAATTGCAACATGCACCTTCCGTTTCTCGCAGAGCGGTCCGCTCCATTGCGCCTGCCGTCGGTTTTTAGCTCTTTGGTCGCGTTCCTCTGGACGAAATGAATGAACGAGGCTTCGGAAAATGCGGGTGCCGCAACATGCACGAGTGCGATCGCCGCCTACAGGATGTGTCATCATCGCGCAGCTTCTCGAACCCCCACGGAGTGGCAACCGTTTTTGTCGTGCCAACCGTGTCGGCTCGGTTACAGGAATGTTAGAAGTCGAATGATCCGAGGTCGCTCCAAGAGCTTGCTACAGCCGTTTTCTCGGTTCACGCGAACTTCGCGAGGCCTAGGGCGAACGGCACGATGTTTGCTGAGATGAGGGTTGCCGCCGTCACAGCGCTTTGCAGCGGCAGTGAGCACCGGTCAACTAGTTGAGACTCGGGTGATCCCTAACTAATGCGCCGACAATCTGCGCGCGTTGAGCGCTTTAGAAGGGACGATTGCGATGATCTCTGAGGTATTCATTACGTGCGCGCTCACAGGAGGAGGAAACGGGGTGGAGCGTAGCGCGCTCGTGCCCGTGTCCCCAGAGCAGATCGCACAGTCCGCGACGGAGGCTGCGCGCGCAGGTGCGGCGGTTGTGCACATCCACGTGCGTGATCCCCATACCCGGCGTGGGACGCGCGATCCGGCATTGTATAGGGAGGTAGTACAGCGCATCCGAGCATCGGACGTAAATCCGGTCATAAACTTGACTGCCGGAATGGGCGGCGACCTCGTGCTTGGCGAGGCGGACACTCCGCTGCCGCTGAACTCGAGGGGCACGGACATTGTGGGAGCACGTGAGCGGCTAGCCCACGTGGAAGAGTTGCGGCCCGAGATATGTACATTGGATTGCGGGTCGATGAACTGGCGCACTGACAGTCAGTACGTCATGATCAACACCGCCGGAACGCTGCGTGCAATGGCTGCCCACGTGAAAGAGCTAAGGGTGCGTCCTGAGCTTGAGGTGTTCGATTTCGGTCACCTGGTGCTTGCGCGGGACTTAATCGAGGAAGGGCTAATCGACGGTCCACCGTTGATCCAGTTGTGTATGGGAGTTCGCTACGGCGCATCTGCTGATCCGACAACCCTGATGGCGCTGGTGCACAAGCTCCCCCCGCAGTCCGTCTACTCAGCTTTCTCGATCGGCCGAATGCAGCTTCCGTATGTAGCATTGGCGCCAATAGTGGGCGCGAATGTTCGCGTAGGCTTAGAGGACAACCTTTACCTCTCTCGCGGGCGGCTCGCGACTAACGCCGAGCTCGTGCAGCGCGCCGTCCAGATTCTAGAGAGGATCGGGGTGCGGGTGATGAGGCCAGATGAGGTGCGGGAGAAGCTTGCGTTGAAGGGGAACGTCTGATGTCCAACTTCTATGTTTAAGATACGGACGCGAGCGGTTAATGGTCTGTGGCGCCGACAACCGGTTTTTTCCTACATGGGAGCATGTCACTGTATGGCCTGGCGCTTGGCGCGATTAGGCGCGAGCAGCGATGTCGGGCCGCAAGCGGCGGCCATATCCGCGGATGGCATCGAGCCATTTGGACCGGAGGGCTCACTGAAGGGTGAGCCCGGGGAGCGAGCTGGGCGCCACTTCGGCCTCGTGGGGGCGTCCGCGCCGGAACGCCGAGGATTTCAACACAAGGTGCTTGTGGCCGCGTCGCGCAACCAATCCGCTCCTGGACCTCTCAGCCTGGGCCACTCCTGGTGGAGGTGGGTCGCAGGACTCAGCTCGTTCTGCACGACTTCTACGTACCGGTCGAATTTTTCGAGATAGCGCACAGCGACGGCAACCCTAACGCACGTCGAGGGCTTAGGAAGCATCAAGAGGTCGACATGCTTCGCGCGCAACAGCACGCTGCCGCTAAATATAGGCTTAGGTAAAGGAGAGGCAACGATGTCGACGAATGCATTGTGTGGGATAGTGACAGGCGCCGCGTCGGGCCTCGGAGCGGCAACCGCGGTCCTCTTGGCCGAGGGCGGGGCGCGCATCGTAATCAACTATTCCACGAGTCGGAAGGGAGCCGAGGCCACAGCTGAAGCCTGCCTCGCTGCTGGGGCGGCCGAGGTCGTTATCGTGCAGGGTGACGTCTCTAGCGATGATGATTGCAGAAAGATTGTCGCGGCCGCCGCCCCTTGGGGGCGCCTGGACTTACTAGTTAACAATGCCGGCACAACAAAGCATGCACCGAATCAAGATCTTGATGCGCTTTCAGCGGAGGATTTTCAGAGGATTTACGCGGTCAATGCCATTGGCCCATACCAGATGATCCGTGCGTCACGCACATTGCTCGAGGTCAGCGCCAAGCCAAGTGGTCGCACGGCCGCTGTGGTGAACATCTCATCGATCGCGGGTATCAATGGAGACGGCTCATCTGTAGCGTACTCAGCGAGCAAGGGAGCGCTCAATGCACTCACGCTACCGCTCGCGCGCGCGCTGGCGCCACGCATCCGCGTGAATACCGTTTGTCCCGGCTACATCGATACTCCGTGGTTCATGAGAAGCCGAGGCGAGGCGGGCGCACGGCATATGCGTGAAGCCATGTTGTCGCGTGTGCCACTCAAGGTCGCCTCGACTGCCAAGGATGTCGCGCAGCTCGTCTGCTTCCTCGCAAGCCCGGCATCGAGCAATATGACAGGCGAGTGCGTGCGCACAGATGCCGGCTTACATCTAAATTTGTGAGAACGGCGGAAAACGCTCTCTTGGTGTCACACGCGAACCGTATTGCGGCGTCCGGCAGCGCAGGACGTTGGGGCGCCCAGAGGCCGCATATGTCGGATGGTATCCTACAGCAGTGATCGTTAGCCGCGGTCCTGGCAAGACATTTGCACTGAGTATCCCATGGTGATGCCAGTGCGGTGACGCTCCGATAAGAGAAGAGAATGTCGCGCCTACGTGACTCGTGAGCGAGCACTCTCTAGTTCGGTAGGTGGCGAACCGGTAACAATCGCCTATGTTGCACTCAGCGGGGCACTCCCCCCTATGTCTGCCGAAGTCGTGCCGCCGCGTCTCGATAGATATTAGGCACGCACAGCTCGGCGGATGTACGTTGGATAGATCGAAATGGCAGCGCATGATTCACGAAGTCGGCTTTTCAGCTCAGAAGATGATCGCCCTAGGCAGGCCCATTTGAACCCGGCTTACATACCCATCGAGACTGGACAGTGCGCCGATGCAGGGTCCAAGGAACACTTGAGGGGCGGTGATGGACTCTCTACAATCGGGCGCTCGTTTGTTCGGGACGGCGATTCCTGCCGTCGGTGGCAGTTAATTGATTTCGCTCGACGCTCTTACCTCGGCCTCGAAAATCATCCCCTGATAGTCGCCGGGGCAATTGATGCACTCCGCGCCCAACGATCATTTCGTTCGTCCGGCGCCCAGACGTGCTTTGAAGTCGATCTTCTTGAAGAGCTGGAAGACGCGTTGTCGGGGATGTTCTCCGCTCGCGTGATATCGTTCTCCAGCTTCGTGCTCGCTGGTTTAGCTGCGATACGCTTTCTTGGCTGCGGCAAGCTGACCGGCGGAAGGAAGCCGATTGTCGTCCACGATCGGAATCTGCACGACGTGCTGGTCTGTCACAAGCCGGACGTCGCCAACGAAACCGCTTCAAAAACGATTGTAGACAATGAGATCGATGACCTCGAACGATTGTGCCGGAATAATCCCACGGTTGTTTATGTATGCGATATTTATTCTATAGCAGCCTTTTCACGACTGGCTGCACTGAGTTGGCTACAGGATCGTTACGGACTGTTTATCAACATCCAGGATGCTCACGGTATATCGATCTTTGGGAGCCAAGGCGAAGGGTTTGCTCGCTCTCAGTTTCCACAGGTGCTGGGCGACCGTACCATTATAGTAGCCTCCTTGGCGGAGGGATTCGGCGCGTCGGGCGGATTGTTGATGCTCGGAACAAGCGAGAATGAAGCATTGTGCAGACGACACATCGCTACGGGTTCCTTTTCAGAGGCTCCCAATCACGCGGCGGTTGGCGCAGCTCTTGCCTCATGTAGAATCCACCGATCGCCAGAACTAAGTGAGCGCCAGCAGCGACTGGCGCAACGTATCGCCCTCTTTGACAGTCGTCTCGCTACGGCGCAGCACGGCAGTTCACTCCCGATTAGAACGATCATTATTGGATCGGAGGCCGATGCGATTAGCGTCGGAAGACAGCTTCTCCACAGCGGCTTCCATACGTCAGTGACGCCCTTGCCAGAGCATGGTGAAGGGACGGCAGCTGGTATTCGCTTATTTATTACATCCGAGCACGGGGTGTCCGAAATAGAGCGGCTGAGCGACGGCATTTTGGAAGCAATCGTCCAAACAACAGGAAAGCCCTACCCTCTTAGATAATCTCTGCCGGTCACCGGTCGTAAAGAGCTGCAAGCGGCACCAGTAGACACTTTCCCTAGAGCGTGGCGTCATTCGACACGGACATGATACCCAAACAAGAGAAGTCCACCTTTTGAGGAACGATCGCAAGGTACTCGAGGCGTGTTGTCGATCATTGACGACACTGCAACGCGATTTGAAGCGAGCGGGCATAGTCTTGCCGACGGCAGCCGGGCGGAGCACCGGGTTAATCGCCAAGGCGGCTGAGGTCCAGCCGCGGATTTCCAGGGCTTGACGGCATCGCTATGTTTACCATGGCGTTGAAGATCTGAAAGACAAGCCGCTGCCTGGCAAGCAGCCCATTTGCACGAAGACAAGCAGCAAGTCGAACCTGAAGCACGGGACCGGCCGCTCCGCACGCCTTTGCCGCTGGACCGGCCCTCTGCTGGGCGAGACGCGAGCGATGTTGACGTCCAATATGGCTGGGCGGTGCCTGCGCAAGCTACAAGATTGGCCTCGCCTCATAAGTCCTACGCCCAGGCCCGATCTTGTCGGCCTCTATGTCGCTCCGCCCGAAGGCCATTGTGCTACGCGGGGGCGAAAAGCTCTCGATCCAGGCTTTGGAGCGCGCGCAGGAATCTCTGAAGTTGCCCAATGGCCGCGCCCTGAGCCGCCAGAGCTGATCCCACTTTCCTAGTCCTTCTCTTGGCCCTCCTCGATATGAGAGTTGAGTCTCTAACGAAGAAGGTGGAAACAACCGCCCAATTGGTTGCGACGTTAACCAATTTAACAAGGGCGGGTTAGTCATGATTAGCAAAGAACGTAACCTTCGATCGCTGTTCGAACCTCGGGGAGTCGTGGTGGTCGGAGCTTCGCCGAAACCAAGCCTCGCTAAAAGCATTCTTTACAATATTGTGGCGTCGGGGTTCGATGGAGATGTCGCTGCGGTGAATCCGAAGTATAGTAGCGTTGACGGCGTCGAATGTTATCGGTGCATCTCAGACGTTCCGTTCCAGGTAGATCTGGCGGTGCTGTGCGTGCGCGCCGAGAACATTCTGCCTCTACTGGAGGAATGCAAACGGAAGTCTGTCGGCGCTGCACAGATAGTCTCGAGCGGCTTCGCCGAACTCGATTCGGCGGAAGGCTGGGCAAGGCAGCAGCTAGTTCAGCGCTGGGCGATAGATACACCGACAACAGTCGTTGTTGGGCCAAATACGATCGGAGTCATCAATCTGCACCGGCCTATCATTGCGGCTTGGGAAAGCAGCATGCCCAAAATATTCGCCGGAGCCGTCAGTGGTGTCTTCCAGAGCGGTCAGATGGCTGCAATGATGCATTCTTTGATCGCCAGGGGCGTGGGCATTAGCAAAATTGCGACAACGGGCAACGAGGTCAGCGTCACAACGGCTGAGCTAGTAAATTGTCTAGCTGTCGATCGACAAACAGAGATCATTGTCAGTTACTCCGAAGGAATCAAGGAACCCGAACGCTTCGCGGTTGCCTGCATACGCGCGCGGGAACAACGTAAGCCAATCATCATGTTGCGCGTCGGCGCTTATCCAGAAGTGCATAAGGCTATAAGTCGACATACGGCAACACAGGCCGCAAACAGCTTTAAACGCGACATGCGCCTCTTCGAAGAACTGGGGGTGATCACGGTCAATTCGGTCGAGGACTTAATCGAAACCACTGTGGCTTTTAGGTCATCCCGCAAACCAAGGGGCAATCGCGTCGCCTTTGCTAGCTTTTCAGGCGGCATGGGGAACATCATGGCGGACTTGATTTTATCCACGCCCGGCCTGAAGCTCGCTACGTTCTCTGGCCCATTGCGAAGCCGACTGGCGGAGGTCCTTCCGAGATTTGCAAATAGCTTCAACCCCCTGGATCTGAGTGCCCAAAGCTCCTTCGATTCCGACGTGTTGAGTCGTTGTTTGCAGGTACTCGGACAAAGTGGTGAGTTTGACATCCTTCTCTGGGGGATGGATTTGCCAATGAGCATTGATAATGAGTCGCCGATTGGCATCGCTCTTAGTGAACTGGCGGCCCAACATCCTGAAATTGTGCTTATCCCAGTCTCGCAGTTCAGCGGGGTATCTCGGGCGAAGGAAATTGGTCGCGGGCCGCCCATGTTTGCCGGCCGACCAATCCTCCAAGGCACGGCAGTTTCGGTTCGAGCTTTGGCGAAGGTGATCAAGTGGCATGCGTCCACGTAGAGACCAGCACGCGAACACAGCCGCAGGTGCTGCAATCAGAATGAGCGATATGGGTCCTTATCAAGGCTGTCGTAAGGCTTGAGATCAGGTCAAGAAGCGAAATACTTCCCGTGGCTACTGCATCGCCCCACATGGCTCAGGAATAGGCGGGCTCTAGGTCTGAAACGCGCGCCACTCGATGCGGACCTGATTCGGGCCCGTAAAGTGCGTCGAACCGAGTGAGGGGCTGCCAGGTAGAGGCCCGACAGCTCTAGCTGACTATACAATGGCCGGATAATGGACGCCTGTAGCGTAACCAACGTGGGCTCCATTGGTCTGAGGCCGGCACAATTTTGGCTAAAGTTTCGCTGCCGCCCCTCGGCTGGGAGGAGCCGAAGACCATGAAGGCCTCGAAGTTATCGGAGGCCCAGCGTTCACCTTGAAGCAGGGCCATGACGGGCTTGCAGCGGCGCAGATCTACCGCAAGCTCGGATCAGCCAAGCGAGCTATTTCAATTGGAAGAGGAAGTTGATGGCCTGCTGCCGACTTTGATGCGGCAGCTGAAACAACCGGAGGAGGAGAATGCCAAGCTGAAGAAGCCGGTCACGGATCCGTCTCTCGCCAAGGAGATGCTGCAGCACGTGATTCGCCGGAAGCTATGAAGCCTTCCTGAAAGCGCAAGCTGGTCGACGAGATCTTAGGCGAGTGGCAGGTATCGATCCGCAAGGGCTGCGAAGCTCTCGAGTGTGGTCGGACCTACCATTACAAATCTCGTCGCTCAGGCCAAGCGGCCCTCGAATGCCGAGGTTGAATGCCGGCGTGGAAGCGGGGCGCTTGCTGCGGGTTGGCGGTGCCCTCGGTTTTCGGGGACCCATCCCTTGGCGCGGCCTGAGCTTTGGGGTGCAATCCGGATCGATCACCGGGGCCTTCTGCACTCAAGCGGTGAAGGCCGGCAGCTGGGATCGCGCAGCGATGTCACTCGATCCGCACGCCTTCCCGATGATGCTGAACTGCATGTTCACCCTCACGTGAGCCGAAGGTTTGGCAGCTTTGAGCGCGAGCTGAGTTCGCGCAGGTCGGAGCCGTGAGGATCATCAAGCTCAGCCAGCCGGTTGCCGCCAATTCGGGCGAGCCTGTTCCAAGGTCGGCCGAATGGCCTTCACATGCCGCCGCCTCCTGGGTGCAAGCCAAAGGCTGTCGGCGCGGATTTTTCCAGTCGGCTACTGCCAGATCGAGCGGCTCTGCAATCTCGATGCTCTGCCAGCTGACCGCGGCTTCGCGGTTGCGGAATCCGAGGCAAAGCGGCCACCGATTCCGACGGAAGGCGGCCAGCGATTCCGATCGAAAGCGGCCACCCAATCCGAACGAAGGCGGCCACCCTGTTGATAGGGTGAGACGGGGGGCGTTGTCGGCAATCTGAACGGGGCAAGGTCCCTCCTTTTGCGGTTCACGCAATGGGAGGTCCGATGCCCGCCGAGAGATTGCCGATGCGGAAGATTCGAGAAGTTCTACGCCTGAAGTATGCCTGTGGGGTGAGCGATCGGGTGATCTCCCGATCGGTCGGGATCGGTCGCACGGCGATCGCGGAGTATGTCCGCCGCGCCGCGGTGATCGGCATCACCTGGCCGATACCGGAGGAGCTCGACGACACAGCACTGGAGCGCAAGCTGTTTGCGCCAGCCGGCTACAACCCGCCGCGATCGAAGCCGCTTCCGGATTGGGGGCATGTCCATGCCGAGTTGCGCCGCCGCAGCGTAACGCTGGCGCTGCTGTGGGAGGAATACCGCGGCCATCATCCCGACGGCTACGGCTACAGCCGGTTCTGCGACCTCTACGTCGAATGGCGCCACGGCATCACGGCGACCATGCGGCAGACCCACGCGGCCGGCGAAAAGCTGTTCGTGGACTTCGCCGGCGATACCGTGCCGGTGTTCGACGGGCTTACCGGGGAGGTGCGCGCCGCCAAGATCTTCGTCGCGGTCATGGGAGCGTCGAACTACACATTCGTCCAAGCCCGGTTCAGCGAGGCGCTGCCCGACTGGATCGGCGCCCATGTGGATGCGCTCACCTTCCTGGGCGGAGTGCCGAAGGCGCTCGTCTGCGACAATCTGAAGGCCGGGGTGACGGTGGTGAGCCGCTACGAGCCAGGCGTCAACCGGACTTACCAGGATCTTGCCACCCATTACGGCACCACCATTATGCCGGCGCGGCCCCGCAAGCCGCGCGACAAAGCCAAGGTGGAGGCGGCGGTTCTTATCGTCCAGCGATGGATTTTGGCGCGGCTGCGCAACCGGCGCTTCTTCTCGCTCGCCGAGTTGAACGTTGCGATCCGCATCCTGGTCGACGAACTCAACGCCCGCCTGATGCGCAAGCTCGGTGCCAGCCGCCGCGAGTTCTTCGACACCATCGATCGTCCGGCCCTGATGCCGCTGCCGGCCGAACCCTATCAGTACGCCGAATGGCGTCGTGCCCGTGTAGCGCCGGATTACCATGTCGAGGTTCAGGGGCACTTCTACTCGGTGCCATCCCGCCTGATCCGCCAGGTCGTCGAGGTGCGGGCCACCGAGGCAACCATCGAGGTGTTCCATCGCGGCACCCGGATCGCCAGCCACGCACGCTCAGGCGTCAGGCGCCGCCACACCACGATCCCCGAGCACATGCCGAGCGCACATCGCCGATACGCCTTCTGGCCGCCGGCACGTCTGCTGGCCGCCGCCGAGAAGATCGGTCCGTCCACGATCGCGCTGGGCCAGGCGATCATGCGGACAAAGCCCCATCCCGAGCAGAGCTTCCGATCCTGTCTCGGCATCCTGCGGTTGGAAAAGACCTATGGGACGCAACGTCTGGAAGCCGCGTGCCGCCGTGGGATCAGCATCGGCTCAGCGAGCTATCGGTCGATCGCCTCGATCCTCAAGACCGGCCTGGACAAAGTCTTCCTTCCCGACACCGCCCCCGAGGCCGATCCCATCCAGCACGGCAACATCCGTGGCCGCGGCTACTACCACTGACCACCAACAAGGAGACCTTATGCTCAGCAACCACACCCACGAACGTCTCGCTGCTCTCGGGCTCGCCGGCATGGCCAAGGCCTTCGACGATCAGCAACGCCAACCGGACGTTACCGCGCTGACCTTCGAGCAGCGCCTCGGCCTGATGATCGATCGCGAAGCAACCGAGCGAGAGAACAAAAGGCTCATCGTGCGCCTGAAGTTCGCCTCGCTACGGCAGGCCGCAATCGTCGAAGATGTCGATCTGCGCGCTCCGCGCGGCATCGACCGCGCCTTCTTTGCCAAGCTCGTCGATGGCGATTGGATCAGCCGCAAGCAAAATTTGCTCATCACCGGGCCGACCGGCGTCGGCAAGAGCTGGATCGCCTGCGCACTCGGCCACAAGGCATGCCGCGATAATCGATCCGTCTTATATCATCGCCTGCCAAGGCTGTTCGAAGCTCTTGCGCTCGCCCGCGGGGACGGACGCTATGCGCGGCTCCTCAAGACACTATCGAGGGTCGATTTGCTCATCCTCGATGATTGGGGCCTCGCACCGCTTACCGGCGAGCAGCGTCGCGATCTCCTCGAAGTCGTCGACGATCGACACCAGCGCGGATCGACCATCATCACCAGCCAGGTGCCGATCGAAAATTGGCATGAGGTCATCGCCGACCCGACCATCGCCGACGCCGTCCTGGATCGGCTCGTCCACAATGCTCACCGCCTCACACTTAAGGGAGACAGCATGCGAAAGATCACTGCGCAGCGCGCCAATCTTGACGCAGCCAAGAAAACCTGACCCAACTCCTCATGCCGGCAACGACACTCCGGCCGCCTTCGTCGGAACAGGTGGCCGCCTTCGATCGGAATGCATGGTCGCGTTCAATCGGAATCCCTGGCCGCAATCCCCGGAATCCGCATTCGCGGTCGCCCGCTTCCCAATCGCCTGAAGGATTGCGGCGCCGCTTGGAGCCGTGCGGCTGCGATTGTCGGCAATGATGAGAAGGGAATATTGGCCGATGATGGAGACGAAAAGCCCACTCGGCCGCGGTGACAGCGGCGAGACGGGTGCTTGGTCGCGGGGACCGGCGTAGGACTGGATAAGTTCTGGCAATCGCTCGTGCAGGGCAGCTCGTACGTCCGTGAAAGCAGCCATTTTCCCCCGTCCTGCACTCGCGGTCCAAACCCTGATTCTACCGAGTTCGAATCCTAGACGAGCTTCTCCTGGTCTTCGCCGGCGCGTGGAGTGGTCGCGACGGCCTGTTCACGTTGCCGAATGCGCTATTCACCAGGCGCTCTGGAATGCAGGCCTGACCGGTAGCGCCGGATGCCCCCATTGGTGGTGACGGCACTGTTCATCCCGTCTGCCATTGGGTCCATCGCGCATGGAGGCGTAGATCAGCGCTGATCTTCGCGGCGCGGTGAAATCCGCCGACGTCTCGGGCGCGCGTTCTTTTGGCGCGTGGCAGCTCAGCTCGCCGACAGATCCGATCTTGGCGGTGGATGTACACGGGCAGCGATGCCGTGGACTATGGGTCTATCCGCGACACGATCCGGCATGGTCGACCTCGCGGTCGTCCGCGGCTTTGATGCACCGATCAGCCCACAGGTCGACGCGGCTTTTGCCCGGATAGGCGCAACCTCCTCGCGCGAATGTCCGCCAATCGAGGCAAGCGGCCCGTTCGACACCCGCCGCGACAGCTTTGTGCTGCGCGAACGGGGCGGAGCGCTGGTGGTCGAGCGCGAATCCTATGCCGCTTTCCGCGGTGCTACGCGATATGACTGATATCCACATCTCCGGTGAAGCCATCGCGCGCTCCACGCACTTGGTATTGGATGATGCCGGAATCCGACTGGCGGGAGTGGCTCATCGACGCCGATGAATGAATTTTGCCAAAGGTCTATGCCGACCTCATCGTTCTGAGAGAAGCGGGAGCGGGCACGTCGGTGACCCTGGTCAAATCGCAGATCGGCGAGGCGCTGGCGGGAGCGAGCGCGATCGAGCCGGCAGCGGTTGTCATTACACTGCGGAACCAGATCATTCCGCCGACAATGAACCTCAAGAGATCAGGATCCAACATCACTTCGAGGTCGTGACGGGCTCGCGGCGTCCTGCTGACATCCGCAACGTGCTCAAGAGGTCGAGCGGCTTTAGGGGCGTCCATTTGGCCATCTTATCTTCACGATACGGAGCATTGCACGACGGCTTCCTGCACCGTGACAATCGCTGGCAGCTCGAACATGTTGTTGCGCGCTTGGGGCCCGGAAATCGAGGCCAATGCTGCGCCGGACTGGGGTTGCGACGGCACATGTATCGAGAAGGAGGTGCCGTCCGCGGCTGCGCAGGAAAATCGACCGCTTCAGGCAACTCGCGCTGATTACAGCGGCGTAACTGGAGGACTTTTCCCCATGCCAGCACAAGGCATCGTGTCGGCGTCCTTCTCGGCAACGATCTTGCGGGCTCGAATTTCGTCCACGATCAGCTCGTGCAATTGATCACGACCCCCAACCCCATGACCATCAATGCCTATGTCGCGACAGCCTGGTTTCCGGCCGCCCGTCAAGGCGAGATCACCACCGCGCATGGTGTCCTTGGGCAAAGCGAGACGTTCGCGGGCCGGTTTCTCAGTGGCGGCCTGGCGCTCGAATGTGTCGCGCGCATGCTCGCACTAAACGCGCTCGAGTCCTTTCGGAGGGGTTGAAGGCCACGATGCGCCGGCGATTCTGGTTGGCGTCGTAGCGGGAGAGCAAATCTCGACCGCATGCTGCAGCTTAGGCTGCCGGGCTGATCGCACTGTGTCCCCCAACGCGGCGAGAAGGCGAGAATGGTCGTGTCCAGCCTTGACCGGCGCACGCAGGCTGTGATCGCCGATCTCGCCGGACCTGTCATGGGTCTGGCCGGCTTCGTTATCATGCGCCATTAGTCGCACCCGAAAACCGACGGCGGAAAGAGGCTCTGCTAGCGATTACAACAGAGCTGCGCGCCCAATTCGACGCGATCGAGATAGTCGTTTCGCCCTGAAGCGGCGCGGATGTGCGCTCGGCGAGCTTTCCGCTGTCGCACGCGGGTTCCAGGTTCGATAATTGGGTCTGAACTTGACGAATCCAGCAGCTTGATAGCGCCGTGATCGAACGATCTCGCCGCGGAACAGGCTGTCCCGCCGCTGGTTCTCGGCAGCGACTTCGACCGGCCTGTCTCGCGCTCGCGCAATTCTGCCGGGATCGGAGGGAGCACGCTGAGTACAGACCTATTTGAGCCTGTTCGCCCGGCGTCCTGAAACGCGCATTCTCGCTGCCATCTCCGGCCTATCGATGTCGCGCCTGGTCGGCGTTGCCTCAAAGATTGCTTTGTTTGAACTGCTGAAAGCAGGCCCGATAAGCGCCAGCGCAATCGCAAGAGCCAAGGGGCTTGTCGAGAATGCACTTGCGCGCGACCTGGAGGGCATCTCCATCCCGGACCGCGCGAAGAATTTCGGCAGAGCATGGCCGAGTACATTGATGACCGCGTTGGGCCGAACGGATTGTGGTTGATGCTGCATACAGAAATCCCGGAGGCCGACCCTCGATTGGCGCGAACCTCACTGTTCACACCTTTTGTTGTGATGCCGATCAAGACCAGCATTGGGAGTTGGTTGGCAGCTAAAAGCTTGCATGCTCGCTAGAGAATTGGCGTCGTACGGTAGGCTGTTGGATGGGTGGATCGGCTTCCAGCCGACACGATGGAAAGGAAAGCTTTGGTGTAAATGAAGGATCTCGGCTCGCGAGCCAGGTGCCCTTCACAGGGCATTCACCCCTTGCGAGAGGAACAACTCGTCAAGCGGTGATGTCGGCTCGCAGAGATGTTGACGCAAAATATCAACTGCTAAGGTTGTCGCAAATACTGCTGTTGCGTTTACGACGTTTGTCGCAATTCGTCGATAGCGCTACCGTCGGACGGCAATCTCCCGAGAGCGGACCGGCAATCTCCCAAGATCTTGTCCTGCCGCTCCAGTCTGCGGGTCCAACTGACTGGTATGGCATTTGCTCGTCTCGTTCCAGGTCCTTTCGGCTCCAGGAGAAACTCATGGCGGATGTGCAAGAGGTTGGGCTGTCGGAACGGGAAAGACAGTGCCTGCGATGGGTCGAGGAGGGGAAGTCATCCTGGGCCATCGGAGTCATCCTGGAAGTGAGCGAGAACACGGTCAACTTTCATGTCAAGAACGCGATGCGAAAGCTGGAAACGACCAGCCGTACCCAGTGCGTCGTCAAGGCGCGGCGTCTGCGACTTATTTAAAGTAACGGCAGCGGTTTCGTTACCGCTGCACTATCGCTATTGAAAGCTTCGCGGCCGGTCGGATTCCGATGTCAGTGTCGTTGCCGTCGTATACGTGCCGGAAGTTGAAGGTTTCGTGATCGTAGTACGGCTTAGGTACTGAAGTCGCGGGGAACAGAAAGCGGCGTACATGGCGCGGCCGGGAACGAAGGCGGCAATGATAGTCCACAAAATGCATTTCCAAAGGCGCTGCTGGTAGATGTTGCACGACAGTCTAGCGCTCTGCGCGCAACCACGTTAGTGCTATCCTCACGAACCTTAGCTAGCTGAATGCACGCCCTTTTCCCGCGACGCGTCAGCCGCGGTAGCCTTCTCGCGCATGTTCTCGACGCTCTCGAAGACCGCGCATCATGATCCCCGTGAAGCCCCGGCCGCAGGCCGGCGCTTTCGATCCGCCGCTCGGTGGAGGAGGTCAGTACTGGAGAAGCACTGGATCGCGAAATTGTAATTTATCCGTCCAGCTAAGAGGTCAACATCTCGGCGGATGATCCGTAGTTACAGCACCAGTGACTGTAGTAAAATTTACTACTCACTTACCAGGGTGCATAAGAGATGGTCGTACTCGAGGCAACCGACCAGTTCCGCGCGAACCGTATTCGATGCCGGCACTTAAGGCGCCGCTCCAAAGGGCATGCTACTGTTCCCAAGCTGCGTACCTGTAAGGGCCAATTCAATTTGGTGGTTGTTGCTCGTTACTGCGGCACTGCGTTTTGCGTAAACCAATACGTTATTAAACGCGTTTCCGATTTGCCCCGTCAGACCAAACGCGTCAATGGTGGGGTTGGCACAGCTGAGAGCGCGACGCTGAATTGGATACACACACACGTGAAATCAGCCCAGTTGCCCCTGGCCATCGAAACCCAGCACAAGCTGACCCATCTGCCATTGAAGGCCGACCCCACGTTTCCGGCGGCGTCATGGCAGCCCCCGGGCGTGCCGCCATTGAACTCCCAGCAATTCGCGCTTGAGCCCCAGTCGACGTTCATGCCCATATATAGTAGCTGCTCTACGCATAAATTGCAGCCGCGACGGGCGGCGGAGCTTTGTGTAGGTGGGCTGCGTAGCGAGATCATCGCCCAATGCGGGCGCGATAGCGCCGAGCGACAGGAATGCTCGCAGTCTCCAGAGCAAATTGCTGTACCCGGTATGCAAAACTCGCATCAAAGGAATCCGTCAAGTCTAACGTTGTGCTCAAGTTCTCGGTTCAGATCGCGTTCAGTCTATCGACGCCTGGACGAGATAATGCGCGATTAACACAAGGGAGAATAGGGTCTCTTGGCGCGCTTGTGCAACCGGCGCTTCTTCTCCCTCGCCGCCATCGTTGCGCAGCTGGGACGAAGCCGCGGCGAACTATTCGAGGAACTCGATCGTACGGCGCTCACCCCCCCTTGCCGCATGAACCGTACGAGTATGACGAGTGGAAACGCTGCCCGGTCAACTGACTATCACATCGAGATCGCCAAGCACTACTACAGCGTCCCTCGCAACCTCGTGCATCAGTAGGCCGAGGCGCCGATTACCCAAAACACCGCCGAGACATCTTCTGCCGCAGCAAGCGGGTGGCATCGCCTCTATCGCGACTGAGCCCACGAGCGCATCCGTTCCGAAGCCACCAAGGTCCGGCCCGATGCTGATTGATGTTATCCTGCGGTCTCGCAGCCGCATCCAGGACAGGGCTTCCGCTCTCAATTGGCGTTGTCGGGCTGGTCAAGCGCTATGGCCAGGAACGTCTCGACGCCGCTTACAGTCGTGGAACTGCAGGACAATCCGGAGGGCGGCCGGGATGCCGCACGCCGATTGGCATGGCATCCTCGTCCTCCGAGGTCACCGCTCGCGACAACCGCTGCCTCACGCGCCGCTTGAGCAGTGCCAAGTGCCGTCAAACTGCCGCCATCGAGAACGTCGACTATCGTACCGCCCGTGGTCGCGACCGTTCTCTCTTCCAGACTGCGGTACCTGCCAATGGGTCCGCGATGCCAACCACCTTGTCATTGTCGGCCCAACCGGCATCGGCAAGTCTTGGCTTGCCTGCGCTCGGCAACAACGCCTGTCGCTGCGGCTTTTGCGTCGTCTATAAGCGAGCATGCCGCTTGTTCGCCGTTCTCGCGCAGGCGCGCGACGAAGGCCGTCTGGCGCGCCTGATCGCCGCGCTCGAGCGCGTTAATCTCCTCATCATCGACGACTCGCTCACTGCCCACCAGCGCCGCGATCTGTTTGAGAGATCGTCGATTTCGCTACGATAAGGGATCCTTGTTGATCACAAGCAGGTCCCTGCCGTCGCAATGGCACGACGTCATTGCCGACCCACCCCTTGGCGATGCAATATTGGACCGTATCATTCACAATGCCCGCCGCATCGGGCTCAAAGGCGACAGTCTATGGCGTCAGGCTGGCGAAAAGAAAAGCCGTGAGCACCTCGCGCACGATCGCCCCCCACAGGCCCCTCCCGTGCGCGTCGCTACGTCGCTCGCGGGGGCACTTCGCGCCGCGCCCGGGGCCCTCCCATGGACCGCCGGAACGATCTTCGGACCAACCTGCCAGCCTTGACGAGGACGCCATTTCCAGCACATTTAAACCCGTCAGCCGTGTTCGCCTCCGAACCTGATCATTGAAATCCGTGCTCACATCGCCTGGAAGACGTGATCACCATCCCTGGAATGCGCATTTTCGGGCTCGGATTGCGACGACGTACTAGTCCAGGAGAACGGTTTTGCATGCTGCAGCAAGCGCACCCTCCCGGACTGCATAAGAGTTTGTATGGCTGCTCTACACCAGGCCAACAGGTTCAAAAAACCCCAACATATGGGCCGGGGCTTTCGATCCGCCGTTTGAACGACAGATCAATAGTCGAGAAGAACCGGACCGCCGAACTTCATTGAGCCGCCCAGTTCCCCTTGGCCTTCAACACGCAACATGATCTGGCCCATCTGCCATCGATAGCCGATCTGGCCGCCCACGCTACCGCCTGTCGCATCATGGCAGCCCTGGCGCGTGCCGCCAAGGTAATCCTAACAATTCGCGCTTGAGCCGAAGCCACCGTTCACGCCGAGATAGTAGCCGCTCCACTGGTAGATTGCAGCCGCGACAGGCCGCGAAGCTGTGGTGTAGAGAGGCGGGGCGGGCTGCGTAGCCAGTCGCAAGCAACAAGTTCTTCACTTCTACTCTCATCTCTTCAGTGCCCCGAGCCTCGTGTGTCTCAACAACGTCGGCGCCGATTGCTGTAACTGCATCGCAACATTCGCGCGTGAAGAAATGTTGGAATCGAACGCTGCGTCAGGTTGCGGCTTTGCAGATCATCTCCGACCGCGTCGTAACGCTCGATCGGGTGCGAACATAGATAGCTCAGGCGTTAACGAAAAGCGGGCTGCTGATCTCAGCGGATTAAGCGCACCGCAAGCCAGATGATGCCCAGCCACACGGCGACCGAGAAGAGCAAAGCGCTTTGCAGCGTTCTTGCTCTTATCCTGTGACGCCATCGAAGGAGCTGCGATGGGCAACCGGTGAAGCGCCGACCCCGTACAACAGCTATCACTTCATCGTAATCTGTGAACCGGAAGTGACAGCGATGCTTGCGAATATACGCAAGCCGTTCAGTGGGTGAGAGGCACTGTGCCCACACCTCCCATGCCTCATCATCAAAACACGCGCTATTCTCAAGAACTTCGGCGAGGCGCTCGTCAGGTTTCATGATGCATCCGCTCTACTGACTATCGCGGATGGAGTTCTACGAAGGAAGCATCACGTTCGAAACCTCTCAGTTTAGGTAGGCTAGTTCAGCGAATCGAACTCGGCCGGGAAGCATGGGTCACGGTCAACGCGGCGTTGATTCTGACGCGAGATAAAATTCGAAGTCATGCAGGGATCTGGATCTCTCTTCTCGTCCAGTGCGGACGGTGACGGGCATCAAACCGCTGTAGATGCCGGAGGAGAATGAAAGGGGACTCCTTGGCGAAGCTGCCGCAATCGTGCTCGACGCATTCAGTTCGAGCGCTAGCGCGGTGCCAAACATATCGTCTCCGCGCTTCGCGCCGGCGCTGATTGGAATTCGGGCCGGCATTGGCTTCAGCACATGCTAAGATCACGGAGATGTACGTTGTCAGGCCAGGGCCGGTTGCGAATCCACCGCCGCCAACCCGATGATCCGCGAACGGTCGATTCGCAGTCTTCACCGCACAGTGTCGCGGGTCAAATCGGCGATCAGTCTACACCGTGTTGTTGAGACTGTCTCCACACGAGCACGCGCGTCGCCTCCACACTGCCCTGCGAACCTGCACCGACGAACTGGCGACGGAGGGCGTTCGCGCTCGCGTGGCGGATCGGCAATTTGCTTATTTGAGCAAGGCCGAATGCAGCGTTAGCAACCACGGCGTGCGGGAACTCGGAGCGGCTGCGGAGCGGAAGTTCCGGAATGAAAGAGAGCACCATAGAGCCGGGCGCGCTTACGTCGGTTGCGAGAACGCCAGCTGCGCACAGCGCAGCCTAATCCAAAGCCGCCGAAGAAGATCATGGTGAGAAAAAGGAGTGGTGTTGTCATCTCGTATCTAGCCCGCAGGATTGCTTTGATGTGTTACGTCACACTCTCGCCATCATTGCCCGACCGGCGGGGGCAACAGAGAAGACGTTCGGCGGCAGCTGAAACGTGGACGAGACTAACCATCTCACTTCCCCGTCGGCGTGCTGTTACGACCCCTGGACTATTTGCGTCGGGGCAGCCGCAGGCGGTCGCATTGCAGTGCAAGAGGTGCCGCACTCATCCTCTGAGACCGAGGGCCTGAGTTGCAGGGGTCTCGCCTTGAGGATGGCGAAGAAGTGGTCCTGCCACTTGTCCCGCGGCCTGCCTGCTGTCGAGACGAATCTGTTGGGAAAAGCGGGCTGCTTGTATACCTCGGCGATCTCGAAGGGAGCGCCATTGTATCAGAACTAAGGCAATGTCTTCTTAATACCCGCTAGAGTAACTTAACCCGCGCCTTATGCAGAATTCCGCCAGGTGCTAGGCGAAACCTCAAGTCGCTTAGATGAGGAAGTGGGCGCCATGTCGGGTCGGATTTGAGTTCATTTGTCGTTTCCCTAGCTAGAACAAGTTTGGCGATTAGCGTACGATTGGCGATACTACGGCGATCTGGCAGTAAAGCTGCGACTGCCTCGTCGAAAAGTTTAGCTAGGATGCGGAGTCTTCTGGACAGAAGACGCCACCGTGTTTCTCCGCTGGGACTGTTCGCCTGCCGGCGCTCGCCTCGCTATTGCGCCGAGTTCCAGTTTTTGCCGCGACCAGTTGGCTCGTGAGTTCGTCGAGCAGCTTGACGGCTCCGAGCGCGAATTTGCCATGGCAGATCAGTTGAGCAGCGACCTCCAATTGTAGAGGAATGCGATGCTCAAGGTGCTGATTGCGCGACGTGCAAACAATCTCCTGTTTATCGGATTTGGGGGCGGGGTACAGAAATTTGCCATGCCTTCCATTTTCGTCGGGCAAATCTGGCGGTTTGCGCGAGAGCCAATCGCTGTTGCTCAAGGTACAGAGCGCATAGGCTTTCATCGGGAGCAGGAGGAAGATGTTGA
>NZ_JBVVOT010000053.1:0-23155 GCF_055807455.1 Bradyrhizobium sp. Kon58
CGCAAGGTCAAGGGCAACATGGACATCGAGCTCGCCGTGAACGCCATGGAGCTCGCCGAGCACATCGACCAGATGGTCCTATTCTCGGGAGACGGCGACTTCCGCTCCCTGGTCGAGGCCGTTCAGCGCCTGGGCGTGCGGGTCACCGTGATTTCCACGATCGCGAGCCAGCCGCCGATGATCGCCGACGAGCTGCGCCGCCAGGCCGACGTCTTCACCGACCTGGTCGAGCTGCAGTCCAAGCTCGGCCGCGACCCGTCCGAACGCCCCGCCCCGCGAGACCGCGTGCCTAAATTCTTGCAAGAGCCGAAGGGAA
This sequence comes from Bradyrhizobium sp. Kon58, assembly GCF_055807455.1. Lineage (NCBI taxonomy): Bacteria > Pseudomonadati > Pseudomonadota > Alphaproteobacteria > Hyphomicrobiales > Nitrobacteraceae > Bradyrhizobium > Bradyrhizobium sp. Kon58. Next base: position 317 of record NZ_JBVVOT010000053.1, read on the forward strand.
ACGATCCTCTAGAATAAACGACCGGCGAAAATGAGACTGGAATGGTCGGCGGAACGCTTTCGCGCTACACGTGGCACCTACCTGTACCTACCACCCGGTGTGCCACGCAGCATCCGCCATACCTCAGATAAGATCGCACGCGTTGTCGTTGCCTGTTGGGCCGCAGCCGATCCAGCAACCATTACTGAATGCGAGCTCGCTACGGCACAGATCAGATGAGACGCTTAAACGCGCAAATCAGCCAGTCGTCGCCCCGTGCCATAGTGCGGGTGATCCCTGTCAACGAAGGGCGCCCCGAAGTCGCTTGATGATCTCCGCCAGATCCTTCGCATACTCCTCGACGACGCGGCGGGCTTCGTCGGAGCGCGAGGGCGGCTTCCGTTCTTCCTCGCCGGCGCTGGGGGAAGGTGAAGTTGGTTGTTTCATGGGAATGGATCTTCAGCGTTGAGTTGGGAAGATTGTTGATCTGGATCATCATCGAACTCTAGTGAGCGAAGGCATCTTCAGTGCGCAATGACTTTCGAAATGGCGGCCGCTATCTGTGTTGCTGAACCAATCAGGTCAATCGGACCATCGTAGCCGATAGCGTTTTCAGGCATGCCCGGAGGTGCCCACGAATCCGGGGTGATGACCATCGTCAGGCCTCCTGCCGCGTGGATCGAAGCCAGTCCTCGCGACCCGTCATCCAGCGAACCCGAGAGGACTACACCGATGATACGCGGCTTTGCATATGCTGCCACCGAACGGAAAAGAAGGTCGATCGTACGATTGCGGTAAGCGTGGTCGGGATCCTTCACAATTGCGCCGAAGCTGCGCTCGGCCAAGACCAGGTGCGCGGCAGGCTCTCCGATGTAGACCGTTCCCGCTTCGAAGCTCTGACCTTCGTCGGCAACGACGACCGGGTGTGGGCAACCACGTGCGAGCACGGCCTTGAGGTTGGAGGAGCGGTCCGAAGGTCTGTGAAGCACGACAAGAGTGACGGAGGGGAGCGGGAAGGGCAGCGATCGGAGCAGGGACAGCAGGTCCGACATCCCTTCCGCTCCGGATGCGCCGATGGCCACAAACCATGGGGAGGAATTCGCCATGGGCAACTCTAACAGGCGTTCTCATGTTGGGCCAGTCGCCCGAATGAGGTGGGTGTTACATGCGCGGCGCTGAAGATCGTCACCCTGTGCCGCTGCAGCGCCAAGCTCACAAAGTGCTATCACTCGGCCTAACTTGCATAATCCAGCTGGGCAGACACTCGGGGCTGGTATCGCGATCGGATCCAGCACGGCGCTGACCTCGGCAACCGCTTCGTCCGGGGACATGCCGTCCGGTGGCTCATGTCTCGCGACATCCAGCGCGTGCCCCGCATGCGGATCGGCGCGGTCGTTCGCCCAGCGTGCTCTTCGCATTTGTGGATAGCATCGGCCTGCTGCAGCACGTAGATGGCCCAGCCGGGCAAGGTCCAGATCGCCTTTGGTCGTCGCAACGCCTCGATATTGCTCCCAACCGGCAGGGCGCACCGAGCTGCGGGCCTAAATATCTCCCTGTGCAGATCAACGCTGCATCCCATTCGCACGAACGGAGATATCATGGCTCGCAAGCCGCTACGCTGGCGCAATCCAGCATCTAAACTATCAAATCCCACAAACATCGAAGAGCGCCTTATCGGCAACTATCCATCGCATTTGCGAGGGATGGCGACCGGCCGCTATGGCGGCAACATCCTTCGACATGAACGCGGGTTAGGCGGCGGGACGTACGGTGCGGCAGGACCGGCTCGCGTCTACGCCGAAGAGCAGCGAAAGAAATAGGATCTGCGGGAACGTGGGAGCTATCGTGACTAGAGCAATTCAACTCCTCCAGCAAACGGCAGGAACGTCAAGGAGCGATCGCTGTGGGACGAGCCGGAAGTCTCTTCCAATATTTACCGCCCGCCACGCATCCTGCACCGCAAGATCGTCGCAAGTCCTATCATCAGCGCTATCCAGTTGCTGCCTACCGACGTTCTCGAATGGCTACAGCTCAACAAGCCGCAAAGCTACGGAGCTGATGGATTTACGTCGAGCCCTCTAGCATCTCTGTGCAACCAAGTTGCTCATCAAGCCAGTCATGATAGAAGGCCACTCCAATTAATCGGAGTCGACATGGCCAAGAAATCAAAGAAGTCCGTTAGGCGGGAATACACCAAGGAAGACGTGAAGGAATTGCGGGCTCATTCGAAAGCAAGAACGCCTGTTACCAAGATCGCAAAGCTGACGAAGAGGTCTGTAGGTTCCTTGCGTCAGAAAGCATTGAAACTTGGGTTCGGATTGGGCCATCAACGTTAGTAGCAGCTGAAGCGAGGTTTCCTGGGTCCGATGCTAGCTCTCCCGAACCGTCGCGGGTGGAGCTGTTGCGCTGGACCGCCTAATTTGCACCACCAACATGAGTGTGCTGATTAGGATCGAGACGATCGCGAAAAAGACCATGATAACCCCTAAGAAGATGCTGCGACCCCTCATCCAGTTGTCAGACACCGTAATGAGCAGCATTCCTAAGCCGATCGACCCGCCAATAACATTCAAAAGAAACCAGCGCATCTGAGCTATCCCACTGTCGAGCAAATAGAGGTATTCAGGCCGGGGCACGTTCGGAACTCATGGTGAGCCGATGGGGAATTCATCGGCTCACTCATGAACAATATCAGACATCCGGGTAGCCATTCGCCCTGTTGCAAGCGCGACGATCGCGGTTGTAGGCGATCACACCAGCCGTATGACCGTAGAGCTGCGTGATTACCTGGCCGTGGCTGTAAGCCTGTTGCACGCAGGCAACATATGGTTTGTTGCTCATCCAATCGTATGGTCCTGCACTTGCAGCGGAGACCGAGCCGACGGTCGAAACGATTGCGGCCGCGGTTGCGATGGCGAAGAGCCCTGTACGAAAGCTTGTCATGTTCGTGGTCCCAAGTCAGACGGCACTATTGCGTGTCTGTGCCAATACAATGGGAGCTCACCGAGTTCTTGTATGTGCGGCACCTCACTTCGACCCGGGCCACCGACAACTCTACCGGTCAGCATCGTCCGATAGCCAGTTGCGGTGACTTGTGCAAAGCCTGGCCTATGAGCATCAGGGGAACGGCAAGTAAGATCATAAATAAACTCATCATAACAAGCTGGTCGTGAGAATTGCCATTGGATGGCGTTTTCGAGATCATCAGATTCGCAATGATGAACCCCATACCGGTCAATGAAGCTAGTATACTGCTTCCCTTCGCGATTAAGCCAAGCCTGCGCCACTCGATCTCGCGAGATTGAGCTCTGGTAGCTTGCTCATTGAGTTCGGAACGCAAGGCGAGCAACTCGATCTCAATTTCAGCATGTGTCATTTTGACTCGCAGATTGGATGCTTGACCGCTTCTCAAAAAATTCTTGAACAGAATGACAGTCGGCCGCTCTGGCCCGCACCTATTCGATGAACGAGCGGTGCGGGTCAAAGTACAACCGCAAAATGGCCGATCAGGATCCCTTGGCGCCGCTCATAACCGGCCCGAATCGTTCCCAACTTTCACCCTTGAACCGCATCATCTGAAGCTGCTCGATCGGGGCAAAGTCATCCGGGGCAGTCTTGATCCGCGTGCCGGGCAGGTAAATTCCAATCTCAAAATCGAGGTTGGCTGCCTGCTTCATTACGTTCTCGCGCGTTAATGTATCACCGCACTGACGTAGGACTTGCTCCAGGCCCTTTGCCACACCGTACCCAAAGACCGTCGCTGAGTCATCAAGATCACCCTCAGGGTACCACTTTGTCATGAACGCTCGCCACTCGTTCATCGATGCATCGTTCTTCCACTCAGCGTCCTTCGGATCCTTCAAGTAGGCGGTAGACAAGATGCCCTGGCTGGCCTCGTAACCGGCAGGTTTGATGACGCCGCCAATTGAACCAGACACGTTTGTAAGAAATTGCACCGGATGCCATCCCATTTCAGCGACCTTCTTTATCGCCTGGGCCGCAAATTTAGGTGTCGCTATGTTTACGAAAATGTCCGGATTGGCGCCCTTGATTTGCACGACCTGAGAATCGACTGTCGGTGAGCTCGTCTCATAAGGAGCTTCAACAACTATCAGCTTGCTGGCTTGGTCACCAAGGCCATCCTTTAGGCCAGTGACGTAGTCTTTTCCAAAGTCGTCGTTCTGATAAAGCACACCGACGGTCTTACCCGGGTAGTTTTGCAGGATATACTTGCCGTAGATGCGCGCTTCGACCTGGTAACTGGGCTGCCAACCCATCGTCCAGGGGAAATTCTTCGGATCGTTCCACTTGGCAGCACCTGTCGATACGAACAGTTGCGGGACCTTCTTCGAATTCATGTACTTCTGAATAGCGGTGTTACCAGGCGTCCCAAGCGGATTGAAGATCAACAGCACCTCATCGCTCTCAACGAGCTTACGAGCTTGCTCGACCGTCTTAGGCGGGCTGTACGTATCGTCATAAGAGATAAAGTTGATCTTCCGACCGTTGATACCGCCTTCAGAATTGATTTTGGTGAAGTAGGCGGCTTCAGTTTTGCCGATCGTAGCGTACGCGGATGCTGGACCGGAGTACGGCATGATGTTGCCGATCTTGATCTCAGTGTCGGTTGCTCCAGGATCGTACTTTTTCTGAGCGTAGGTGGTCGAGGAGAGCGTAGTTGCAAGTGCCAACGCAATTGCGGTGGAATAGACGAAGTTAACGTAAGAACGGCGCATCGTTGTCCTCCCTTAAAGCGCAAACTGTTTCAGCCATTCTTGTGAGCCGTTCAGCCGCGCATTATCGAGTATGCATGAGAACAGCGCGCGGCAGCAACGAAACGTGCAAGCGTTTTGACTTCAGAGGAAGAAAGCCAAGCTTAGACGCAGCGCACAATTCCTTCCGCAGGAATTAGCGGGAGCAGGCCGGCTGCAAGTTCAGCTTGCGCAGCATCGAGCTTAGGCCATCTACTCGGCACTCTTGCGCGTCAGCCAACTTGCTAGCGGAGCCGTTCCGTGAGGTACTTCTCGAAGGCTCCGACCTTGAATTTCTGGCGCTGACTCGGGTGTCATTGGGATCGTGCCAGTGGCGAGCAATGAATTGTGGAGCCTTCGCCTTGGCCACTTCCTTTGGCTGAGGCTGAGGCGGTGGAGACGTCGGCGGCTCGGAAGGTGTCGTAAAGGCGAGGGCCACCTTCTCAACAGTTGGCTGGACGTCTTGCATGCTGACCAGCGATAGCCGATCAGCCTTGTTGCCGGCTACAACAGGATAAGCGATCGAAGGTGTCGGCGCCGGAGCAGACTTGGAGGCGGCGGCAGCAATAGCACCGATACCCCCGACGCAAACCAGTCCAAGTACGACGACCTTGATCAAAGCGATGCCCACCTCGGAGCATCAAGCCATAGACGACATTTGGCCCGGATTAAGGCGACTTGATTATTGGGTTAACGCCGCTTCAAATCGAGAAGCACGATGCGGCAGGCGTACTCACACTGACTAAACCGATCAGCGCATCAGCGCTCAGGTCGCGGAACGTGCCTTAGAACCGTTCTTCACGACGAAGGACGTCGGCAAGGGTACGGGCCTCGGCCTGAGTCAGTTCTACGGCAAGCCTCATCAATCTAGAGGCGCCGTGAGGATCGAGAGTGCGCCAGGTATCGGAACGACCGTGCGGTTCTACCTCCGCAGGACGGAGATCCAGCCGCGGCGAGCCGACGAGCTTTCGGCTCGTTGACTGAAATCTTCCCGCTTTCAGAGATCGCCGGATACAGGGCCTCGGGACGAGTACGTTTCAGAGGCCTCTTCATTCGCGGGGGCCGTGGCGCGGTTCCGACACCGAGCCGACGGCCCGCATCATTTCTCACTTCCGGCTTTGGGCGGACTCGAGTCTTATGTTCTCGATATGTTCTAATGTGCCATGGCCGACCGACCCGCGAGCTGGCGCATGCCGACACTGAAGCAGATGGAAAAGATGGCAGCTGCAGTCGGCAGAAAGGCCGCGCCCGGACGCGGGTTGGCCCCGAACGAGGATCTGCCGCCGGAATATTGGCAGGCCGTGCTGGAGGACCCTCGCGCGGAAGCGGTCGGCTCAGGTCCTGGCGCTTCGACACGCCTGCTGCGCCTGAGGCAGATACCCCAGCACCTTCTCAGGGTGGGCTGCCGGCGCTGCGGCAGGGCGGTCGAGATTCAGAAGGCGGACGCTACCAGGCTCTACGGTCCGGAGGCGGTCTGGAGGGATGTCGGTCAGCGGCTGCTCGATGACACCTGCGGCAACCGAACCGGGCGCCATGAGGAAGACGGCTGCTGGCCGACCTTCGACGTGGCCTAGGCGCCGCTCGATGTCGCCGAAGTATCACCCGACGCCCCTTTCCGGAGGCGACCGCAAGGCCCTGAAGAAGGAGCTCGGCAAGTCGCGGGCGATGGCCAACATCCTGGCTGCGCAGTCGACTGAGATGCGGGCCAAGGCCGAGATCATGCTGCAGCAAGCCGACAGGTTGCTATGCGAAAGCTGGAACGAGCGGATGTGGTCGGACGGTGAGCCGATCGATCCCTCGCCCACGATCGACCAAGCCATCAATGCGGGCTTCCCGTGGCTGGAAATCCGCTGCCCGCGATGCAAAACCCCGAGCAATGTCGACCTGGCCGCGATGAAGCACGTGCCGACCACATTCATCCACGATCTCGCTAGTCGGCTGCGCTGCCGGAAATGCGCGACAGCGGGGCGGCGACCCGCAGCGACTCTGCTACAACTCACCACCCAGCTGCGTCATTCCCGAACCGATCCCTGAATCATGTGCAATCTCTTGTCTGATTGCGGTTGCTGGCACAAGGGTTCAGCTCGTTACCGACAGCCTGCGAGGCTCGCTCTTGTCTACGAGGTCGACGTTCATAGCCGCCTCACGCTGTTCACGCAGCGCGGCTCGAGCCACAAGCATTGGGCGCAGCATCGCCGCGAGTCGTGGCTGGCCATCCGTGAGTTCATTAGTCTGCTGCTCAAAAGGTCGCTTGAGATATACGACCAGACAGCTTTAAGCCGAAGACGCGTAAGACGCCGCGAATTTCGTTCTCGATATCGATCTGCTTGATCAAAAGCGTCTTGCGATTGTTGAGAAGCATTCGTAGCTCCTGGCTCACGTCACCCTTGATATGAACAACGGTGTACCAGCCGACCCGCATTACCTGTGCAATGGCGCGAGCGTCGTTTCGATCGGTCTTAATCGGCATCGTCTTAGTCACGCCACGCAGTCTTCGGGGATCGATGCAGACTGCGTGTAAGCCGGCAGCACGCAGTTCGCTGTACAGCCAACGAGCTAGACCACCAATCTCAATCCCGATCTTGACAATGGGCAATCCGCTTTCGTTGAGCCAGGCAACAATAGCCTCCGGTTCCGAAAGTGCCTTGCCCTCGCGAATGACGACGCCATTCTCGTCCACAACACAGATAGACGTCTCCTTTAGCGAAACATCCAGACCGACATAGTGCTTCATGTTCCCGCTCCTGCTGCCACCGGCTCTCCGGCTTCCCTTCCAGGCTGAGCCTTTCGAGCAGCAACCGCAATCACCCCATCTATTCGTTCAATAAAGGCCAGGCCGCTATCCGGCAGTTGGCCCGGGCCATGCGCGATACCGTCGGTAACTTGCCGCTGATGCCGGGCGTCTTCCCGGACTACCCGGCGCCGATCGTTCGCCATGGGCGGATGGCGAGCGTGAGTTGGTGCTGGCGCGCGGGGGTGGCCTCCACATTCCGACGGACGAGGCGATCCTCTACATGGCGACGCAATAATACATGCAGGCCGCCACCGATATCGGCGGCGCCAGCGCCGGCCTGCAGCAGGTAGCGGTCGTCGCGCCCGAGAAGGTGCAGAGCACGATCGACTTGTTCGAGCAGCGGTTCATTCGCCACTTCGGCTACCTAGACCAGCCGCTGCAGGGACACGATTTCCTAGTCGGCGACTTCTCGTTCGCCGACATCATGCTGTATCCCAACTACGCGCTGCGCCGCTCGCTGATCGAGCGCTTGGCTGTCAATCGGTTTGCAAATTTGACCCCTCATCGGCGTCCAATTTTTATTCCATGCCGAAACACAGTTGCCACCCGCCGCCGATCGGCAGCTAGTTCAGGCAGCCATTCGGAGCAGATCCACGATTTCAGCTTCGCTTTTGAACGGCCGCGGATTGGCTTGGACGAAGCGGTGATTGATCGCGATCTTGCTGATCTGATCAAACTTGTCTTCGCCAATCCCGACGTCGGCAAGACGGCCAGGCAATCCAAGTTTCTTGGTGAACTGTGCGAAGGCGGCGGCGGCTTCCATGCCCGGCTCGCCAAGGGCCGTCGCCAGGCGCTGTTGCGCATCCTCGGTGAACGGCTTGTTATAGCGGAGTAGGCTCGGCATGATGACCGGTGTGCAATAATAGTGCGGGACGCCGAATGTGCCGCCGAGCACATGGCCGATGCCGTGACTGGCTCCCATGGGGACCCGCGCCTGGAGGCCGAAAGCGGCGAGCCACGCGCCGTATTGGGACAGTCGGCGCGCCTCCAGATCATCAGGTTGCTGCAAGGTTCGCAGCATTCCCTCGCGCAGGGTGCGGATGCCGGCCAGGACGACCTCGTCGGCGAGCGGGGTGCCGGCGGGCGAGCACAAGGCTTCGATGCCGTGATCCATCGAGCGCGTTCCCGATCCCATCCAGAGCTTGGAAGGCGTATGAACGGTGAGCGCGGGGTCGAGAATGATCGCCACCGGCATCATCCGGGGATGAAAGAAAATCTGCTTCAGCCTGCTGCGTTCATCGGTGACGAGCGCTGCTGCATTGTGTTCGCCGCCATTCAGCGTGGATGGCACCGCGATCTGTCGAACTTTTGGCGATCGGAACGGCGAGACGGTGGCGCCCGGGCCCATGGGGAATGGATCGAAACCCGCTTCGTCGCGGATATCATGTTCCATCGCCATGATGACGATCTTGGCGAGGTCGATTGCCGAGCCCCCGCCGACCGCGACGACCAGGTCGGCTCCGGCGTCTTTGGCTTGACGGGCAACGTCGGCAGCTTGCTTGCGCGTAGTGTGCTCTGCGATTCCATCGAAGCTCGCGACATGTCTTCCGCCGAGCGCGCGCCGGATCTTCTCGATCTCGTCGGTCTTGGTATTCAAGGTGCAGCTGACGATCAGGAAGACGCGCTTGGCATCCAGCCGCACCGCTTCATCGTTCAAGGCGTCAGACGCAGCTTTGCCGTAAACGACACGATCGATTGCCGGAAAATTGTGTATCCCTGCTTTGCGCATTTGCGTTCTCCCTGTGAGTTATCAAGCACCGATCTCAAGCGGCGACAGTGTCCCGAATCTGTCGCGACGCCGTTTCCAGAAAGGCCTGAGCGAGATCGGGATCGTTGACGACGCGTGAGAGTGTCAACGCCCCGACCATCGTCGAAAGAATGGCCATGGCTTTGCTCCTGGATTCCTCGTCGCTCGTTTCGGCAATCAGGCGGCTGAGGATTTCGATATGCGCTTTGATCCCGCCTTCGAACGACGCTTTCACCTCGCCGCTCTGTCTGGCCACATCCGAGCCGAGCGCCACGATCGGGCAGCCGTCCATCTTTTCGTCGCGATGATCCGTGCTGAGATAGAACCCCATCACCGCCCCAAGGGGATCCTCAGGGGCCGCGGCGATGGCGGTCGACCATCGGAGCGTGGCGCTCTCCAGCGCGCGCGCCGACGCCTGCGCGGCCAGGTCCTCCTTTGACTCAAACTGCTTGTAGAATGCGCCTTGGGTCAGCCCGGCGGCTTCCATCAGGTCCTTGAGGCCGATGCCGTCAAATCCCCGCGACCGAAACAGGCGGCTTGCGACATTGATGACGTTTTGCCGGTTTTCCTCAGCCTGAATGCGACTCACTCGCATCATCGGTCTCCAAATTTGGATTGCATTCAACATCTATTACGCGGTATAGAGCTCAAGCGCAATCTATCTGCATGAGACGATCGTATGGAAACGCGACCCATGAACGTGCTTGGGAGCGTCCTGATGCGCGGCGGCCGCATTCGTTGCGCTTCGCGCGCCGGCAGCCTCCGGCGTGGACGACCCGAGACAGGAAGCACCGGTCGTCAGGATCGCGGCCGCGGGGGATGACCGGATCGGAGCGAGGCTTCACCGGCATCCATCGGGTCGCGGGTGCCTTAACCCTAAGCTTTCGGCCGATCAAACTTATTCGGGTGACAGACGAAACCGCCGTGATCTCCGGCTTGACCTCTGGTGATGCGATCGTTTCGCTCGGCGCTCACCTCCCGCAGGAGGGCGCCCGCGTCAGGACCACCGCTGAAAGCCGGAGCAACTGCCTGGTCTCAATCTAACCGCGCTAACCGTTGGAGAAGCTACATGTACAGCTACATTGTCGAGCAAGAAATTCGAAAGAGCTTCGACCATGTCAACAACCATCGCTGGGATGACGTGGTGAAGGGGGCCGTGCCGTACGTCCATCACCGTGTTTCCGGCAATCACGCGCTGGGTGGGGAGCGCCAAGACAAAGCGGCGCTGCGCCGCTGGTTCGAGCGGCTCGGACGCGTCCTGCCAACTCTCCAGATCAAGATCAACAACGTGTGGGTGAAGGGCTGGCCCTGGAACACCACCGTGTTTGTCGAGTGGGACGGCACCGCAACGCTGCTCGACGGCGACGGCTTGTACGTCAACCGCGGTCTCCACGTGTTCACCCTGCGGTGGGGCAGAGTCCATGCAATCTATGAATTTCTGGATTCACAGGAAGCCGCGCGCGGGCTTGCAGCCCAAGCGGCAGCTGGCCTCAAGGAAGCTGCCGCCGAACCGATTGTAAGTTAGCAGGTGAACCTCAAGCTTTCCGCGAGAGCCGTTCGCGAACGGGCCCTCACCCTGTCCGATGGACGATACACTGATCGGCGGCGCGGCGGTCGGAACGGTGCTGAACCTGCTGCTTCTTCCTGCGCTCTACGTCGCGTGGTTTCGAATCAAGCCCCGGACCGAGCTCTATGAGCGTTCGGCCAAGAATTTAGAATCGCGAACAGCTATGGCCGCCGAGTAGGGCTCGGTCCTTTCTCTCCGTGCAGCGGTGGGTGTCTGCTTAGATAAGCCAGGCACTGCGTGGCCGCGCGGACCTCACAGTTCAAAAACAGAATGTAAAAGGATCCTCAGGAGCGTCGAAATACGCCAGCGATCCCTCTCCCAGAATAGCCGAATACTCGGCCGTTGAGGTTCCAGGTGCGAGAGCGGCCCTGTCTTCCGAGTCCTGGCACGTGAGCATCTAATCGCTTGACGAGTTCAAAAAAAGAACTGTAGTCTGCGCGAAGTGGCCGAGCGCAACGGCCGCGAAGTGCCGGATTACAGCTCGACCCGTTCAGCGCGATGGCTCTTCAAGGGCGCGCGACGAGCCGCCGCCGGCGCAACAAAACAAAAGCCGCACACCCGAAAAGGGGTGCACGTTTGGGAGGACGAGCAATGTTGGTGAGATGGACGATCGTCGCGGCTCTGGCTCTGTTCTTGAGTGGTCCCGCATTCGCCGCCTCCGAGCCGGGAATCTCTGCTACCGAGATCAAGATCGGCGGCGTTTTTCCCTTCAGCGGACCTGCATCATCGATCGGTCTAGTGGGCAAGGGCCTCACGGCCTACATCCAGGCCTTGAATGACCGCGGCGGCGTCAACGGACGCAAGATCAACTACATCGCCTACGACGACGGATACAGTCCTCCCAAGGCGGTGGAGCACGTCCGCAAGCTCGTCGAAAGCGACGAAGTATCGTTCATGTTCGGCCAGCTCGGCACGCCCGGCATCTCGGCCACTGCAAAATACCTGAAGGCCAAGGGGGTACCGAGTGTCGCCATCGTCAGCGGCTCGTCCAAATTCACGGATGTCGCCAATTTCCCGCTGATCACCACGGGTCTCGTCAGCTACGACACCGAAGGAAAAATCTACGCCAAATATCTGACGAGGACGTTGCCGAACGCTAAATATGCCATCCTGTATCAGAACGACGATCTCGGCAAAGATTACCTCGGCGCCTTCAAAGCGTTCCTCGGAAAGGATTTCGATCGCAAGGTCGTCAGCGCTTCCTATGAGGTCACCGAACCGACGATTGACTCGCAGATCACCAATCTGAAGAGCTCGGGTGCCGAGGCGCTGGTGATTGCGGGGACACCCAAGTTCGCGGCACAGGCCATCCGCCAAGCTTCCGTGATCGGCTGGAAGGCGACCGTGATCATCAATTTTCCGTCCGGATCGGTTGGAGGCACGCTTGCACCGGCCGGCCTAGACAAATCGGTCGGCGTGATGGTCGGGACGATCAACAAGGATATCCTGGACGAGACATGGAAGGATGACCCGGGCATGCAGGCCTACCGGGCATTTCTCGACAAATATCTCCCGGGCGTCGATATCACTAACGGCAGTTATCTGACGGGCTATCAGCAAGGCGTCCTGCTCGAGCAGATTCTGAGGCAATGCGGCGATGATCTGTCGCGGAAGAATATTCTGGCCCAGGCGAAGAACCTTAAAGACGTCGTCGTTCCCACTGCGCTGCCCGGGATCAAGGTCAACACCAGTGAGACGGAGAACATGATCTGGACGCAGATGCGGCTGCAGCGTTGGACCGGCACGACGTGGCAAGCCTTCGGAGACGTTTTGGATGCCAGGTCCGAGTGACCCGGCGCAACCCGTTCGCTCTATTCATCCGCGGTGATTCAGGAGATCGTTCTAGATGTCGACGAAGCCACTGACGTTTGCGCCAAGGGAGCTCTCCGTCGAGCGCAGGACCGACGGCACGCTTGTATTGAGGTCGCCGCTCGAATTGGGGCCATGCGACTGGCGCGTCACCGATTTTCTGCCGCGCTGGGCAAGCGCGGCTCCGGACAGAATATTCCTCGCCCAACGCAATGCCAAAGGGGGATGGGACGAGATCACCTATGGGAAAGCATGGTCGCAGGTCCAGGCAGTCGGCCAGAGCCTGATCGATATGGGCGCAAAGCCGGCTGACAGGTTGGCCGTGCTTTCGGGCAACTCCATCGAGAACGCGGTGATCTCCTTTGCGGCGATGTCGATAGGCGTCATTCTGGCGCCGATATCGCCCAACTACACGCTGATGCCCGGCGGCGTTGCGCGCCTCAAGGATATCGCACAGGTGCTGCGTCCGAATTTCGTGTTCGTTCAGAGTGCGCGCGACTTTTCCGCGGCTCGCTCCGTTCCCGAGTTGGCAGACTCTGCCTGGATCAGCGTCGATGGCGCGCCGGACACGACGCCTTTCCGCGTCCTGACGGATCGAGCGGAGAGGACAGGATTTGCGCAAGCCTCAAATGCGGTCTCCACTGACGCCGTTGCGAAAGTCCTCTTCACGTCCGGTTCGACCGGCCTGCCAAAGGGCGTGCTGAACACGCACCGCATGATGGCGAGCTCCCTGCAAATGGGGAGCCTGCTGGTGTCGCCTCCGGAAGCGCCGGTCCAGGTCGAGTGGCTGCCGTGGCATCACACGATGGGCAGCAACGTCATTCTTCATGGCATTCTCAAGAACGGCGGGACGCTCTACATCGATGATGGCCGGCCGCTGCCTCAGCTCTTTCACAAATCGGTCGCGAACCTCAAGGAGATCTCGCCGACGGCGATGTTCAACGTTCCGGCCGGCTACAATTTGTTGTGTGATGCCATAGAGAACGACGTCGCGCTCGGCGCGAGCATCTTCAAGCGCCTGGATCGATTAAGCTACGCGGGGGCTGCAATTTCCCAAGGCACGCTTGAAAAACTTTATCGGCTGACATCGTCGATCACGGGCCGGCGGATTCCCGTCATGTCGGGCTACGGGACGACCGAAACCGCGCCGACAATCAGCACGACGCATTGGGCAACGGATCGGCCGGGCGAGATTGGCCTTCCGGCGCCAGGCGTGCAGCTCAAACTGGTTCCAGTTTCCGATACGTATGAGGCCAGGGTGAAGGGCCCCAACGTCACCCCGGGTTACCTCGGGAGGGCCGATCTGACGGAGAAGGCCTTCGACGAAGAGGGGTTCTATCGCATCGGCGACACCGTGTCGTTTATCGATCCGGAGAAGCCGGAGCTCGGTTTGCGATTTACGGGCAGAATTTCCGAGAACTTCAAGCTCGCCAACGGCACCTGGGTTGCGATCGGAGCAATGCGTGCCGCCATCCTGGCCGCAACGCGCGGCGTACTGCTTGACATTGTCGTTGCGGGAGAAAACCGCGAAGCCTGCGCGCTGCTATGCTGGCTGAACCCGACCGAGGCGGCGCGGGTTTCGGACGCGCCGACTGCTGATTTGACCTGCGATCCTCACGTGATCGAGTTCCTGAAGCATCGTTTGCGGGAATACAACGAGACTGTTGGAAGCAGCGAAAAAATCTGCTCATTCACCCTGCTGAAGGACCCGCCCTCATTGGCCGCGGGAGAAATCACCGACAAAGCCTATATCAATCAGCGTGCCGTACTTAAACACCGTGCTGATCAAGCGGACCGACTCCACTGCAACGAACCCGACCCAGCCGTGATTCGGGTCTGAGGATGCGATCGGTGCGTGATGCCCGTGGCCGGCTCAAGCGGCGCTGCGGCGCGCCTTTGCCTTCGGCTTCTCAGGTGCCACCATCGTCCGTGGCCTTTGGGCCCCTGGGCCTGGATGGGTATGAACCTCCTTGGCCAGGAGCGGCTCGCCGCATTCAGAGCACACCATGACCGGATCGAAGTCCTTGCCGCACTTGCGATGCTGGTGCAGCAAAGGCCGGCCGCGTTCGTCGACCATGTGAGTGTCGCCCCAATGCACCAGCGCCATCATGATAGGATAAAGATCGAGTCCCTTCTGGGTCAGGATGTATTCGTGACGCTTGGGCGCCTCCTGGTAGGGAATGCGGCGCAGGATTCCCTGCCGAACCAGCTTCTTCAGCCGTTCGGCGAGCAGATGACGGGTAATTCCGAGCGCCGACTGGAAGCCTTCGAAGCGGCGCGTGCGCAGAAAGCATTCGCGCAGAATCAGAAGCGTCCAGCGGTCCCCGATCACGCCGATGGTTCGAGCCATCGAACACGGCTCTTCCTCGAGTTCCTTCCACTTCATCCGTACTCTCCAGTCGCCCCGGCATAACCACCTCGAAGCGTCGCCGAGGCCGTCGCATTTCGTTGCATTCTAGATAGGTACTGAATTTCAGACAATACCCGACAGAACGGCAAAACCAGCCTCAAGCCGATCAGATTGACAGTTCGATTTTAGAACTGTAGCCTTGATCAGGCAACGCACGCAATTGGATCGCCGCTCTCTGATCATCCAATGCGTTCTACGGGAGAAAACGCTCATGACCCCCAGGGTTGAATTCCAGTTCGATTTCGGCAGCCCGAACGCCTATCTGGCGGAAGTCGCCATTCCCGGGATCGAGCGGCGGACCGGCGTCAAATTCGAGTACGTCCCGGTTCTGCTCGGCGGGATCTACAAGGCGACCGGCAACATGTCGCCATTCGACTCGCTCCGCGGGATCAAGAACAAGCCGGAATACCAGGCGCTTGAGACCCAGCAATTCATCCGGCGCCACAACATCACGAAATTTCGCCAGAACCCATTCTTCCCGGTCAACACCTTGATGCTGATGCGCGGCGCCGTCGCGGCCCAGTTCGAGGGCATGTTCGAACCGTATTTCCGCGCCGCCTATCATCATATGTGGGAAGAGCCCAAGAAGATGGACGATCCCGAAGTGTTCAGGAGCGCATTTGCTTCCTCTGGGATCGATATCGACAGGCTGGTTGCGCGCGCTCAGCTGGATGACGTGAAGAAAAAGCTCATTGACCTGACCAATGACGCCGTCACGCGCGGAGCCTTCGGTTCGCCGACTTTCTTCGTCGGCAAGGAGATGTTTTTCGGCAAGGACCAACTGCGGGACGTCGAGGAATCTATCCTCGAACAGAGCCGGCAGCCCGCTTCCAAAACTGGCTAGTTGGGGATCTGCGGTCCGGTCATGTCGTGGCAGGAGCCGGCGGGAAGCTCGAGTTATCGTTGCGAACGGCCCGATCTCGCATCGAGCTCCGCGAACAGCTTTTGGTCGCCTGTGCTTGCTGGCATCGACGCCGGAGGCGCGGATGCTCCCGTCTTTCGCTTTGAGCATCGATGAGAGGCTGAGATCTGGCAGCGGACAGCGTGACCACCGCTGCACACGGCAGCGACAACGCTGATGGCACCATCCGTCGCACCGATCGCGACTCGGCGGCGTTCTCTCATGCTCGCTCGCTCGCGGTTGGTAGGACTCGGTACGGCAGCGAAGTTGCCGCTTCAGACTTGACTGCGCCGAAAATAGCGATTGACGAGTTCTAAAAAAGAACGCATGTTTCATCAGGAGGCGCAACGTTAATGGCGTCGATGTTCTTCAGGGTGGGAGCCGGTTGGGTAGTGGCGAAGCTGTCGCAAGAGCTCGGTCTTAAGGAGGCTGCTCTTGCATTTTCGGGCTGCATCGATCGGTCGGCGTTCCGCCAGCGTACCGAGATCATAGAGCGAACCACGCCGCTCAAGGACAGCGCCTGCGACCACGGTATCCTCGGTCACCGCGCTGCCGAAATCCAAACGTCCTCGACTTGCTCATGAGCCGCATTCCACTTTTCAGCACCGACAGAACAGCTTTGCACACAGCAAGCCTAACCCAACCGGGAGAGACCCTTGAAAAAGAGAAATGCAACTGTCGCCGTGATCGGCGCGGGCGATTTCATCGGCGGCGAGATCGCAAAGAAGTTCGCCTCTGAGGGCTTCACCGTCTTCGCCGGCCGTCGCAATGGCGACAAGCTGGCCCCGCTGGTCAAAGAGATCGAGGCCGCGGGCGGCGAGATCCAGGCACGTTCGCTCGACGCGCGCAAGGAAGAGGAGATCGTTTCGTTCCTGAACGATGCCGACAAGCACGCGCCTTTGGATGTTTGCATCTTCAACATTGGTGCCAACGTCAACTTTCCGATCCTCGACACCACAGAGCGCGTATTCCGGAAGGTCTGGGAGATGGCCTGCTACTCCGGCTTCCTCGCCGGGCGGGAGGCGGCCCGGCTGATGTTGCCGCGCGGCCAGGGCAACATTTTCTTCACGGGCGCGACTGCCTCCTTACGCGGCGGCAGCGGCTATGCCGCCTTTGCCAGCGCCAAATTTGGGTTGCGCGCGGTGGCACAGGCGATGGCGCGCGAGCTCGGCCCGAAAAATATCCACGTCGCCCACCTCATTATCGATTCCGGTGTCGACACCGAATGGGTGCGCCAGCGGCGCCTTGAATCGCTTGGGCCCGATGCGCTCGACGATCCGGATCTGCTGATGCCGCCGGCCTCGGTCGCGACGTCCTATTGGCAGCTGTATCAGCAGCCGAAGAGCGCCTGGACCTTCGAGATGGAAATCCGCCCCTTCGGTGAGAAGTGGTAGGACGCAGACAATGGAACTCGCACTGTCTCCCGAAGACGCGGCCTTCCGTGACGAGGTACGCGCTTTCATCGCCGAAAACTATCCGAAGGAAATGCGGGTCCCCAATCCGGAGACCGACCTGACCAAGGAGCAATCGTTGCTCTGGCACCGCATTCTCTACAAAAAGGGCTGGATCGCACCGCTCTGGCCTAGGGAATATGGCGGCCCCGGCTGGTCGATTACCCGACGTTTCATCTTCGAGCAGGAGACGAGCCGGGCCGGCACGTTGCCGCCGTTGGCATTCAGCGTCACCATGGTGGGGCCGGTCATATACACTTTCGGTAGCGACGCGCAAAAGCAGAAATTCTTGCCGCGGATCCTTTCGGGTGAGGATTGGTGGTGCCAAGGCTATTCCGAGCCGGGGTCGGGCTCGGACCTCGCCACCGTCCGGACCAAGGCCGTGCGCGACGGCGATTACTACATCGTCAACGGCCACAAGACCTGGACAACGTTGGCGCAGCACGCCGACTGGATATTCTGCCTGGTCCGTACTGATCCGGGCGCAAAGCCTCAGGCGGGCATCTCATTCCTCCTGATCGACATGAAGTCGCCTGGCGTGACCGTGCGTCCGATCATCACGATCGACGGATCGCACGAGATCAATGACGTCTTCCTCGAGGACGTCCGCGTCCCCGTCGAGAACCTGATCGGCGAGGAGAACAAGGGCTGGACCTACGCAAAATTCCTGCTGGGTAACGAGCGCACCAGCATGGCCGGGATCGGCCGGTCGACGCGCTACCTCGACCGCTTGAAGAAGATCGTGAAGGCCGAGATCGGGGCGGACGATCCGGCCCATCTCGAGTTTTGCAAGGAGATCGGGCGGATCGAGCTCGACGTGCTTGCGCTAGAGGCCACCGAGCTGCGGGTCGTTGCGCAAATGGCGCGCGGCATCGATCCGGGTCCTGCGGCCTCGCTGTTCAAAATCCGCGGCACCGAGATCTTTCAGGGAATTACCGAGCTGACGCATCGTGCCATTGGCAATTACGGCCTCGCACTTCGCGAGCAACCGTTGAGCGCAAATCAGTTCATGCCGGGGCCCGATTACGGCCACACCGTGTCGGAAAAATACCTGAATGCGCGCAAGCTCAGCATCTACGGCGGATCGAACGAGATCCAGCGCAACATCATCGCCAAAGCGGTGCTCGGTCTCTAGCAAAGCGCAACAAAGAGGATCGGATGGATATCCAGTTCACGGAAGAGCAGGAATTGTTGCGCTCCAGCGTACAGCGCATGCTGCGCGACCAGTACAGCTTCGAGGCACGCCGCAAAATCGTAGCAAGCGAAGAGGGCTGGAGCCACAAGCAGTGGGGTGCTTTTGCAGAGCTCGGCCTGCTCGCCGCGCCGTTCTCCGAGGAGTGCGGCGGACTCGGTGGCGGCCCGCTCTCCACTATGATCGTTGCCCAGGAGTTCGGGCGCCACCTCGTCGTGGAGCCGTACGTCGAAACGGTCGTGCTGGCGGGCGGCTTGATCGAGCATGCAGGGTCCCAAGAGCAGAAGCAGGCCTTGATTCCCGATATCATCGCCGGACAGAAGATCTGGGCGCTGGCCTGGACCGAAAAAGCCTCGCGCTTCGACCTCGCCAATGTCGCGACCACGGCACGGCGCGACGGCAGCGATTACATGCTCACGGGGGAGAAGACCGCCGTCATCGCGGCGCCCTGGGCGGACTATCTTATCGTCTCCGCCCGCATTAAGGGCAAGCGCGACGATCGCGACGGCATCAGCCTGTTCGTCGTCGACGCGCGGGCGGCCAACCTCGATCTGCGGAGCTTCAGGACCATCGATGGCCGCCGCGCCGCGGAAATCACCTTCCGCGATGTTCGCGGCGAGCTGCTCGGCGGCGAGGGCGAAGGCGTCGCCCTGCTCGAATGCTGCCGTGACAGGGCCATTGGCGCGCTCTGTGCCGAGGCGGTCGGCGCGATGGCCGAACTGAACTCGGCGACGCTGGAGTACTCCAAGGCGAGAAAGCAGTTCGGCGTCACCATCGGCAGCTTTCAGGTGCTGCAACACCGGATGGTCGACATGTTTATCGCCCATCAGGAGGCGCTTTCCCTGATGCAGCATCTCAATCTCAGCCTTCGTGCCGGCGATAGCGGTATTTCGCGCCTCGCATCCGGTACCAAATCGAAGGTCGGGTATGCCGGCAAGTTCATCGCCGACCAGGCGGTGCAGCTCCACGGCGGCATGGGTATGACCGACGAATTGAACGTCGGCCATTACTTCAAGCGAATCTCCTCCATCAACATCCAGTTCGGCGATCCCGCTCACCACTTGCTGCGTTATGTGCAGCTCGACGCGGCAGCGTAACCAAAGAGGCAGCCATGACGACAGAGGCAGTTATCGTTTCCACCGCCCGCACCGGGGTCGGCAAGGCCTATCGCGGCGCGCTAAACAACACCGAGGGGCCGACGATGGCTGGTCATGTGATGGCCGAGGCGGTCAGGCGCGCGGGCATTGATCCGGGCGAAGTCGAAGACGTGGTGATGGGCTGCGCAATGCAGCAGGGCACCATGGTGATGAATGTCGCGCGCAAGGGTGCGATTCGCGCCGGCCTGCCGGTCACCGTCGCCGGCACCACGATCGATCGGCAGTGCGCGTCCGGCCTGCAGGCCATAGCGGTCGCGGCACGCTCAATCGTGCTCGATGGCGTGGAGATCGCGATCGGTGGCGGCGCCGAATCGATCAGCCTGGTCCAGAACGAGCACATGAACAGATTTCACGCCGTCGACGATGAATTGATGGCGGTGAAGCCGGAGATGTACATGTCGATGCTCGACACTGCGGAAATCGTCGCCGAGCGCTACAAGATCGGCCGCGACCGGCAGGACGAATACAGCCTCGAATGTCAGCGCCGCATCGGTGCCGCGATGCAGGCCGGCCGCTTCAATGACGAGATCGTCCCGATCACGACCAGGATGGCCGTCGTCAACAAGGACACCAAGGAGGTCACCTATCAGCAGGTGACGCTGTCGACGGATGAGGGGCCGCGCCCCGAGACCACTGCGGAAGGCCTTGCGAAAATCAAGCCGGTGTTCGAAGGCAAGACCATCACGGCAGGCAATGCCAGCCAGCTCTCCGACGGCGCATCGGCCTGCGTCCTCATGAGCGACAAGACCGCCGCCAAGAAGGGCCTGAAGCCGCTCGGCGTCTTCCGAGGCTTCGTCGCCGCCGGTGTCGAGCCGGACGAGATGGGGATCGGTCCGGTCGCGGCGATCCCGCGCCTTCTCAATCGGCACGGCCTGAAGATCGACGACATCGATCTGTGGGAGCTGAACGAAGCCTACGCCGTCCAGGTGATCTACTGCCGCGACAAGCTCGGCATCGATCCGGACAAACTGAACGTCAATGGCGGCTCAATCGCGATCGGCCATCCTTATGGCATGACGGGCAGCCGGCTTGCGGGGCACATCCTGATCGAGGGGCGGCGCCGCAAGGCGAAATACGGCGTGGTGACCATGTGCATCGGCGGTGGCATGGGCGCAGCCGGCTTGTTTGAAATCGTCAACTGATCGGAAAGCGGAGAAGCGCACGTGAAGACAGCAATCACTGAACTGTTCGGCATCCAGCATCCGATCATCCAGGGCGGTATGCACTATGTCGGCTTCGCCGAGCTGGCAGCCGCGGTGTCGAACGCCGGCGGACTCGGCATCATCACGGGCCTGACCCAGCGGACGCCGGAGCTGCTGGCGAAGGAAATCGCGCGCTGCCGCGACATGACCGACAAGCCGTTCGGCGTGAACCTGACCTTTCTGCCGAGCTTCACCGCGCCGCCATATCCGGAATACATCGCCGCCATCAGGGAAGGCGGCGTCAAGGCGGTGGAGACCGCCGGCCGCAGTCCGGAAGCGTACATGACGGCGCTCAAGGCGGCCGGCATCAAGGTGATCCACAAATGCACCTCGGTGAGGCATTCGCTGAAAGCCGAAAAAATCGGGTGCGATGCCGTCAGCGTCGACGGCTTCGAATGCGGCGGCCACCCCGGGGAGGACGATATCCCGAACATGATCTTGCTGCCGCGTGCGGCGGACGAACTCAAGATTCCGTTCGTGGCGTCGGGCGGCATGGCGGATGCGCGCAGCCTCGTCGCTGCGCTGTCAATGGGCGCCGCCGGCATGAACATGGGCACCCGCTTCGTCGCGACCAAGGAAGCTCCTGTCCATGCCAACGTCAAGCAGGCGCTGGTCAAAGCCACCGAGCTCGATACCGTGCTGGTGATGCGCGCCCTGCGAAACACCGAGCGCGTGCTGAAGAATAAGGGTGTCGATCACCTGCTGGAAGTCGAGCGCGAGAAGGGGGCAAGCCTCAAGATCGAGGACATCCATGAGCAGGTCGCGGGTGTCTACCCCAGGGTGATGGTTGACGGCGATATGGACGCCGGTGCTTGGAGCTGCGGTATGGTGGTCGGACTGATCCATGATGTCCCCACGGTCAAGGAGCTGATTGACCGCATCATGATTGAGGCCGAGCAGATCATCCGCGATCGGCTGATAGGGTTCCTTGATGGCTCAGTTCCGGACGCGAGTACGCGAGCAGTTGCGTGATGAAGTATGGTATCCGAGACAGCGCCGGTTCCTCCGCTGCGGCAACCTGCCGACCGTGCCGAGCGGCGGCGCGAACGCCGCCAACGGCGGTGAGGCGCGCGAACGCGCGAGAGCGAACGCCTCTTGAGGTGGATCGAAGCCAAAGAAGAAGCCGCCGGGTGGGCGCTGCGGTTGAAATAGTCCCAGACTGTCGATTACCTCCTAGCCCCAAGCGGACCGCCGTTACGTTGTCCAGGCTAGTCCGACCTAAGAACGATGTTGCTTCGGGTATCGGGACGGCGACTTGTGCACGGGTCCTTCTACCGAGCCGGCAGGCGCGAATGGCGAGGACGGAAGCCGAACCCGCGCGGTAAGCGACCGCCCGCCGGCCCGCACCACGCCCAGCAGCCCAACTTTGAATGGAAGGGCCCTTTTGCCGACGAGAGCACCAGCCGAGGCCTGCCTGGAGGCATCGAGGAGGACGCAGGCGTCCGGAGACCGGGTAGGCCCGGCTAGGCGGGCACCTTCAGAGAATCGAGACGCTTCCGGAGAAATGCCAGCACCACGATCTCGTCGGAAGTGAGCTTGGCGTACTGGCGCTTGAACTTCTGCGCGATCTTGGCCTCAATCATCTTCACGAGGTCACCTGACATGTAGGCGTTCAGGACTTCCGGGTGCACGTAGCACTTGCGGCAGATGGCCGGTGTGTTGCCCAGCTGCTTCGAGACGCTTTCGGTCGCGGCGACGACGTTGCGCTTCGCCTCGGCCTGGCTGTCGTACTTCCTGAATTCGGCAAGCGCCAACGCCGCCAGAACGGTTCCCGCCCAAGTCCGAAAATCCTTGGCGCTGAAGTCCTCGCCCGTGATGTCCTTGATGTAGGCGTTGACGTCGCCGGAATCGACGGTGCGGGGCTGTCCGTCGTCGTCCA
>NZ_JBVVOT010000054.1:0-16461 GCF_055807455.1 Bradyrhizobium sp. Kon58
GTGACGACGGTGTAGCCGTTGTAGTCGAGCCAGTCGATCAGCGGCCGGATCGAGGAGTACTCCTGATCCTCGATGATGGCGGTGTAGTAGAACGCCCTCAGCAGCGTCCCGCGACTCTGAAACTCCTTCAGCAGGCGCTTGTAATCGATATCGAAGCCCAGAGTTTTCGCCGTCGCGTAGAGATTGGCTCCATCGATGAAGAGCGCGATCTTGTCGGAAGAGGAAGGTGACATTCAGTTTGCTCGCGTAGAGTTCGTGATTGATCGTTTATTGTTGGCGCGGCGACAGCAAGCCGCGCACTTCTAAAGTCCCGCCGAAACCCGTCGAAACCGCAAATCCGGAGAAGTCGGGGCAATCAAGGTATAGTTATGGCCAACTTGCACACTCCCGGCGCCGCCGTCCCCAGCGGCCCGGGAAACCACCCATCCCAGCCCCAATGTGGGGGTAGCAGAGCCGTTTGGCGAGGCCAAATCACAAATTGGCCTTGCGAAACCCTCCCGGCCCCTATAACTACCGCCATTCATCCACATATTTCGTCCCACCCACAACGGAGCGACAGTCGATGGCTCGCGTCACCGTAGAAGATTGTATCGACAAGGTCGACAACCGGTTTGACCTGGTCCTGCTGGCCGCCCACCGTGCCCGCATGATTTCGTCTGGTTCACAACTAACGGTTGACCGCGATAACGACAAGAACCCTGTTGTGTCTTTGCGCGAAATTGCTGAGACCACCATTTCGCCGGAGGACCTCCGCGAGGAGCTGGTGCACTCGCTGCAGAAATTCGTCGAGGTCGACGAGCCCGAGCCCGACACCGTACCGCTGATCGGTTCCGCCGGTGCAAGCGTGGATGCAGACGATACCGAAGTCGCCGTTGAGCGCATGACGGAAGAAGAGCTCCTGAAGGGTCTCGAAGGCTTGGCGCCGCCCGAGGAGCAGCCCGAGGAGGACGAGTAATCGTCCCATCGCGCTCATCGACTTCTTTGTGATCTGATCAAAGGCCCGAACCGTTGTTCGGGCCTTTGCTTTTGTTGGCGTTTTCGTGGTTACCATAGCGTCATCGGTTCGCGCCTGTCCCTGTCACCGAATTGATCGGACACGCGCGCGATCGGAGCTAAGATGTATACAACGGGCTCTGTCGTGGCCCGTTTGAAGGCAGGACGGCATGGTATATCGACGCCGCACACCAACGCAGATGCAGGCCGCAACCGAATCGGTTGCCGTGGCCCCGACTGCGCCGGTGGCGCGCCCGGCGAAGCCTCGCGCACGCATGATGCGTCAATATGACCTCGTCGAGCGCGTCAGGTCCTACAATCCCAACACCGACGAAGATTTGCTGAACCGCGCCTATGTCTACGCCATGAAGGCGCACGGCTCGCAGACCCGCGCCTCGGGCGACCCGTACTTCTCCCATCCGCTCGAAGTGGCGGCGATTCTGACCGACCTGAAGCTCGACGACGCCACCATCGTGGCTGCGCTGCTTCACGACACGATCGAGGACACCGAAGCGACGCGGGCCGAGATCGACCAGATCTTCGGGCCCGAGATCGGCGCGCTGGTCGAGGGCCTGACCAAGCTGAAGCGGCTGGAGCTGGTGTCGCGGGAGGCCAAGCAGGCCGAGAATCTGCGCAAATTGTTGCTGGCCATTGCCGACGACGTCCGCGTGCTCCTGGTGAAGCTCGCCGATCGCCTGCACAACATGCGCACGCTGGACTTCGTGCCGACGGAATCGCGACGGCGCATTGCCGAAGAGACGCTCGATATCTATGCGCCGCTGGCCGGGCGCATGGGCATGCAGGAAATGCGCGAGGAGCTGGAGGACCTGTCGTTCCGGACCCTCGACCCGGAAGCCTATTCGGTGGTGATGCAGCGGCTCGATGCGCTGGCCGAGCGCAACCGCAATCTGATCGGCGAAATCGAGGACCAGCTCTCCAACAATCTGCGGCACCGGGGCCTGGGGGCGCGGGTCTATGGCCGCCGCAAGAAGCCATTCTCGATCTGGACCAAGATGGAGCGCAAGTCGGTCGGCTTCGAGCAATTGTCCGACATCTTCGGCTTCCGCGTTGTGGTCAACGACATCGAGGCTTGCTACCGCGCGCTCGGCATCGTCCACACGAACTGGCCGGTCGTGCCCGGGCGGTTCAAGGACTACATCTCGACGCCGAAGCAGAACGACTACCGCTCGATCCACACCACCGTGATCGGCCCCGGCAACCAGCGGGTCGAGTTGCAGATCCGCACCGAGGCGATGGACCAGATCGCCGAGCGCGGCATCGCCGCGCACGTCTTCTACAAGGAAGGCGTGGGCTCGCCGACCGAATTTCTCAAGCGCGAGTCCAATGCGTTCGCCTGGTTGCGCCACACCATCGGTATCCTTTCGGAGAGCGCCAATCCCGAGGAATTCCTCGAGCACACCAAGCTCGAGCTGTTCCACGACCAGGTGTTCTGCTTCACCCCGAAGGGCAAGCTGATCGCGCTGCCGCGCCATGCCAACGTGATCGACTTCGCCTATGCCGTGCATACCGACGTCGGCAACAGCGCGGTGGGCTGCAAGATCAACGGCCAGTTTGCGCCGCTGTCCTCGGAGCTCCAGAACGGCGACGAGGTCGAGGTGCTGACCTCCGAAGCGCAAGCGGCGCCGCCGTCCGCCTGGGAAACGCTCGCGGTCACCGGCAAGGCGCGCGCCGCGATCCGTCGCGCCACCAGGACTGCGGTGCGCGATCAATATGTCGGTCTCGGCCGGCGCATCGTCGAGCGCCTGTTCGAGCGCGCCAAGATCGAATACGCCGACGACAAGCTCAAGGGCGCGCTGCCGCGACTCGCGCGGACCTCGATCGAGGACGTCATGGCGGCTGTGGGACGCGGCGAGATCAAGGCCTCCCACGTCGCGCGTGCGATGTATCCCGACTACAAGGAGGAGCGCATCGCGCGCTACGGCGTCAAGAAGGGGCTTGCCGGCAAGCTCAAGGAGAAGTCGTCCGAACCGCCGCGCAGCCCGGTCGCGATCCCGATCCGCGGCATCAACTCCGACCTGCCGGTGAAGTTCGCGCCGAACGGCGGCGCAGTGCCCGGTGACCGCATCATCGGCATCGTCACGCCGGGCGAGGGCATCACCATCTACCCGATCCAGGCGCCGGCCCTGAAGGATTTCGAGGAAGAGCCGGAGCGCTGGCTCGACGTGCGCTGGGACATCGAGGACTCCACGCCACAACGCTTCCCGGCCCGCATCAAGGTCGAGAACGTCAACGAGCCCGGCGCGCTGGCGCAGATCGCGACCGTGATCGCCGAGCACGACGGCAACATCGACAACATCAGCATGCAGCGCCGCTCACCGGATTTCACGGAGACGACGATCGATCTCGAAGTCTACGATCTCAAGCATTTGAGCGCGATCCTGGCCCAGCTGCGCGCGAAGGCGGTCGTCGCCCGCGCCGAACGTGTTAATGGATAGACGCCTTCCGTCCTGGTCTATTCCTGTGATTCCGTGAGTCCTGAAATGCCCGCACCTCCGCTCCGCCTCGGCGTCAATGTCGACCATGTCGCGACCCTGCGTAACGCCCGCGGCGGCCGCAATCCCGATCCGGTGCGCGCGGCGCTGCTGGCCATCGAGGCCGGTGCCGACGGCATCACCGCCCATTTGCGCGAGGATCGCCGGCACATCCGCGACGAGGACATGGCGCGGCTGAAAGCGGAGATCTCCAAGCCGCTCAATCTCGAGATGGCGGCGACCGACGACATGATGCGCATTTCGCTCGCCACCAGGCCGCATGCGGTGTGCCTCGTGCCGGAGCGGCGCCAGGAGGTGACGACCGAAGGCGGGCTCGACGTCGTCGGCCAGCACAATGCGCTGGGGCCCTATATCGCGCGGCTGAACGATGCCGGCATCCGGGTGTCGCTGTTCATCGCGGCCGATCCCGCCCAGATCGAGATGGCGGCGCGGCTGCGCGCGCCCGTGATCGAGATCCACACCGGCGCCTGGTGCGACGCCGTCGTCGACGGTCACACTGATAAGGCCGCGGCCGAATGGCGGCGAATCGTGGCGGGGGCGAAGCTGGCGAGGGAAGCGGGGCTGGAGGTTCACGCCGGACACGGGCTGGACTATGCGACGGCGGAGACGATCGCCGGCTTGCCTGAGATCATGGAGCTCAACATCGGCTACTACATGATCGGCGAAGCCCTGTTCGTCGGTCTCGCCGAGACGGTGCGCAGCATGCGCGCGGCGATGGACCGCGGCCGGAGCCGGGCATGATCATCGGCATCGGCTCCGACCTGATCGACATCACCCGTGTCGGCAAGGTGATCGACCGCCATGGCGAGCGCTTCCTCGACCGCATCTTCACCGCGGCCGAGCGGGCCAAGGCGGAACGGCGCGCCAAGAACGAGAAGATGGTGGTGGCAACCTACGCCAAACGCTTCGCCGCCAAGGAGGCCTGTTCCAAGGCGCTCGGCACCGGCATCAGGCGCGGCGTCTGGTGGCGCGACATGGGGGTGGTCAACCTGCCGGGAGGGCGGCCAACCATGCAATTGACGGGCGGGGCGCTGGCCCGGCTCCAGGCCCTGACGCCGGAGGGGTTCGCGGCGCAGATCGACCTGTCGATCACCGATGACTGGCCGTTGGCACAGGCCTTCGTCATCATTTCCGCCGTGCCGCTGGCCAAACCCTGATTGGGCACCGATCATTTTATAATTCGCATTCAAAATCAAATGCTTATGCAGTTTTGATGCGATCCTTGATTGCGTGGCCTCCGACAACCGTCTAAAAGTCCGCGGACGCAAATCAGGCTGGGCGAATTCGGCTTTACGCCGGAATTGGCCCTCATTATCAGAATCAGGACAATCTCCTTGGGCCGCGAGCGATGGGCTGTTCGCGGGAGGAGGGCGCGCTGTGACCGCCCGCCGGAATTGAGAGAGCAATGAGCGTGACTTCAGGAACGAAAACTGAGAGCGGCGTCGGCGAAACGATCCGGGTCGTGATCCACGCTCTCCTGATCGCGCTGGTGATCCGCACCTTCCTGTTTCAGCCGTTCAACATCCCATCCGGCTCGATGAAGGCGACGTTGCTGGTCGGCGACTATCTGTTCGTCTCGAAATATTCCTACGGCTACAGCCACTACTCGATCCCGTTCTCGCCGCCACTGTTCTCGGGGCGGATCTGGGGCTCGGACCCGAACCGCGGCGACATCGTCGTATTCCGCCTGCCGAAGGACGATTCCACCGACTACATCAAGCGCGTGATCGGTCTGCCCGGCGACCGCATCCAGATGCGGGACGGGCTGCTCTACATCAACGACACGCCGGTCGAGCGGCAGCGCATGAGCGAATTTGTCGGCGAGGATCCCTGCGGCGCCGAAGGCAGCGGCGTCTCCCGGGTGAAGCGTTGGAAAGAAACGCTGCCGAACGGCGTGTCCTACGAAACGCTGGACTGCGCCGACAACGGCTACGTCGACAACACCAATGTCTACACCGTGCCGACCGGCCACTTCTTCATGATGGGCGACAATCGCGACAATTCCACTGACAGCCGCTTCCTCGGCCAGGTCGGCTACGTGCCGCAGGAGAATTTGATCGGGCGCGCCCAGATGATCTTCTTCTCGATCGCCGAAGGCGAGCATGCCTGGATGTTCTGGCGCTGGCCGTGGGCGGTGCGCTGGAATCGCTTCTTCAAAATCGTCCGATGAAAGACGAAGCCAAGGACATCGCGACCCTGCCGACCGAGGCGCAAGTGGGCCCCGACGGCGAAGCTGCGACCAAGAGCCTTGAGAACAAGACGCCTGAGATCAAGACGCCTGCAAAGAAGAAGCGGGTGCGGAGCAGCAAGGCCAGGGGCTTGGATGCGAATGCGGGGCTCGAGGCACGCATCGGCTACAACTTTGCCGATCCGAACCTCTTGATGCAAGGCATCACGCATGTCTCCGCGCTGAAGTCCGGGCGCAAGCGCGGCGACAGCTATCAGCGGCTGGAATTCCTCGGCGACCACGTGCTCGGGCTCGTCGTCTCCGACATGCTCTATCACGCCTTCCCGAACGCCGACGAAGGCGAGATGTCCAAGCGACTTGCCGAACTGGTGCGCAAGGAGAGCTGCGCCGACGTCGCCAAGTCGCTCGGTCTGCTCGACGACATCAAGCTCGGCTCGGTCGGCCCCAGCGCCGACGCGCGCCTGCGCAAGAGCGTGCTCGGCGACATCTGCGAGGCCGTGATCGGCGCCGTCTTCCTCGACGGCGGCTACGCGGCGGCGGCCGACTTCGTCAAGCGCAACTGGACCGAGCGCATGCACAAGCCGCGGCGTCCGTTGCGCGATCCCAAGACAGTTCTCCAGGAATGGGCGCAGGGCAAGGGATTGCCGACGCCCGTTTATCGCGAGGTCGAGCGCACCGGCCCGCATCATGATCCGCAATTCCGCGTCGCGGTCGATCTTCCGGGACTCGCTCCGGCGGAAGGCATCGGCGGCAGCAAGCGCGCGGCAGAGAAGGTGGCAGCTTCAGTGATGATCGAACGTGAAGGCGTTGGCGGCGGCAATGACGGTTGAAGCAAGCGGCGAGGCGCCCACTGCTACGCGCTGCGGCTTCGTCGCGCTGATCGGCGCGCCGAACGTCGGCAAATCCACGCTGGTCAATGCGCTGGTCGGGGCCAAGGTCACGATCGTCTCGCGCAAGGTGCAGACAACGCGCGCGCTGATCCGCGGCATCGTGATCGAGAACAATTCGCAGATCATCCTGGTCGATACGCCCGGCATCTTCCTGCCCAAGCGCCGGCTCGACCGCGCCATGGTCTCGACCGCCTGGAGCGGCGCGCATGACGCCGACCTCGTCTGCGTGCTGCTGGATGCCAAGGCCGGCATCGACGAGGAGGCTGAGGCGATCCTCACCAAGGTCGCAAGCGTCAAGCACGAGAAGATTTTGGTCATCAACAAGGTCGACCTGGTCCAGCGCGAGAAGCTGCTGGCGCTGGCGCAGGCCGCCAACGAGCGCATGGCGTTCGCAAAGACCTTCATGATCGCGGCGATCTCCGGCGACGGCGTCGACGACCTCAGGCATACACTGGCCGAGATCGTGCCGCCGGGGCCGTTCCTCTATCCCGAAGACCAGATGTCGGACGCGCCGATGCGGCAGCTTGCGGCCGAGATCACCCGCGAGAAGATCTTTCGCAAGCTGCACCAGGAATTGCCCTACCAGTCCACGGTCGAGACCGACAAGTGGGAGGAGCGCAAGGACAAATCGGTGCGCATCGAGCAGACGATTTTCGTCGAGCGCGAAAGCCAGCGCAAGATCGTGCTCGGCGCGGGCGGCGCCACCATCAAGTCGATCGGAGCGGACTCGCGCAAGGAGATCGGCGAGATCCTGGGCGTGCCGGTGCACTTGTTCTTGTTCGTCAAGGTGCGCGAGAACTGGAGCGACGATCCCGATCGCTACCGCGAGATGGGCCTGGAATTTCCCAAAGAATAACCAAGAAAAAGATCGGTCGGCGATGAGCGTACCCAGCAACGTACGGCGCTTCGAAGCGTTGCTCTATGCATCGTTGATGCTGGATGCCTTGTCGGTGGCGGTGCAGGACCGCACGCCGAATGCCGAGATGACCGAACAGATGATCATGACGTCGTCGCTGCTTGCCGGCGGCATGATCCTGCTGCTGGTGTATTTCGTCCGGCTGGCCGCGCGCGGGCGCAAGAACTGGCCGCGCTGGGTGCTGGCGGCAGCACTCGTATTGTCGGTGATCTCGCTCGGCCAGATTATCGGCGAGAAGGGCATGGAACTCGACAGCGCCATCGAGATCGTCTCCTGCGTGCTGACGGCGATGGGATTGTATTTCTCGTTCCGCGGCGACGCGCAGGGCTGGTTCAACGCGTAAGGCGTCAGGTGGATTGGCGGCGCGCAATCCCGCCAATCCGCACTACGATTGAAGACCGGAATCCGCTAGACTTCACCGATGGAATGGACCGACGAAGGCATCGTGCTGGGGGTGCGGCGGCATGGCGAGAGCAGCGCCATCGTCGAACTGCTGACCCGCGCCCACGGCCGCCATCTCGGTCTCGTCCGCGGCGGCGCCGGCTCGCGGATGCGGCCCTTGCTGCAGCCCGGCAACAGCCTCGGCGTGGTGTGGCGGGCGCGGCTCGACGAGCATCTCGGCACCTATGCCATCGAGGGCCTCAAGCTGCGGGCGGCGACGCTGCTGGGATCATCCCACGGCGTCTACGGCATCACCCATCTCGCCTCGATCGCGCGATTGCTGCCGGAACGCGATCCGCACGAAAACCTGCTGGCGCTGCTCGAACATGCGCTGGACGATTTCGACGACATCGGCAGCGCCGCCGTACACGTGATCCATTTCGAACTGGCGATGCTCACCGAACTCGGCTTCGGGCTGGCGCTGGAAAACTGCGCCGTGACCGGAGAAACCAACGACCTGATCTACGTCTCGCCCAAATCCGGCGGCGCGGTGTCGCGCGGAGCCGGCGAGCCGTGGCGCGACCGCCTGTTGCGGCTGCCGCCGTTCCTGCGCCAAGGCGAGGTGCAGGGCGACCTCACCGACCAGGATCTTCAGGACGGCTTTCGACTGACCGGCCTGTTCCTGTTGCGCCACGTGCTGGAGCCGCGCGGGCAGGGCCATTCCGACGCGCGGGCAGGCTTCATCAACGCGCTGACGCGACAACAGGCAAAGGCCGCGATTCCCACGCCATGAGCCTGGCGCGGCTCTGCATTGTCGCAATATGCCGGTCCCCCGTGGAACGAAATCGGGTTTCCCTGACTTGCCCTCGGGGTTCCAACCGGGGATATCCTGATGCTGATCAAGGGACTTGTGATATCGGCAGCGCTGATGGCGCTGGCGCCGGACGCCCTCGCGGGTGAGCAGCCGGGCGTCTTTCGCCGTGCCTCCTGTACCGTCGTCAGATTCTACGTGGCCAAATATTCCGCTGCGGCCGCAGAGGCATGGGCGCGGTCCAAGGGCGCGACGGAGGCCGAGATCGAGACGGCGCGGCGGTGCCTGCCCAATGCCCCGGCCACCACGCAGGCCAAAAACGCCCAACCCACCCAGACCTTCACCGCAGGCTGGGCCGGCCAGTAGGCCGCCCACAGGGAACCAATCGATCCTTGCCCGATTCGCTTCCACGGTTTAACCGGGCGGCATGGGAAAACGATTGATTCCGCCGGAGGAACCGGCCGAAATTCACGAGGTGCCGCTGCGTGAGGCGCTGGAAGAGCGCTATCTCGCCTATGCGCTCTCCACCATCATGCACCGCGCGCTGCCGGATGCCCGCGACGGCCTGAAGCCGGTGCACCGGCGTATCCTCTATGGCATGCGCCTGCTACGGCTTGATCCGGGCACAGCTTTCAAGAAATCCGCCAAAATCGTCGGCGACGTGATGGGCTCGTTCCATCCGCATGGCGACCAGGCGATCTACGACGCCATGGTGCGTCTCGCCCAGGATTTCTCCTCGCGCTATCCACTGGTCGACGGCCAGGGCAATTTCGGCAATATCGACGGCGATAATCCGGCCGCCTATCGCTACACCGAAGCGCGCATGACCGACGTCGCGCGGCTTCTGCTCGACGGCATCGACGAGGACGGGGTCGAATTCCGCCCCAATTACGATGGCCAGTCGAAAGAGCCGATCGTGCTGCCCGGCGGCTTCCCGAACCTGCTCGCCAACGGTGCGCAAGGTATCGCGGTCGGCATGGCGACCTCGATCCCGCCGCACAACGCGGCCGAGCTCTGCGAGGCCGCGCTGCATCTGATCGAGAAGCCCGATGCGAAATCCAGGGCGCTGCTGAAATGGGTCAAGGGGCCGGATTTCCCGACCGGCGGCATCTGCGTCGATTCCAAGCAGGCGATCGCTGAAGCCTACACCACCGGCCGCGGCTCGTTCCGCGTCCGCTCCCGATGGGAGCAGGAAGAGGGCGCGCGCGGCACCTGGGTCGTCGTGGTCACCGAGATACCCTTTCTGGTGCAGAAGTCGCGGCTGATCGAGAAGATCGCCGAGCTGCTGGACCAGAAGAAGCTGCCGCTGGTCGGCGATATCAGGGACGAATCGGCCGAAGACGTACGCATCGTGATCGAGCCGAAGTCGAAGAACGTCGATCCCGCACTGATGATGGAATCGCTGTTCCGGCTGACCGAGCTCGAAAACAAGATTCCGCTGAACCTGAACGTGCTGATCAAGGGCCGCGTCCCCAAGGTGGTGGGGCTCGCTGAGTGCCTGCGCGAATGGCTCGACCATCTGCGCGACGTGCTGATCCGCCGCACCAACCATCGCAAGGCCGAGATCGAGCGCCGGCTGGAGATTCTCGGCGGCTTGCTGATTGCGTATCTGAACATCGACGAGGTGATCAGGATCATCCGCAACGAGGACGAGCCGAAGCCGGCGTTGATCAAGGCGTTCAAGCTCACCGAGGTGCAGGCCGAAGCCATCCTCAACATGCGGCTGCGAAGCCTGCGCAAGCTCGAGGAGATGGAGATCCGCAGCGAGGACAAGGATCTTCGCAAGGAGCTGAAGGGCATCGAGGGATTGCTGGCGTCGGAGCCCGAGCAGTGGAAGAAGGTCGCCGAGCAGGTCGGCAAGGTCCGCGACATGTTCGGACCGAAGACGCCGCTCGGCAAGCGCCGCACCACCTTTGCGGACGCGCCAGAGCACGATCTCGCCGCGATCGAGGAGGCCCTGGTCGAGCGCGAGCCGGTGACCGTGGTCGTCTCCGACAAAGGCTGGATCCGCACCCTCAAGGGCCACGTCGAGGATCTCTCGGGGCTCGCCTTCAAGCAGGACGACAAGCTCGGGTTCGCGTTCTTCGCGGAAACGACCTCGAAGCTGCTGCTGTTCGCCACCAACGGAAAATTCTACTCGCTCGATGTCGCAAAACTTCCGGGCGGCCGCGGTCACGGCGAGCCGATCCGCCAGTTCATCGATCTCGAGCCGGAGGCCGCGCCGGTCACGCTGTTCGTCAACAAGGGCGGACGCAAATTCCTGGTCGCGAGCCACGAGGGCCAGGGCTTTGTCGTCAACGAAGACGATTGCGTCGGCACCACCAAGAAGGGCAAGCAGGTCCTCAACGTCGACATGCCGAACGAGGCGCGCACGGTCACCGAAGTGCTCGGCGACACCGTCGCGGTCATCGGCGAGAACCGCAAGATGCTGCTTTTCCCGCTCGACCAGGTTCAGGAGATGCCGCGTGGCCGCGGTGCGCGCCTGCAGAAATACAAGGATGGCGGTCTTTCCGACGTCGCTGTGTTCGACGCCAAGGCGGGCCTGACCTGGAAGGATTCCGCGGGCCGGGAATTCTCTGCGACCATGAAGGAGCTCGCCGAGTGGCGAGGCAACCGCGGTGATGCCGGCCGCCTCGCGCCGAAGGGATTCCCGAAGTCGAACAAGTTCGGCAGGGTGATCGGGTAGTCCGCGGGCCGTCGCCATATCGACAGTGTCATGCCCCGCGGAGGCGGGGCATCCAGTACGCCGCGACCTCTCGGCTCAATCATAGCTTTCTCTGGAATACCGGATCGCCCGGTCAAGCCGGGCGATGACAGCGAGGGTGTGGCGCGCAAACGCGCGGCAGATAGCCGTGAGCGCATACGTGTTTCGGCCCTCCGGGCATGAACATTGCTTTTTGTCTGGCGACTCTAACGTCTCCGTCAAAAGGCAAATTCATTCCATGTCCAAACTGAAGGCTTTCATTCCGGCGCTGTTCGCCTTGGCGCTGACCGCGCCACCCGCGCATGCCGCAGGCAATCTCGTCGCGGTGCTCGAGGCGGAGATCGTCACGCTCGATCCGCATTTCTCCACAGCCTACATTACGCGCACGTTCGGCTACATGGTGTTCGACACGCTGTTCGCGAAGGATTCCAAAGGCGAGATCAAGCCGCAGATGGTGCAGGACTGGAAGGTCTCGGCCGATGGCCTGACCTACAGTTTCACGCTACGCGACGGCCTGAAATGGCATGACGGCCAGCCGGTCACCGCCGCCGATTGCGTCGCCTCGCTGCGCCGTTGGGGCACCCGCAGCGCGCTCGGCCGCCGCATTTTTGCAATCACTGCCTCGCTCGAACCGACCGACGCAAAAACCTTCGTGCTGACGCTGAAGGAGCCGTCCGGTCTGGTCATCGACGCGCTCGGCAATCCCGTCAGTCCGGTGGCCTTCATGATGCCCGAGCGCATTGCCAAAACGCCCGGCGACCAGCGCATTACCGAGATCGTCGGCTCCGGTCCGTTCGTCTACAGCAAGGCCGATCACCGCACCGGTGATCGCATGGTCCTGAAGAAGTTCGCCGATTACGTGCCGCGTCCCGAGCCTGCCGACTTCCTCGCCGGCGGCAAGCGCGTCAACATCGACACGCTCGAGATCCGCGTCATTCCAGATGGTGCGACCGCAGCCTCCGCGCTGCAGGCCGGCGAAGTCGATTTCATGCAATACGCGCCGTTCGATCTGCTGCCGACCATGGAGAAGAACGCACGCGTGAAGCTCGTCAATTTCACCGGCGGCAACATGTTCGCGGGCGCCTATCGCCTCAACGCGGCATCAAAGCCGTTCGACGATCCCGCCATCAGGCGCGTGCTGTGGAAGCTGGTCGATCAGCGCGAGGTGCTGGACGCACTCGGCCTGGACGCCAAATACGCGGCGCCTTGCGCGACGTACTTCACCTGCGGCACCACCTATGACAGCAAGGCCGGCACGGAAGCCGCCGCCAAGCCATCGATCGAAGCGGCGAAGGCCGCGCTGAAGGCGACGAAATATGCCGGTGAGCCTGTTGTCGTGATGGAGGCCAACGATCTCGAGGCCCCGCGTGTTTCGGCGCAGGTGCTGGCCGAGCGGCTGAAACAGGCCGGGTTCAACGTCGACCTCCAGGTGATGGACTGGGCGAGCGTGCTGGCGCGCCGCGCCAAGAAGGAGGGCTGGAGCGTCTATGGCGTTCACGCCGGCGGTTTTGACCTCGGCTCGCCGCTGACCAACGTCATGGTCGCCTTCAACTGCGCCGATTTCACCGGATGGCAGTGCGATGCGCGCATCGCGCCGCTGATGGAAGCCTTTGCCAAGGCGCCCGCCGAGGAGGATCGCAAGAAGATCGCAGGCGAGATCCAGGCCGTCATGTACGATCAGGCGCCCGCAATACCGTGGGGCCAGTTCGCCCAACCCGCCGCCTCTCGCGCGACCTTGCGCGGTCTGATACCGTCGGCCATCCCGGTGTTCTGGAACGTTGAGAAGTAGCGCGATGTACGATGTCATTGTTGTCGGCGGGGGCTCGGCCGGCGCCGCTGTTGCGGCACGGCTCTCGGAGGATCCCGCACGGCGCGTCCTGCTGCTCGAGGCGGGCCTCGATTGGCGCGCCGACGAGGCGCCGTGGGAGGTGAGGACGCCAAATCCCATCCCGATCATCCACAAGCGCGAGTACCAGGAGAAATGGCAATGGCCTGATCTTCTGACGCGCCGTGTGGCCGGCCAGGAGCCGCGCTTCTACTGGCGCGGCAAGGGGCTCGGCGGCTCGTCGATGATGAACGGCCAGATCGCCATCCGCGGCGTCGCCGATGCGTTCGACGAATGGGCCGCCAATGGCTGCACCGGCTGGTCGGCCAAGGACGTGATGCCGTTGTTCTCGGTGATCGAGGATGATCTGGAATTCGGCGACGCCGCCGGCCACGGACGCGGCGGACCGCTGCCGGTCTATCGCGCGCCGCCGGACAAATGGGGACCGATCGATCGCGGCTTGCGCGATGCGGCGCTGGCGAGCGGCTATCCCTGGTGCGCAGACGTCAACGGCCCGGACGGCGAGGGGGTCGCCTGCTATCCCATCAACAGCCGCGACAGCCGCCGCATCACCACCAATGAGGGGTATCTGGAGCCCGCGCGTGGCCGCGCCAATCTGGAGATTCGCGGGCAGGCACTGGTCGACCGCGTGCTGATCAGCGACGGCCGGGCGACCGGCCTTCGCGTTCACATCGAGGGGCAGGGCACCAGCGAGATCAGCGCACGCCAGATCGTGCTGTGCGCCGGCGCCATCCACAGTCCGGCAATCCTGCTGCGCTCGGGCATCGGACCTGCGGATGAGCTGAAGGCGATGGGGATCGCCGTCGAGCGGGACTTGCCGGTCGGCCGGCACTTCTTCGACCACCCGTTGTTTCGCGCCACGATCCAGCTCCACGAAAACCTGCGGCCCGCCGATCCCGACACCCGCCACACCAATTGCTGCGTGACCTATTCGTCGGGCCTCGCCAACGGCGGCAAGCGCGACATGATCCTGATCGCCTTCAACCACCGCGGCATCGGTGTGCCGGGCGCGATCGGTGCCGGGCTGTTCAACGCGTATTCGCGTGGCACGCTCAAGCTGGCCTCGACCGACCCCGCGATCGATCCGGTCGTCGAGGAAAACATGCTGGCCGATCCCCGCGACATGCTGCGCATGATGGACGCGGTGAGGCGGCTTGCCGTGATCACCGCCCAGCCGGCGCTATCAGGCATCACCGATTGGATCCGGCTCGCCGACACGGATCTGACGCTGCCCCAGGCTGCGGCCTTGCCCGATCACGAGCTCGACGCACTGCTGCGCCGTGAGACCGGCGATATCCAGCACGCTGCCGGCAGTTGCCGCATGACCGGCGTCAACGACGCCGACGGCGTGGTCAACCCTGACGGCACAGTGAAGGGTATCGCGGGCTTACGCGTCGCCGACGCCTCGATCATGCCATCGGATTGCCGGGCCAACACCCACTTCACGACGGTGGTGATTGGGGAAGCGATCGCGCGGATGATGATGCGTTGAGTTCAATCGTCGGTCCCGCCATGACGGTCTGACGAAACAGCACGCAGACGAAGACCTACCGCTCGACGGCCAGGCCGAACAGCGGTCGGAGCTGTGTCCCCAGAATGTTGCCGAGAAAAGCCGCGACCAGCCAGCACCAGCCATGCAGGCTGCCCGATGCAATCCCGCTGACATAAGCGCCGATATTGCAGCCATAGGCGAGCCGGGCGCCATACCCGAGAAGCAGGCCGCCGATGATGGCGGCGACCAGCGAGGATGCGGAGATGCGCCATGTCGGATGGAATTTGCCGGCGAGGCCCGCGGCCAGCAACGCTCCGAGGATGATGCCGAAATCCATCACGGAGGTGATGTCGGCGAAGACGCTTTGCTGCAGCGATGGAGCGCGCGGGCCCTGCCAATAGGGCCATGACGCGACGTCGACGCCGACGCCCATCAGGATCTTCGATCCCCAGAGCGCGAAAGCGGAGGTGATGCCCCATGGGCGCCCTGCGAGATACAGCGTGGCGAAATTTCCGATCGCGAGCAGGATCGCGCCCCACAGCAGCGGCCACGGCCCCTGCATGAAGCGGCGTAGGCCTTGCAGCTTCGTCCGCGCTCCCGGCTCGAGTTCGCCGTGCCGGCCGATCTCGGCCCTGACGGTGATGAGGTAGATCGCAGCCATCACAGTCCAGCAGAGCACGAGCGCCGGGAGCCAGCCGAGCCGTTCGATCAACGAGACCGCGCCGATGTTCGGCAGCGCGCTCCACCACGGCAGATGCAACGCACCGAGCGTCGATCCGGCGATGAAGGCCGCCAGTGTCACCAGCATGCGGGTGTTGCCGCCGCCAGCGGTATAAAGCGTTCCCGATGCGCAGCCGCCGCCGAGCTGCATTCCAAGGCCGAACAGGAACGCCCCGGTCAGCATGCCCACGCCCACCGCGCCGAGCTCACCATGCACGGCGACGCCGAACAGCGTACCTTGCGCGAGGGCCGGAAAGAACAGGGCCGTCGCCAGCGCCAGCATGACCATTTGCGCACGGAGACCGGCGCCCCGTCGCGCCACAATGAAGACGCGCCAGGCCGAGGTGAACCCGAACAGCGCATGGTACAGCGTCAGGCCAAGTGCGCCTCCGAGAAGAAACAACAATCCCTGTTGCCACGAGATCGTGCCTGACAAGGCCGCTGCGCCCGCCAGAAGAATTGCCGCCGCGACAGCGACGACCGTGAGATTGGCGCCGTGCCGGTCATTGTCAGGGGCAAGCAGTCGAGCATCGATAGATAGATCGGTCATGGCTCATCCAAGAAGCGGATTTCTTCGGCAGTGGGAGCTAACCGGGGCGAATTCTCCCCGTTCCAATCTTTCCACATTGGAACTGATGGGATCGCGCTAGGCTGTCATGCCCCGGCTCGACCGGGGCATCCAGTACGCCGCGGCTTCTCTTCTTAATCACGATCGTCTCGGAGTACTGGGTCGCCCGGTCAAGCCGGGCGACGACAGCGAGAGTGGAATGACTGGTCTTCGCGCCGATATACGATCCAAACAGCGGACGAGAGTTCGCGGTCTCGCGGCGCGTTCCGCCCGAGTTTTGCCCGATCGCATCACCCTCGTTGAGACAAGGGCGCAGGGAAGGCCGGGCGCCGGCTGGCACCCGCAGGTCCGTGCGCGACAGAAATGCACACGGGGTGGACCACAGGTTCGCCGGATCGCCCGGCCTTCCCTGCGCGATGGTTTTAACGTGTCCTTCGTG
>NZ_JBVVOT010000055.1:0-15862 GCF_055807455.1 Bradyrhizobium sp. Kon58
AAGCACACTTACGGGCTGTCCGATGAGGGCGTTTGCGAGCGCTGGGTTCACGACCCGTATTTCCAGTTCTTCACCGGGCAAGAGTTCTTTCAGCATGCCTTCCCGCACGAGCGCTCGGACCTGAGCCATTGGCGCAAGCGGCTCGGCGACAAGTTGGAGCTGCTGCTGGCGGAGAGCCTGCGGGTGGCGCACGAGGCCGGCGCGTTACGCGGCCAGGACCTCAAGCGCGTCACCGTCGACACCACGGTGCAGCCGAAGGCCATCACCTTTCCGACCGATGCCAAGCTGCTTCATGCGGCTATCAAGGGGCTCAACCGCCTGGCGAGAAGGCACGCCGTCAGGCTGCGGCAATCCTATTCTCGTGTGGCCAAGGCCGCCGCGATGATGGCGGGCCGCTACGCCCATGCCAAACAGTTCAGCCGGCATCAGCGGCAGTTGCGCATTCTGCGCAGCCGGCTCGGCCGCATCATCCGCGACATCCGCCGCAAGATCGAGGGCCAGCCGGCACTGGAGGAGGCATTCGCCCTCCCGCTTGGCCGGGCCGTGCAAATCCGCTCGCAGCAGCAGCGCCAGCGCGGCTGGAAGCTTTACTCCTTCCATGCCCCGGAGGTGGAATGCATCGGCAAAGGCAAGGCCGCCGCGCCTTACGAGTTCGGCGTGAAGGCCTCCATCGTCACCAACAACCGCCGGGCGCCCGGTGGCCTGTTCGTACTGCACGCCAGGTCGCTGCCCGATAATCCCTACGACGGTCATACCCTGCGGGACGTCATCGACCGCACCGAGGCGCTCACCGGCTGTCCGATCGAGCGGGCCTACGTCGACAAGGGATATCGCCGCCACGACACGCAAAATCCCCGTCGCGTCTTCATTTCGGGCCAGAAGCGCGGCGTGTTCGGCGCCATCAAGCGCGAGCTCCGGCGCCGCTCCGCCATCGAGCCCATCATCGGACATCTGAAGGCCGAAGGTCACCTTGGCCGCTGCTATCTCAAAGGCCGCGCCGGCGACGCCGCCAACGTCGTGCTCTCAGCAGTCGGCCACAACTTCCGCCGTATCCTCGCCTGGCTCAGAGAACTCTTGTGCCTCTGCCTGATCCAGCTATCGCATACGCTTGCCTGTCCGCTCCCGCTCAATTCGGCTTCTTAACGGACGACTAGATTTTGCGCTCGGTGCGCTCGGTCTTCAGCGAAGAGAAGAAGCTCTCCATCGCTGCGTTATCCCAGACGTTGCCGGACCGGCTCATGCTGCACACGATGCCGCTGTCAGCCATCAGGCGCTGGAACTGTTCGCCGGCGTATTGGGCGGATTCAAACGATCGTCGCAACAGCGATCTTGTTCACTCATGATAGCCAATCGTCAAGCGCCTCCGCCGGCGTTTTCCATCCCAGCGTCTTTCTCGGTCGGGCGTTGAGGACGGCAGCAACGGCGGTGATGTCATGGACGCTATGGACGCTGAGGTCAGTGCCTTTCGGGAAGTACTGACGCAGCAGCCCGTTGGTGTTCTCGTTAGTTCCGCGCTGCCATGGACTTTGCGGATCCCAGAAGTAGACCTGAACGCCTGCATCGATCTTGAGACGATCGTGCTGGGCCATTTCGGCGCCTTGGTCCCAGGTCAGCGAACGCCGCAGTTCTTGTGGCAAGGTGATGATGGTGCGAGTAATCGCGTCCCGTACGGCTTCAGCGCCGTGTCCCGCGAGCGCAGGCCCGTTCTTGATGCGCGGAGCTTCGCCGTGCCCCATGAGGCGGGGAAGATGCAGCAGCATCGTGAACCGGGTTGTACGCTCGACCAGCGTACCAATCGCTGAGCTGCCAAGACCAAGGATGAGGTCTCCCTCCCAGTGTCCCGGCACTGCTCGATCGGTTGCTTCGGCGGGACGTTGACTGATCATGATCTCCGGCGAGACAAAGCCCTTGCCTCGCCTTTTTACGCGTGCTCTGGGCACTCTTAGCACGCGCCCCGTTCGCAAGCAGGCCGTCAGTTCGCGGCGTAGCGTTCCCCGGCCTTGAACGAAGAGAGCCTGATAGATGGCTTCGTGGCTGATGCGCATCGTGTTGTCGTCCGGGAAGTCGATCGGCAAGCGTCGGGCAATCTGCTCCGGGCTCCAGGCCTTGCCCCATCGCCGATCTCTTCGCGGGCCATGCCGGCGACCGTTCCACGGAACGACCGGACCGGGAACGGAAGCGCCGCTCGGTGCCACGACGACGCCGGCAAGTCTCTCCTCCACATAAGTGCGCAAGGTTTTGTTGAGCGCAAGTTTGGTCAGTTTGGGCCGACATGCCGATCGGTCTGCATGCCACTGGGCAGTCGTCGCACGATACTCCAACCCGCCGCTTCTGGTAGCTGCATTGCGTCGCAGTTCACGGGAGATTGTCGAGGCGGACCGAGCGAGGCGGCGCCCGATTTCTTGCATGGAGTGGCCCTGCACCTTGAGAAGTGCGATCTCCTCGCGCTCGGCAAACGACAGGTACCGCCCGGAGAGCGGCTTTGCCGAGGATCTGAACATTGCTGGTGGCATGCCGCCCGCCTTTCGGAACAATCTGTATCCGACAGGCTGCGATACTCCGGCTTCAAGCGCAGCTTCTTCACTGCTTAGCCCCGCGGCAATCCCCCGCCAAAATCTGCTCTGTTCATCACGCCCCGCAACTTGCGGCCGCCCCGGCGATGGCATTGGCGCTCGTCCAGATCGTGCCGATCTCCGTCCTCCAATAGTCATCGCAACCTCAAATGTGCGAGTGTTGCGACGACCGTTTGAATCCGCCTTGGCTGCCACGATCGGAGTGATTCGTCAGGGCATCCGGCTTGCCGCGTCGCCAGACGGCCATCAGAAGGGCGTCGGCGACCAACTGCGCCGTCATGCTGGCGCTCATCGACCAGCCGACCACTCGTCGCGAGAACAGGTCGATCACGGCCGACACGTAGAGCCAGCCCTCGGCCGTCCAGATATAGGTGAAGTCGGCAATCCACTTCTGGTTCGGCTGCAAACTGCCGGTCCAGAAGGTTCGCCGGCACGTTCGCTACCTGGCGATCGCCTTCATCCTTCGGCAGACGCCGGCGCCGTGGCCTCGCGCGCAAGGCCTGCAGGCGCATCAGCCGCTCGATCCGATGCAGTCCGCATTCGATGCCATCTGCCAAAAGGTCTCTCCAGACACGCCGTGCCCCGTAGGTCCGGTCGCTGGGCAAGGAAGCTTGCCTTCACCTTTAGGCCGACCGCTTCGTCGCTGCGGGATCTGGCGCTGGGCGATCGGTCCAGCCAGGCATGGAAGCCCGATTGCGATACGCCCATTGCTTCGCATAGTCATGCCACCGGCCAGACGTTCCGGTGCTTCGCGGTGAAGCCGAACTTCATGTCGCTTCCTTCGCGAAGTAGGCAGCGGCCTTCCTAAGAAACAGCCGGATTGGCGTCTTTCCCCGGGATGGCCTGCAAGACGAAGCCTAGTGATTTGGCCCGCCGCTGAAGGTTGGCGAGGACGCGACTGCGATATTGTTGCTCATATCGATCAACACCTGGGTCCTTGTAACTCATACCGTGCCGAAGTGTGTTATAGAACGAGACCGCGATCTTACGGGCGGTCGCTGTCACGGCTTTCGACTTGCCGGCACGCGAGGCCAGCCGGCGATAGAATGCGCCGAGCGCCGTATCGCTCCGCCCGACGGTGGTGGCCGCCAGACGCAGCAGTGCGGCTGCCCGACTGGAGGATCGCCGAGTGCGCGAAGACAACACCTTGCCTCCGGAGATCTTGTTGCCCGGTGCGAGGCAAAGCCAGGAAGTGAAGTGTTTGGCGCTCGGCCATGCCCTCAAATCCGTGCGGCACTCGCCGATAAGCTTCAATGCGAGCGACGGACCCAGCCCATGGATTTCAGTCAGATCGACACCGAGCACGCCATACAGTGCGGCTCTGACATCGAAGGTAGGTGTATTGGCCTGTTTGGTCTTGATGCGTGGCTTGGACAGCCTTCCAACCGGTTTTACGCATTTATTGTTCAGTGCCGCGATCAGAGCTTCGAGTTTGCGG
This sequence comes from Bradyrhizobium sp. Kon58, assembly GCF_055807455.1. Lineage (NCBI taxonomy): Bacteria > Pseudomonadati > Pseudomonadota > Alphaproteobacteria > Hyphomicrobiales > Nitrobacteraceae > Bradyrhizobium > Bradyrhizobium sp. Kon58. The sequence goes on from NZ_JBVVOT010000055.1 coordinate 4,012, forward strand.
TCGCAGTCCAGCATCTTCGCCTAGTAGATGTCGTAGAGTTCCAGCGATTGGCCGAGGGCAAAGACATGTTCGCCCGATTATTGCCGACCAGTGCGGCGCGGATCGTCTCGATCGAGGAATGGCAGCGCACGTCCCGGTAGGTTGCCAACACGTCGGGATTGCGCTCGCCTGCAGCAATGGCTCGGATAATCCGCATGCCGGTCGCGCCAGTGATATCCTAGACGACATGATGAAGCTGCAAGTTCATCTCCATCAGGGCCTTCTGCATGTGCTGGATGTGAGCTGCGGCATATTCTACCAGCCGCTCGCGCTGGCGTAGATAGGCGCGCAATGTTGCAATTTCGACATCCGGTCGGAAGCTGCCGCGTAACAGGCCGTAGGAATGAAGCTGGCGTAGCCATGCGGCATCGCTGACGTCGGTCTTCCGCCCAGGCACGTTCTTGGCGTAGCGTGCGTTAACCAGAATGACCTCAAATCCGCGCTGCTCCAGGATCTCGTAGACCGGGATCCAATAGACCCCGGTGGATTCCATTGCCACGCTGGTGACGCCGCACGCTTTGAACCAGTCCGCCAGCTCATGCAGGTCTTGCGTGAATGTGCCGAATGCACGCACTGGCGTATCGGTGCAGGCCGGATTCACCGCGGCCATGTGCATCCTTGATCCGATGTCGATAGCGGCCGTGCCAAGGTTGACCGGCTTTAAGTCCGGGCCGCCACCAGTCGTCCTCTTAGGCATCGCAAATCCTCCGTCCGATGATGGGCTGGAGAGTCTGGGCTATGCCAATTTGTCATCTTCCTAATCGGGATCGCCGCCGGAACAGCGTCACCACTCTCAAGTCCGCACGCGCCCATGGACCACGTTTTTTTAACGGGGACAGTGCCTCCAATAAGCTGACGGCCGCTACCCTCCCAGCCAAAGTGGATAGCACAAGGCCGTTTCTACTCCACGCACCTACCTCCGGCTTCATGAAACACCCAATCCCGGTGTCCATCAAACCGGCAGCAGCTCAAACCGTGGCACGGCCGCTGGTAGGGCTCGCGCCGGCAGACCAGACACGCTCGCGGCATGCCAATCCTCAACGTGAAAGGCGCGCAATCTGAGACGTCAATTTGGCGCCGGCGAAAACTCATGGCGGATGAGGCAGATCAGATCCGTCGCACCTTGGTAACCAAATTGACGCAGGATCTTTGAAGTAGTGCCACGTCCTGAGGATCCAGAGCGTCACATGCTTGCGCTTGAGCTCGCAGTGCACCGCTGTCCAGTCGGGATCGCCAAGTGCGGCGACGTGACACTCGCCGGCTCCACGTCGGTGCTCCAATATATTCTCGCCGATCCACACGTACTGACATCCTCAGCCAATCCTTCGGTCCTTTGACTTTCGAACCGTTCCAGCCGCCTTACGGGTTTGCCGCCCCGCCCCGGGCCTGCATTGAGCTCTGCCTTGGATCGCAGCAACCCCTTGGTCTCGATCTGCTCAAAAGGAAGGCGGTGTTTGCGTATCCTCGAATGACCGAACTCCGCTGACATGCGGGCGAATCGTGGAAGAGGCCTCCGGGATCAAAGATATAACGGCCATCCCGGGCAGGGGGCTCTTCAGACACGCTTATGATCAATTTTGTCGGCCTCCAGCGCGGAAAGCGCCTCGTTCACAATGGTCCGGATCGTTCGCAGCGGATGATCTCACCGCACCCGCACCTCCAGGTCAACGTAGCTGAACAGCTCGCCCGATCGATTGTCGCCGCCACGCACGCACCATCTCCGAATCTCATCGAAGCCATGAATCACGGTCGCCGATCAGCGGCGAGCGCCTTTTTCAACAGCCCACTAGAGGAGTGCTTATTCGCTGACGGTGCGCTAGTCGCACCTAAAGCGGGATGGGGTTAGGTTGGATCGATTTTGGATTCCCAAATCGGTGCAGTTCTGATACACTATGCTGGCTGGGTTCGAGGCCAGCATGGTTGCGCAAGCCTTATTCTCTGGATCTTCGCAAGCGTGTCGTGTCCGCGGAGGTCGGGATGTCCCGCAATCAGGCAGCCAAGCAGTTTGGGGGCGCGATCAGCACCGCAATTGGTTGGATGCAGCGGGTCGAGGAGACCGGCAGCGTTGAGCCTGGCCAGATGGGCGGTCATAAGCCGAAGGCGGTTTCGGGAGACCACGCGGTTTGGCTGTCGCAACGGATCAAGGACGGCGATTTCACCATACGGGGGCTCGTTGCCGAGCTTGCCGGACGCGGCCTGAAGGTCGACTACCACTAGGCGTGGGACTTCGTGCATGCCGAGAAGCTCAGCTTCAATAAGACGCATGGCGGCTGGCGAACGCGATCGACCCGACGTGGCGCGGCGGCGCCTCCAATTGACAAAGTATCAACGTCGCGTCGAAGCTGAGCGGCTGGTCTTCATCGACGAGACCTGGACCAGAACCGATATGGCGCCTTTGCGGGGATGGGCGCCGCGCGGGAACAGGCTTCCTGCCACGGTTCCCCACGGCCGCTGGAAGACCATGACCTTCCTGGCGGCCCTGCGCCACGACCGGATTGATGCGCCATGGTCCATCGAGGGCCCGATCGATTGCGTGAGCTTCGCACCTATGTCGAGAAGGTTCTTCTGCCCGTCCTTCGACCCGGCGACATCGTCGTCTTGGATAACCTCGGTAGCCACAGCAGCAAAGTCTTTGCCAAGCTCAAGCAAGTGCTCCGCAAAGCCGCCGCGCGAACCATCGACGCAGTCTGCGCCGCAATAGGCCGCGCACTCGATGCCTCACCCCCGAAGAATGCGCCAACTACCTCAAAAATTCAGGCTCTCGAACTTAGTGCCATCACGCTTTAGCTCGCCCGTACGTGGAGGACATCTCAGCTCTTCATCGTGGTGCTCGTCGCCTCGAACTTCACCTATGCGTACGCAACGTCGAGAGGGGCTTGCCTGTGAAGTCAGCGACGACTTCGCGACCCTTGGCAGCGGTCGATCGCCGGGGCCGCAGGTCCGACAACGATCGCGCGCATTCACCAGGACGCCGCCGCGAGCGACCCGGCGATGTCGCGCGGCAATCAGGATGGAAGAGCGCGTCAATCAAGGTGAGAGAGTTTCGCCGGGCTCGTGACGAAGGGAGGGCGAAGCCAGACCGGAGTTACGAGCCCGGCGTCGACGCGATCCGCTAGGGACCGCGCCGACCTGGTGATCGCGGCCGGCAGGTTATGCAAGTGGTTCTTCCGCCAAGAGGAATCACTCGCTTGCCCGCCCGACACATCACAGATCATCAAGTGCGGCTCTACATGAAGTACCGTCAGACCGACAGCCCGCCAGTGGCGGCGGCCAAGGCATCATTCAGTGCGGCGACCAGTTATCGGATCGAGAGAGATCCCCGACTTCCGTCGCAAAAGAAGGCTCCCCGCGCCGGCGACGACCGGACCCATTGAGCGAGGTGTTCGAGACCGAGATCGTCCCGATCCTGAAGTCGGCACCTGGCTTACGCCCGGTCGCGGTCTTCGAGGAGATGCTCCGACGTCATCCTGATCTCGGCACCGGTATCCGTCGTACCCTGGAACGTCGTATCCGTGTCTGGCGGGCGATCCATGGCGAGGAGCAAGAGGTAATCTTCCGCCAGATCCATGAGCCTGGCCAGCTCGGCCTTTCCGACTTCACAGACATGGGCGAGTTGGGTGTTACGATCGCGGGCGCACCGCTGGATCATCGTCTCTATCACTTCCGTTTGGCCTATTGCGGCTTCGAGCACGCTCACGTCGTGCTTGGCGGCGAGAGCTTCGTTGCCCTGGCCGAAGGCCTGCAGAATGCCCTCTGGTCGTTCGGTGGGGCGCCGCGGGAGCATCGGACCGACAGCGTGTCGGCCGCATTCTGCAATCTCGATCGCGATGCACGGGATGATCTGACGCAGCGATACGAGGCCCCTTGTGCCAATTACGGCATGCGGCCTTCCCGCAACAATCGAGGCGTGGCCCACGAGAATGGCTCGATCGAAGCAGCCCACGGTCATCTTAAGCGAGCAATCGCGGACGCCTTGCTGCTGCGCGGAACTGTCGACTTCGACGATCTTGCCACCTATCGCGGCTTCATCGATGAGATCGTCAGCCGCCGCAATGCCCGCAACCCCAAGCGGATCGATAGCGAGGCGTGGTATTGCAGGAGTTGCCCGATCGCCGCACCTCCGACTACGAAGAAGTGATCGTCCGCGTGACGTCTTCGGGCGGCTTCACCCTGCGCAAGGTGTTCTACACGGTCCCATCGCGCCTGATCGGTCACCGGCGGCGGGCACGGCTCTACGACGATCACCTCGACGTGTTCGTCGGTGGCACGCATCTCCTTACCTTGCCGCGCGGGCGGCCGCATCCCAACGGCAAGTACGACCAGGTCGTCGATTATCGGCACGTGATCCATTCCCTGCGGCGCAAGCCAATGGCGCTGCTGAATCTGGTCTATCGGGACAGGCTGTTCCCGCGCGAGGGCTATCGAAGAACCTTCGACCGATTGCGCGAGCGCTTACCGGACAAGAAGGCCTGCCGGATCATGGTCGATCTCCTCGCGCTCGCTCATGAGCGCGGCTGCGAGGCCGAGCTCGCCGATCAGCTCACGGCCGACCTTGACGCCGGCCGACTTCCCGAACTCAACCGACTGCGCGCTCACTTCGCTCCTGACCCCGCCCACTGCCAAACGTCGTGGTGCAGCTCGCGCCGCTTGCCACCTACGAATGCCTTATTGGTACCGCCGAGACCGGAGGTGCCGCATGAGCGTGGCCAACACCGTTGATACCGCGCGTCTCAATCTGTTGCTCAACGAGCTCCGCCTGCCAGCCATCAAGGTGCTGTGGGCGCAATTTGCCGAGCAATCCGACAAGGAAGGTTGGCCGGCGGCCCGCTTCCTCGCCACCATGGCCGAGCACGAGATCGCCGAACGCGGTCGCCGGCGCACCGACCGTCATCTCGTCGAGGCCAGGCTGCCAGCCGGGAAGACCTTCGACAGCTTCGACTTCGAGGTCGTGCCGATGATCTCGAAGGCGCAGGTGATGGCGCTCGCCGCCGGTGACAGCTGGCTGGGCAAGGGCGCAATTTGCTCCTGTTCGGGCCGCCCGGCGGCGGCAAGAGCCACTTGGCGGCAGCTATCGGCCTGGCCCTCATCGAGAACGGATGGCGCGTCCTCTTCACCCGCACCACCGATCTCGTGCAAAAGCTCCAGCTGGCTCGCCGAGAGCTTAACCTCGAGGCCGCCATCAACCGCCTTGATCGCTTCGATCTCCTGATCCTAGATGATCTTGCCTACGTCACCAAGGACCAGGCCGAGACTAGCGTGCTGTTCGAACTCATCAGCGCACGCTACGAGCAGCGCTCGATGCTGATCACCGCTAATCAGCTTCGGCGAATGGAACAAGGTCTTCCCGGACCCCGCCATGACGCTCGCCGCCATAGATCGTCTCGTTCACCACGCCACCATCGTTGAGATGAACGTCGAGCTATCGCAGACGCACCGCGCTCGACCGAAAACGCGGTCCGGGACGGCCGACCTCGCACGCGACACCCAAAACCGTCGCTGATTGATGCGGATTCCGATCGATGTCGCCCAGGATTCCGAGATGATCTCGCCCACCATTCCGATTTGAAGTCGCCCACCCGTTCCGAAATGATGTCGCCCACCATTCCGGGATGATGTCGCCCGGGTGACGAGGCCTCTTCTGGCTCCCATAGGGTCAACTCTTTCGGCTTTGCGAAGGGGACCCTGGATGCCGACGGAGAGGCTTGCGATGCGCCGTGTGCGCGATGTGATCAGAATGAAGGCGGCCGGGCTGCCGAGCCGCGAGATTGCGCGACGGGTGGGCGCGGCGCCCTCGACGGTGCGCCTGGCGCTCCGGCGGTTCGAGGCCGCGGGCTTGAGCTGGCCGTTGCCAGACGACGTCACCGACACGGTTCTGGAACTTCGCCTGTTCGCGAAGACCGGCAATGGCAACCGTCAGGGTCACCGCCGCATCGCCGAGCCCGACTGGGCGACCGTGCACCGCGAGCTCAAACGCAAGCACGTGACGCTGTCGATCCTGTGGGAGGAATATATCGCCACCGAGCCCGGCGGATACCGGTACTCGGGCTTCTGTGAGCTCTACCGCGCCTGGGAGGGCCGCCTGTCGGTGACGATGCGCCAGGCCCATGCGGCCGGCGACAAGTTGTTCGTCGACTATGCCGGCGATGGCGTGCCGGTGGTGGTCGACCGCCTGACCGGTGAGCGCAGAACGGCGCAGATCTTCGTCGCCGTGCTCGGCGCATCGAGCTTCACCTACGCGCAGGCGACGTGGACGCAGGGGCTCGCCGACTGGATCAGCGCCCATGTTGGCGCCTTCGCGGCGATCGGCGGCATACCGGCGCTGGTGGTGCCCGACAACACCAAGGTCGCGGTCATTAAGGCGAGCCTGTACGACCCGCAGATCAATCGTACCTACGCGGAGATGGCGGCGCATTACGGCACCGCCATCTTGCCGGCGCGGCCGCGCAAGCCGCGCGACAAGGCCAAGGTCGAGCAGGCCGTCCTCATCGTCGAGCGCTGGCTGCTCGGCCGCCTGCGCCATCGCACCTTCTACAGCCTGGCCGAGGTCAATACGGCGATCGGCGAACTGCTCACGAGGCTGAATGAGGAACGGCCGATCCGGCGGCTCGGCGTGACACGCCGCCGGTTGCTCGAGGAGGTCGACCGGCCGGCGCTCAAGCCATTGCCGGCGCCCCCCTATGTCCTCGCCGAGTGGCGGATCCGCCGCGTCAGTCTCGATTACCACGTCGAGGTGGAGAAGCATTACTACAGCGTTCCGCATCGCTTCGCCCGCGCCGAGGTCGAGGTGCGGTTCACGGCCCGTACCGTCGAGATCTTCCACAAGGGCGAGCGGATCGCCGCGCATCAGCGCATGAGCGGCAATCACAAACACACCACCGTGCCGGAGCACATGGCCTCCAGCCATCGGCGCTACGCCGGCTGGACCATCGCGCGTATCCGCCAGGACGCCGCCGCGATCGGGCCGGCGACCAGCGCGTTGTGCGACCTCATTCTCGACGAGCGCTCGCACCCCGAGCAAGGCTTCCGCGCCTGCCTCGGCATCCTCAGGCTCGCCGCCTCCTATGGGCGCGAACGGCTGGACGCCGCGGCTGCGCGGGCAATCGACATCGGCGCGCGCACCTATGGTTCGGTCAAGTCGATCCTCGCCAACAATCTCGATCGGCGTTCTGCTCACCAGCGTTCCGCGGACGATGCGCCGATCCTGCATGCCAACATCCGCGGACCGCGCTACTACAATTAGGAGATCATCCCTTGCTCACCCATCCGACCCTCGACCGCCTCAACGCCCTCGGCCTCCACGGCATGGCCAAGGCCTTCGCCGACATCGAAGCCACCGGTGAGGCCGCAAGCCTCGGTCACACCGAATGGCTTGCGCTGCTGCTCGAACGTGAAGCCTCGCTGCGGCACGACAAACGGCTCGCCACTCGCCTGCGTTACGCCAAGCTGCGCCAGCAGGCGTGCGTCGAGGACATCGACTACCGCACCCCGCGCGGTCTCGACCGCCCGCTGTTCGCTAAGCTTGTCGAGGGCCGCTGGATCGACGACCACGTCAATCTCCTGATCTGCGGCCCGGCCGGCGTTGGCAAGAGTTGGCTCGCCTCGGCGCTCGGCCACAAGGCCTGTCGCGACAATCGCTCCGTGCTCTATCAGCGCGTCCCGCGACTGTTCGACGATCTGGCGCTCGCCCGCGGCGACGGCCGCCATCCACGCCTGTTGCGCGGCCTTGGCCGTGTCGATCTGCTGATCCTCGATGATTGGGGACTCGAGCCGCTCGACGCCGGTGCCCGTCACGACCTCCTGGAAATCCTCGAAGATCGCTACAGTCATCGCTCCACCATCGTCACCAGCCAGCTCCCCGTGGACCAGTGGCATCTGCTCATTGGAGATCCCACCTATGCCGACGCCGTGCTCGATCGCCTCGTCCACAATGCCCATCGGCTCGACCTCACCGGTGAGAGCCTGCGCCGAACCCGGCAATCCGCCCGAAAGACTTGAGCCCGTGGCGCTGTGGACATGCCGCTGCGCTTGGACAACGCAATCGCGTTGCCCACATGCCCACAGCAACCGCAGAAGAAGAAAAACAGGTTGAAGTCGCGATTCCAGATTGACCACGCGGCTTGACCGATGCCAGAGAACCAGCCGGCCAGAACGCCTCGCCGCTGGGCGAGATCAAATCGGAAAGGTGGGCGACATCGTCTCGGAATCCACGGGCGACTTCATATCGGTACGCCTGGGCGACTTCGTCGGAATCCGCACTGATTGACGCTCCGCGACAATCAGAGTTCAACAAAACTCTTGCGCACGACAATCTGCGCGGCAATCATTACTTCGCCGCGACACTGACTCACCATCCAGATCGACGCGCTACACGGCGACCAGCGCGTTGTGCCGCCTCACTCGCGTCGGCCTTCGCAGCCGAGCGGGGCCTGTGAGCTGGTCCGGTTTCTGAACAGATCTCCGCATTAATAAGTGGAGGCTCCGCCGGGCTCAGCTGCAGGCGGAGCGGCAGCGGGGTGTAGTAGGCTTGATCCGGCGCGGTGATGAGGATGCCTGCTGTTATAGAAGTCGAAACATCGGCCGATCGAGTTGCTCGTGTCGGTGACGCTGTCGTAGGCCGCAAGTACACCTCTCGTGCTTTTGCTACGCCACGCACGTCGAGGAACACGTTGGCCCGTCAGGCGCCCTCACGGTCCATGCTGATGGCATAAGGTGATTGGCGAGCAGGCCGGAAGGCCGAGCCGGTGGACTGCGAATTTGATTAGTGTTGAAGATATCCGGCTTGCGTGACGAGCCAGGACATCCTCCAGCGTCTCGATGCCACAAGGCTGCTTCCATCGTGATCGACAGCCGCGACACATAACACGACATGTTGCCAGTTCAGTACCACGGCGAGATAGACGACCGCGCGCGATCGGGATGTAGGTGACGTCCATCTGTCCAGACCTGGCTCGGACGCGTGATCTCCATGCCGCACAGCAGATTGAGCTCCGCGTTTCGGGTGGCTTAGATGGAAGTTTCACGAGAGGTTCTGCGCCGAAAAATGAGGTGGGCTCGATGCGCTTCCAGACGCCCTGACAGACTGCTGCTTTCAATTCCGTTCAATCTTGAGAACATTAGGTAGCAAGCGCATTACCGCAATTCTGATCTGTAGAAAGCCCCCAGCAGGGTGCCGGGGGCTTTATGGGAGCAGTTCCGTGTTTTCCGCTGGTCTATCGGAGAACTACCAGTTGCGTTGCGCGCGGAGGAGCAGCGTGAGGCTGTTCTGGTCCTTGAGCGCATAAACGGCACCGGGCTTGGCGGTACTTGACTGCAGCGGCAGGGTCACCGTGCTTCCGCTCGAATACTTCTGGTCGAGCATCGTGTAAGTGAGGTCGGCCGAGAAAGTTAGATTTTTGACAGGTGTCCAGCGCGTGATCACGCCGACAGCCGAATAGTTGAGGTCGGGATTGCAGCCGGCAAGACCAGTCGAGAGTGCGAGAGTCGCCACGAAGGCGCCGCAGATGTAGCCTTTCGCTGTGCTGTTATACCGAACAGCCGCCCACGCGCCGTAGATACCGGTGTTCCAGGACGGATCCCAATTGTGAGTATAGCCGGCCCGAAAGCCATAGGTGGCGGTCAGCTGCTGGTCTGAACCATTTACAAACACGGCATCAGAGACCCCCCCAATGCCGACGCTTTGGTAAGCACCCGCGAGGCCGGCACCTCCGTACATCGCATAGGTGTTAAACATGAGATCTTGGAAGTTGTAGCGGCCTGCACCGTTCGTATACACGCCGGTCAGGTTGATCGTATCACCCGCACCAGTCGGGATATTCTTAATCGACAATGCGAGTTGGGCAGCCCAGCCCCACTTGTCACTCGGGTGGCCGGTCGTTTCGTCGGCGCCATAGTAGCCGGCGTGGTTATCGTGTGCGGCAACCGACGCCTGGAAAAGGCCCCAAGCCTGATCAACGCGAACCATGGCGACCAGGTCGGGAGACCATGCCCCGCCGATGTTGTTGGCGCCGTATGCACCGGTCGCGAGTCCGGCGGCTGTCGCACCACTCACGTTCCAGATGTTTCCTGCGAAATATTGCACCTGATCCTGAGCCGAGAATGCAGCCGTGACGCCTTGGCCGAAATCAGTGGTATATGTAAACTGGTTCACGCCAGTCACTGCGCCACCGCCACCGGGCAGACCATCAAAGTTGTTCGCCGGATAGTTAGTCCATGGTGCAGAGAACTGCGAAACCGCCTTGCCCATCGTGAACCCAGCAAACTGGATGAAAGCGTAGTAGACACCAAGCGAACCACCAGCGACCTGAGATCCGACGGATGTTGTATACGCGGTTGAGCCGTTCGTCGCGGTCGCGCCGGCCCCCGTATAGCCACCGGTCGTCCAGCTGAACACACCGTCGAAGTACGTGCGGAGCGTGCCATACTCGGTCACGGTACGCGTATCGATGTTCAGATCTTCGCGGGATTGGCTAGTATAGTAGTTCCTAAGCCGGTTTTGCCCGCCAGCCACACCGTTATTAGCGGTGTCGTAGACAGCGTTCGTGCCCAGCGCCACTTGGGCGCGCAAATAACCCCCGAGCTTGATGCAAGTGTCAGTGCCTGGGATGTAATAGAATCCCGCACCGTAAAGAGAGCAAACCTTCACGTACTCGATGGCCTTGGCCTTCACGGGAAGATCAGCTGCCTGCGTCCCGGCTCCGGCGAACATGGCCGCAGAAGCGAGGATAAGACTCTTCATCATTTTCATCGATGATCTCCAAGTTGGAAACGTCGTTTCCGTCCTTCAAAGATCCGCCGCGGCTTGCCTCACAGAGTGGGAGGTGCCTGACGGAACGACCTCGAGGCGCCCCCTCGCTGTCGAGCAAGATGTAGTTAATAGAGGTAATTGATGCAATCAATTAATAATTGCTAGATGCTTTTGGTACGCTTGTGTCGCAGTTCTGCAACAACGCCTATGCTCGCCCCCCGGATAGACTTCAAAAGTGGGTCAATCTGAAAAAAAGAACCTCCGAGGGGCACCCCGGAGGTTCTACTTGGAGGTTTAACATGAATCGCCCGAGAAACTCTCCAGCGACCCAAGACTCAGTCCTATCCCAAATTAATTTCATTAGTCAATTGATTTCTCGCATGGGGCCCATGCCTAGCTGTGGGAAGTCTTGTGGAATGAGCCAGGAAGGGTATGAGCGTCCGGCTAACAGAGAATCAACCGTGCGCGCCCATCGGTGACACCAAGGTTTGCCGGAAAGATCGACATGGCCGAGCAAGAACAATTCGACAAAGCCGTCAGCGAATTCATCTGGAACATTGTGGAGATCCACTCTCAGCTCGAAGAGATACACAAGAGTTGGGCGCAAATGTTAGGAATAACCGAACCACAGTGGTTGATCCTGATGGCCATTGATGAACTTGACGGGGGCCGCGGTGTCTCAGGAATAGCGGTTGCCAATAAGCTACGCATCCATCCGGCCTTTGTTACCAACCAAACGAAAAAACTAGAAAAGCTGGAGTTCCTAGCCCGCGAACCATCGCCCGATGACGCGAGGTTCGTCCAAATGTCGCTGACTCAAAAGGCGCGGAGGGAAATCGGGAACCTGTCTACTAAGAGGCAGACCCTCAATTCAACGATGTTTCACAGGCTTGATCAGGAGTCCCTCCATTACCTCAATAAACGACTGGCCTTGATAGCCAAAGATAGCCGATTGGCGTCTCAAAAGTTGACTCTGGGCATATTGTAGGCGGAGCTATCGCTGAAAGTTGGTGACGGCGGGAATCGGAAAGGCGGCATATCGTGGGGGTGCTTGACGCCTCCACTTCT
>NZ_JBVVOT010000056.1:0-15530 GCF_055807455.1 Bradyrhizobium sp. Kon58
GCCTCTTGTAGTGCAACCTTCGCACAGTGGACCGTGGGTGCCAGCCGGCACCCGGTCTTCCCTGCGCCCTCTGACGGAGGAGGACGTACGCACACGCAGACTCGGACAGAAACTGTCGCGAGGCCGCCGCGTTGTGTCCAGTTTTCAAAAAGCACGCAAACTTTGTCGAATCCGATCGGGATCGCAGATATCAACCGCGGCCAAACGTCATGGCTTCTGTCTGAACTTGGCGTGGGAAAATTATTGGCGCAATAATGATCCGCTACGTTGCGGCCGGGAATCAACCCGGTCCTGTTTTCTGGAGGGCGACGGCGTGTTCGCTCGCTTCACTGCTCCGGCAATCGCCATTGCCATCCTGAGCGCCTTTGATGGTGCGGCCGCGCAAACCGCCAACCAGCCGCCGGATACGATGGCGGCGCGGGTGGAGGCCTGCACGCCCTGTCATGGCAACAAGGGCGAAGGCACCAGCGACGTCTATTTTCCGCGCCTCGCAGGCAAGCCGGCCGGTTATCTCTACAACCAGCTGCTCGCTTTCCGCAGCGGCCGGCGCAAATACCCGCCGATGAACTATCTGCTGGAGTTTTTGCCCGATCCCTATCTGGAGGCGATGGCGGAATATTTTGCCAGCGAGCACCCGCCGCTGCCACAGCCGGCGCCGAGCGAGGTCAGCAAGGACGTCCTGGCGCACGGCGAACTGCTCGCCACCAGCGGCGATGCCGGCCGCAACATTCCGGCTTGCGTGAGCTGCCATGGCCCTGGACTGACGGGTATGCAGCCCGGCATCCCCGGCCTGCTCGGCCTGCGCGCCAATTACATCAGCGCCCAGCTTGGCGGCTGGCGTTATGGCACCCGCACCGCGAAGTCGCCCGACTGCATGCAGCTCGTTGCCGGTCATCTGACCGAGGCCGACGTCACCGCCGTCGCGGCCTGGCTCGCGACGCGGCCGGCGCCCGCGAATCCGGCTCCCGTACCGAAGGGCACCTACGCGCTGCCCTTCGGCTGCGGCAGCCAGCCCAACTGACGAGGCGGATGATGGGCTTCAAATTGTCGATCAAGCTCCTGTCGATCAAGTTGCTCGCCCTCGCCGCGTTCACCACGGCAGCGGCAGCGCAGGACAAGGACAAGACTAGCGACATCATCGCGCGCGGGGAATATCTGGCCCGTGCCGGCGACTGCACTGCCTGCCACACCGCGCCGGAAGGACGTCTGTTTGCCGGCGGCCGTGCCATGCCGACCCCGTTCGGCACGCTCTACACCTCCAACATCACGCCCGATCCGGAGACAGGCATCGGCAAGTGGAGTGCCGACGACTTCTACAAGACCATGCACAGCGGCCGCTTCCCGGATGGCGGGCTGATCTACCCGGCGATGCCGTTTGCGTCCTACACCAAGGTGACGCGCGCCGACAGCGACGCGATCTTCGCCTATCTGCGCGCGATTGCGCCGGTGAACCAGAAGAACAAACCGCACGAATTGCGTTTCCCGTACGACAACCGCCAGCTCATCCTCGGCTGGCGCACGCTGTTCTTCAGCGAGGGCGAGTTCAAGCCCGATGCGAAAAAATCGGCGGAATGGAATCGCGGCGCCTATCTGGTCGAGGGCCTCGGCCATTGCGGCATGTGCCATTCGCCGATCAACGCGCTCGGCGGCACCTCGCAATCGGACGCGTTCAAGGGCGGCCTGATCCCGATGCAGAACTGGTATGCGCCTTCGCTGACGTCGAACCGCGAGGCCGGGCTCGGCGACTGGAGCATCAAGGACATCACGGATCTGCTCCAGACCGGCGTCTCCATGCGCGGCGTGGTCTACGGCCCGATGGCCGAGGTCGTGCACAACAGCCTGCAATATCTCGATGACGCGGACACCAGGGCGATGGCGGTGTACCTCAAGGGCATCGCGGAGCCCTCGCCTCCGCCGGCCGCAAGCTCGGCGCTGCCGACCAGCGAGAGCAGCCTTCTGATCAGCCTCGGCAAGACCGTCTACGACAAGAACTGCGCGAGCTGTCATGGTGCGCAGGGCGAGGGCAAGCCGCCGCACTGGCCGCCGCTCGCCAACAACCAATCGATCGAGATGCAGTCGGCGGTCAATCCGATCCGCATGGTGCTCAATGGCGGCTATCCGCCGGGCACCAAGGGCAATCCGATGCCCTACGGCATGCCGCCCTTCGCCGGCCTCCTCTCCGACAACGAGGTCGCCGCCGTCGTCTCCTACATCCGCACCGCCTGGGGCAATCGCGGCACGCCGGTCTCGGCGCGCGAGGCCAACGAGCTGCGCTCGGCACCGCTGAACTGAGGGCCCCATGTTCAATTCCGATCCGCCGACCAGCCCAGCCGCCGCCGACCAGGCTATCGAGGAAGTCGTGGCGCAGGGCCCGTCCGGTGCGATCGTGGTCGCCGGCATCGCCACGGCCTGCGTGGTCGCGATGTGGTTCGCCTTCTATCTGTTCGTGTTCCTGCCGCGCGGATCGCTGCAATGAGCGTCGAGGGATCCCACGGCAGCGCCAGCGCCAGCGCCGAGGTCGCGGCCCGCGTCGAGCGGCGCTGGGCCACCATCGCCGTGATCATCGTCGTGATGATGGCGCTGCTGGCGGCATTCGCCGGCATCCATCGCGCGACCATGCCGCAACCGCGCGTCGAGACCACCGATCCCTCGCGGCTGCATCTGAGCGGCGAGTTCGTCGAAAGCAATCTCGGCAGCGTGCTGGAGGCCAACGGCAATGTGACCGTGCGCGCGATCGGCCAGCAATATTCGTTCACGCCGGCCTGCATCGTGGTGCCCGTGGACACGCCGATCACGCTGCGCGCCACCAGCGCCGACGTCGTCCACGGCATCCTGATCCAGGGCACCAACGTCAACACCATGCTGGTGCCAGGCTACATCTCCGAACAGCTCATGCGCTTTACGAAGAGCGGCGACTATCTGATGCCCTGCCAGGAGTTTTGCTCCTTCGGCCACGAGGGCATGTGGGGCAAGGTCAAGGTGATCGACAAGATGGACTTCGCAAACCGCGCGAAGGGTGGCGGGAGGCTGAGCTGTGTTGGTCAATAGAAAGCTCATCCTCGCCCATTTCTGGCTGGCCTTCGCCGTGTTCGGCATCGCGCTCACGCTCGGCGCCTGGCAGATGTTCATCCGCAGCCCGATCGGCACCTGGCTGTCCAATCCTGAGCTCTATTACCGCTCGCTGACCGCGCACGGCACGGTGATGGGCTATGTCTTCCCGACCCTGGTCGCGATGGGCTTTGGCTACGCCATCAGCGAGTCCGCGCTGGAGCAGCGGCTGGTCGGCGTGCGCTGGGCCTGGGCCGGATTCTGGCTGATTGTGGTCGGCGCGATCATGGCGATGGTCCCGGTCGGGCTCGGCCGCGCCTCGGTGCTCTACACGTTCTACCCGCCGCTGATCGGAAACGTCTTCTACTACCTCGGCGTCGTGCTGGTCGTGGTCGGCTCCTGGATCTGGGTCGCGCTGATGTCGCTCAATCTGCGCGTCTGGCGCAAGACCCATCCCGGCGCGCCGGTGCCGCTGGCGATGTTCGCCAATGTCGCGGGCTCGTATCTGTGGGCGTGGACCGCGGTCGGTGCTGCGCTCGAGCTGCTGCTGCAGATCATTCCGGTCGCGGCCGGGCTGAAGGCCACCATCGATGCCGGGCTTGCCCGCGTGTTCTTCTCCTGGACGCTGCACGCCATCGTCTATTTCTGGCTGATGCCGACCTACATCGCCTATTACACCATCGTGCCGCGCGCGATCGGCGGCCGCGTCTATTCCGACAGCATGGCGCGGATCTCCTTCATCCTCTTCCTGGTGGTCGCGATGCCGATCGGCATGCACCACACCTTCGCGGATCCGCAGGTCGGCGCCGGCTTCAAGTTCATCCATTCGGCCTTCACCGCGCTGGTCGCGTTGCCGACACTGCTGACCGTGTTCACGATCTGCGCCTCCGTTGAGATCGCGGCGCGCCTGCGCGGCGGCCGCGGCCTGTTCGGCTGGATCAGGGCCCTGCCCTGGGACAATCCGATGATGCTGGCGCTGGCCTTTTCCTTCGTCATGCTCGGCTTCGGTGGCGCCGGCGGCCTCATCAACATGAGCTATCAGCTCGATGCGTCGATCCACAACACGCAGTGGATCACCGGCCATTTCCACCTGATCTTCGGCGGCGCCATCGTGATCATGTATTTTGCGATCGCCTATGATCTGTGGCCGCATCTGACCGGGCGCGAGCTGATCGACGTCCGCCTGATCCGCACCCAGCTCTGGCTGTGGTTCATCGGCATGATCGTCACGACCTTTCCCTGGCACTGGGTCGGCATTCTCGGCATGCCGCGCCGCATGGCCTATTTCGACTTCGGCGATCCCGCGATAGCGCCGCAGGCCCTCTCAGTCACCCTCTCGGCTATCGGCGGCTTCATCTTGCTGGCGTCCGGCATCATGTTCATCGTTGTCCTGGCTCGCGGCATGCGCGCGCCGCTGGTCGACGCCGGCCCCTATCGCTTCGCGCTGGCGGTGCACCAGCCCACAACGGTCCCGGTCGCGCTCAACACCCACGCGCTGTGGGTGGCGCTGATGATCGCGCTCACCCTCACCAATTACGGCTATCCGATCCTGACTCTGGCGCTGACCGAGGGCACCTCTGTGCCAGCCGTTTATGTGGGAGCGCAGTGATGAGCACGCGCGACCTCTTCACCCTCACCAATCGTCACTTCAAGGCGAGTGTGGTCATCACCGCCGCGATCCTGATCGTCACGGCGATTGCAGGCTTCGTCGTGCTGCCCTTCGCACAGCCCTGGGTACAATTCGCCAACGTCTGGGACGCGATCTGCAGCGCTGCCGGTGTGCCGCAACGCGCGGCGAGCGTCACGGCGCCGGAGCAGACCAAGCGCCTGTCGGGAGTCGTGCTGACGTCGAACACTTTGTCACGCCCGAGCCAGGAGGCGATCGGCCGCGGCGCGACGCTGGCGCAGCGTTGCGCGATTTGTCACGGTCCGACCGGTGTCAGCCGCGCGGATTCGCCCAATCTCGCCGGCCAGTACGCGGCCGTGATCTACAAGGAGCTGCACGATTTCCGCACCGGCGCGCGCACCAATGCCGTGATGTCGCCGTTCGCCGTCAATTTGACGGACCAGGAGATCGCAGATCTCTCGAACTATTACGCCTACCTGCCGCGGCTGCCGGCCTATCACCCGACGCCGCAACTGCCCAAGCCAAACATCGTGATCTACGGCGCACCGATGCGCGGCATCGCGCCCTGCGGCGCCTGCCACGGCAGCCTCGACAACAAGACGGGTAGCCCGTGGCTCGAAGGCCAGTCCGAAGCCTACATGAAGGCGCAGCTGCAGGCCTTCGCCTCAGGCGAGCGCCGCAACGATATCAGTCAGCAAATGCGCAACATCGCGCGTGCGATGACGCCGCAGGAGATCGAGCAGGCCGCGGCGTATTATGCCTCGCAGCCGCCGGATGTCGTGAAGGCGGTGGATTGAAGACGGGCTCGTAGCCCCACTACGACGACGCCAGCTTCCGCCGTCCGTAGATCGCATCCGCCCGCTTCTCGAACGCGATGGAAAATCGCGCGAACGCGGCGTCGAACATCGAGCCCATCAGGAGCGCGAGCATGCGGCTCTTGAACTCGTAGGCGAGGAAGAAACCGACATCGCAAACGCTCTCGCCTTTGGGCTCGAACGTCCAGCGGTTTTCCAGATTGCTGAAGGGACCTTGCAGATATTCGACCAGGATCTTCAAATTGGCGCGGTCGAGCGTCACGCGGCTGGTAAAGGATTCCCTGACCAGCTTGAACGACACCGTCATGTCCGCGACCAGCACCTCGGTGCCGTCGGGTTTCGCCATGCGCTGACGGACCTTCAGCGCGCTGCACAGCGGCACGAACTCCGGGTAGCGCTCGACGTCGGCGACCAGATCAAACATCTCGGACGCGCTGTGATCGACACGGCGCTTGCTCGAAAAATTGGGCATGGCGATTCAGCGGGCGCTTGCTGCCCGCGCGGCCTTCAGTTTCGCAAAATCCTCGCCGGCATGATGCGACGAACGGGTGAGCGGGCTCGCCGACACCATCAGGAAGCCCTTGGTGTAGGCGACCTTCTCGTAGGACGAAAACTCGTCCGGCGGCACGTAGCGCATCACGGCGTGATGCTTGCGGGTCGGCTGGAGATATTGCCCGATGGTCAGGAAATCGACATCGGCCGAACGCAGATCGTCCATCACCTGCTGCACCTCGTGGCGCTCCTCGCCGAGGCCGACCATGATGCCGGACTTGGTGAAGATGGTGGGATCGAGCTCCTTGACCCGCTGCAGCAGCCGGATCGAATGGAAATAGCGCGCGCCCGGCCGTACCGTGAGATAGCACGACGGCACGGTCTCGAGATTGTGGTTGAACACGTCGGGCTTCGCCGCGACGACGACCTCCAGCGCCCCCTCCTTGCGCAGGAAGTCGGGCGTCAGGATCTCGATCGTGGTCGAGGGGCACGCGGCGCGGATCGCGCGGATGGTCTGGGCGAAATGCTCGGCGCCGCCGTCAGTGAGATCGTCGCGGTCGACGGAGGTGATGACGACATGGGCAAGCCCGAGCTTGGCCACGGCCTCGCCGACGTTCTGCGGCTCGGCCGCGTCGAGCGCATTCGGCATGCCGGTCTTGACGTTGCAGAAGGCACAGGCGCGGGTGCAGGTGTCGCCCATGATCATGAAGGTCGCGTGCTTCTTGTCCCAGCACTCGCCGATATTCGGGCAGCCCGCCTCCTCGCACACCGTATGCAGGCCGTTGGCGCGCACGATGTTGCGGGTGTCGGCATAGCCGCGGGTGTTGGGGGCGCGTACGCGGATCCAGTCCGGCTTCGGCGGCGAAGCGGAATCGGGCCGATTCACCTTTTCGGGGTGACGTGGGCGCAGCGGGTTCGAGATGGTATCGACAATAACGACCATGGGGTGTCCGGTCTGACCAAGTCCTACCTAGTCGGTCTGGCCGGGCATCGCAACCCGGCTCGCCCCGCTTCAGGGAACATGGCAGATATGGGCAATATCCTGCTCTGTTCTCTGGCGATTCTCACCTCGAATGGCTCCAGTCTCGAAACCTTCCACACCCCGGCTCGGCAAAGCGCTGAAGCGTGCCTTTTTCGCGCGCAGCGTCCACGAGGTCGCGCCCGACCTGATCGGTGCGACCATGCTTGTCGATGGCGTCGGCGGGATCATCGTCGAGGTCGAGGCCTATCATCATACCGAGCCGGCGGCGCACTCCTACAATGGCCCCACGCCGCGGAACCAGGTGATGTTCGGCCCGCCCGGCTTTGCCTATGTCTACCGCTCCTACGGCATCCATTGGTGCGTGAACTTCGTCTGCGAGGAAGAAGGCTCGGCCAGCGCCGTGCTGATCCGCGCGCTGGAGCCGACCCACGGCTTGGCTGCGATGCGCCGCCGCCGCCATCTCCAGGATTTGCACGCGTTGTGCTCGGGCCCGGGCAAGCTGACCGAAGCGCTCGGCATCACCATCGCGCACAATGCCTTGCCGCTGGACCGTTCGCCGATCGCGCTGCATGCGCGGTCGGAGGACGTCGAGGTGGTGGCCGGCATCCGGATCGGCATCACCAAGGCCGTCGAGCTGCCCTGGCGCTATGGCGTCAGGGGCTCGAAGTTTTTGAGCAAGCCGTTCCCGAAATAAGCTTACGACGCCTGCTTCAGCCGCTCCAGCGCCTCGAGCAGCTTGGCCTTACGGGCGAGCGCAGCCTCACGCTTTTCGCGCTCCTCCTCGACGACCTCCTCGGCCGCGTTGGCGACGAATTTCTCGTTCGCCAGCTTGGACTCCGCGCGCTTGATGTCGGAATCGGCCTTCCCGATCTCCTTGTCGAGACGCGTGCGCTCGGCGGCGACGTCGATCACGCCCTTCAGCGGCAGCGCAGCCACCTCACCGCGCACCAGGAGCTGAACCGCGCCGTCGGGCGCACGGTCGGCGAAGGCGATATCCGACAGCCGGGCCATGCGCTTGATGACGTCGCTCCAGCGCGGCACGCGCTCCTTCGTTTCGGCCGAGGCACCCGCGAGCACCAGCGCGGTCAGGGTCGCCGGTGGAATGTTCATCTCGGCGCGCACCGAACGGATCTGCGTGACGAGATCGATGACCCAGCCGATCTCGGCCTCGGCGGCGGGATCGGTGAAGTCGGCATGGTCGAAGATCGGCAGCACCCAAACCGGCGAGACGAGCGCATCGGTCGGCCCCGTCGTCGCCGCGAGCATCGCAAGCTGCTCCGGCGTCGGCCCGGCCGGCTTCAGCGGCCACGGTGCCAGCGCGAGCAGACCGTCGCGCTTGGCCGTCACCTCCCACAGCTCCTCGGTGATGAAGGGCATGAAGGGGTGCAGCAGTTTCAGGATCTCGTCGCGCGCCCATGCCACCATGGCGCGCGTCTCGGCCTTGGCAGGACTGTCGGGACCGAGCAGCACGGGTTTTGCGAGCTCGAGATACCAGTCGCAATAGACGTTCCAGACGAAGCGGTAGATGCTGCCGGCGGCGTCATTGAAGCGATAGGCCTCGATTGCCTCGGTCACCTCGCGCGTGGTGTGCGCGCTCTCATGCGCGATCCAGCGGTTCAGCGTCTCCTTGACCTTGGCCGGCTCGAACCCCTCCGGCACGGCGCAGTGATTCATCTCCGCAAAGCGCGACGCATTCCAGAGCTTGGTCGCGAAATTGCGATAGCCCTCGACACGGCTGGTGGCGAGCTTGATGTCGCGGCCCTGCGCGGCCATCGCGGCCAGCGTGAAGCGCAGCGCGTCGGCGCCATACTGGTCGATCAGGCTGAGCGGATCGATGACGTTGCCCTTCGACTTCGACATCTTGGCGCCCTTCTCGTCACGGACGAGGGCGTGGATGTAGATCGTCGAGAACGGCACCTCCTTCATGAAGTGAAGGCCCATCATCATCATGCGGGCGACCCAGAAGAAGATGATGTCGAAGCCGGTCACCAGCGCGTTGGTGGGGTAGTAGCGCTGCACTTCCGGCGCGTCCGCGGGCCAGCCGAGGGTCGAGAACGGCCACAGCGCCGAGGAGAACCAGGTGTCGAGCACGTCCTCGTCGCGCGTGATGAAGCCGTCACGCTTGTTGCGGTCGAGCGCCATCTCGCGGCCCTGCTCGACCGTGATGACTTCCTGCTCGACGTAATAGCCGAGGGCGTGGCTGACGGCCTCCTCTTCGGTCTCGGCGACAAACACCTTGCCGTCGGGACCGTACCAGGCCGGGATCTGGTGACCCCACCAGAGCTGGCGCGAGATGCACCAGGGCTGGATGTTCTCCATCCACTCGAAATAGGTCTTTTCCCAGTTCTTCGGCACGAAGGTGGTTTCGCCGGAACGCACGGCGGCCATCGCGGGCTTCGCCAGCGTCTTGGCGTCGACATACCATTGGTCGGTGAGATAGGGCTCGATCACCGTGCCGGAGCGGTCGCCATGCGGCACCATGTGGGTGTGGGGCTCGATCCGCTCGACGAACCCGAACGATTCCAGCCGCTCGACGATGCGCTTGCGCGCTGCAAAGCGATCGAGCTTGTTGAACTCCTCGGCGAACTGCGAGGCGCCTTCCGGCAGGTCGCGCAGATAATCCTCGTTCTCGAGGAGATCGAGGCAACCTTCCTTCTCGATGACGCTGATCCGGGCGAGGCCGTGGCGATTGCCGACCTCGAAGTCGTTGAAGTCGTGCGCCGGTGTCACCTTGACCGCGCCCGAGCCCTTCTCCGGATCGGAATAATCATCGGCGACGATCCGGATCTTGCGGCCGACCAGCGGCAGGATCACGTTCTTGCCGACCAGCTTCTGATAGCGCTCGTCATCGGGATGCACGGCGACGCCGGTATCGCCGAGCATGGTCTCCGGGCGCGTGGTGGCAACGACGATGAAGCTCGAGGGATCCTCGGGGCTGAAAGTCTTGCCCTCGATCGGATAGCGCAGGTACCAGAGGCTGCCCTTGACCTCGGTCTGCTGCACTTCGAGATCGGAGATCGCGGTGAGCAGCTTGGTGTCCCAGTTGACCAGCCGCTTGTCCTTGTAGATCAGGCCGTCGCGGTGCAGCTCGACGAACACCTTGACCACGGCCTTGGACAGGCCCTCGTCCATGGTGAAGCGTTCGCGCGACCAGTCGCAGGAGGCGCCGAGCCGCTTGAGCTGGTTGATGATGGTGTCGCCGCTCTCGGCCTTCCACTGCCAGACCCGCTCCAGAAATTTCTCGCGGCCCATCTCGCGACGGCTGGGCTGCTGGCGCTCCATCAGCTGCCGCTCGACCACCATCTGGGTGGCGATGCCGGCATGGTCGGTGCCGGGCTGCCACAGCACGTCGCGGCCGCGCATGCGCTCGAACCGGCACAGGATGTCCTGGAGCGTGTTGTTGAGGGCGTGGCCCATGTGCAGCGAGCCCGTCACGTTCGGCGGCGGGATCACGATGGTAAAGGGCACTGCGTCGCGGCGGTCGGGGCGGCCGGCCTTGAAGGCAAGGCTGTCCTCCCACACGACGGACATGCGGGCTTCGATATCGGCGGGCTGGTAATTTTTCTCGATCATGGCGCTGTTAGAAAGCCGCGCACGGGGTCCAAGTCAACGGACAAGTCAACGGAAAGGTCGAAGGAAAGCCAGGCGGCAACAGGGCTTTCCGGTCCGGTCGGGAGACCGAATATGACGCACAAGCAGGGCTTTATGAGGGCTCTGTGGCCCGATCTACCTGCCGCCGCGCGATACCCGCTCGATTTCGGCCTTCACGATGCGTTCGACGAGGCCGGGCAAATTGTCGTCCAGCCAGGATTTCAGCATCGGACGCAGCATCTCCTTGACCAGATCCTCCAGGGTTCGTGCATTGCTGCTGAGCACCGTGTGGGCCAGGGAATTGAAGGCGGATTCGACCGCGGAGACCGTCGATTGCGCCAGGATCGGCTGTTGGGGCGGCAGTGGCGGCGCATCGAAGTCCACCGGCGCATAGGATGCCGGCGTCGGACGCGGCGGCGGCGATTCGGCGAATTCGAGATCGTCGCGCGGCTCGACCTTGCGGAAGCTCGGCGGCGGCGGAGCCGGCGTCGGCTCCATCGCCAGCGCCATATCGTCGGTCAATTCCAGCACGTCGGGCTCAGGTTCGGGCTCCGGCTCGGGAGCGCGGATTTCCGGCGCAGCGGTGGCTGTGTCGAGGCCCGCTAGCAGCGCGTCGATATCGTCCTGATTGTTGGATGCATCCGCCTCGGGTGCCGGGGCCGGCGGCGCTGCCGGCTTTGCGGCCGGAGCCGGTGCGGGCTTCTCGGCGGCCGGTTTGGGCGGCGCGACCTTGGATGGCGGAATATCGTTGATCGCCTGCGGCTTCGGTGGCGCGGCGGGGGCGGCAGCTTTGTCGGGCTTGGCAGCATCCGCCGGCGGCGGCTTGGCCTCATCGTCGGCAATGATGCGCCGGATCGAGGCCAGAATCTCCTCCATCGAGGGTTCTGTGACCTTTGCAGGCTGCGTCATCTCCGACTCCACATCATCAACGCCCTCGCATGCGTTGTTTTACACCAAGCACGACAGGATTGGCCGGTTCCGGATGGGTGGCCCGACATTTTCGTCACGGCAGCCCGACTTGTCCCCAGATGACGGCTCAACGTGCAGCGGTGCGCCCCTGCCCTCGGCACTCATGCTTTACGCACACGGCATCGGATGCAGAGCGAATCGACCCGCATCTTCTTGGCAAGGCTATGTCAGGGATTTTGCTGATTGCAAGCAAAGCACCGGTCGGCCTCGGCTATTTGCGAGGCCGACCGGATGATTACGGGACTCTAGCGTCCGTCAGGCGTGCGCACGCCGGCCCAGCTGTCGCGGACCTGCTGGTAGTGGACGCTGGGATCGTAGACCGTGGTGTTGAGGCCAAGGACCTGCGGCGCGAGACGACCGACCGCATTGAGCACCGAATAGGACGCCACCACGCGGTCATGCTGGGCAGTGACGAGCGCGACGCGCGCGTTGACCAGCGCCTGCTGCGCGTTGAGCACGTCCAGCGTGGTGCGCTGGCCGGCCTTGGCTTCCTCGCGCACGCCGTTCAGCGCGATCTCGGAGGCCGTAACCTGCGCCTGCGCGGACTGCACCTGCGCCTTGCCGGCTTCCAACTGCCCCCAGGCCTGCACGACGTTGGCGCGGGTCTGATCGCGGGTGGTTTCGAGATTCAGGCGCTGCTGCGCCAGGTTCTCTTTGGATTGGCGGATGAGCGCATATTCAACGCCGCCCTGATAGATCGGCACCGAGGCGGTCGCGATGGCGGAAGCGGTGGTCGTCCGGAAGACGGTCAGGGTCTGCTGGTACGACTGGGTAATGCCGGCCTGGAGCGAGACGGTCGGCAGCAGCGCGCCTTCGTTGATCTTGACCTGGAGATAATTGACGTCGATGCCGAACATCGAGGCCGTGACGTTGGGGTTTTCCACCAAGCTCAGACCGACGGCGGAGGCGAGCGTCCCGGGCAGGAAACGATCGACCGGCGAGCCAGGCGCAAGGTTCGTCGGCTCGTTGCCGATGATCCGGCGGAAATTGGCGCGAGTCGTCGTGAGATTCGATTCGGCAGTCAGTGCCTGGGTCCTGCCGGCCGCGAGCTGCGCTTCGGATTGCGCCACGTCCGTGCGCGTCACCTCGCCGACATTGAAGCGATCGCGGGTCTGCTTGAGCGTCTGTTCGAGCACGCGCACGTTGCTGCGCTGAACTTCGAGGGTGGCGGAGTCACGCAGATAATCCATGTAGCTGGTGGCAGCCTGCAACAGGACCGTCTGTTCGAGCACACGCAACGCCTCGCGGGATCCCGAGACCTGGCTCTCCGCCACGCGCGTCCTGTTAGCTGTGATGTTGCCGTTGTAGAGCGTCTGATTGACAGTCAGGCTGGCGCTGTTGGGCTGAAGGGGTTCGGAGCTGTGGATCGACGGCCCCTTCTGCTGCTGCTGAATATCCTGATATTGATAGCCGGTGCTGAGGTTGATCCCGACCTTCGGGCGATACCCCGACAGCGCCTGCGGCACGTTCTCGTCAGTCGAGCGCACCTGGGCGCGCTGCGCGTTCAGCTGCGGATTGTTCTGATAGGCGCGCACCAGCGCAGCCTCGATCGTATCCGCCAAGGCAGGCGTCGGCGCGACAAGCGCCAGCAGCAGGACCGAAACCGCTGCTCCGGTGAAGAGCTTCACCCCATGCATCCAAAAATTCCGTTCATTCTAACGCCCGGCTCGTGCCCGCGAGCTGGGTTACCGTCTACGAGTGGAGTCGTTGCCCCGCCGCAACATAGGACGGGGTCAAGCGCGACGGAACTACCTGAGGGGTGTTCTCAGTGGAAACTCTTCACGTGCAGCATCCCGGCCACACTTCTGATTCAGAACGGGATTTTAACGGGCTAAAGCCGCTATCGGGCCGTCAGAAGACGAAGGCGGCGGCCCGTTCCAGCCCGGGAAGGACCGGGGCCGCGGCATCGAACAGCGCCCGATGGCCGAATTCGCCGTGGGTATGGGTCACGATCATGGCGCGCGGCGGCCTGGATTCGGCCGAAACCCCCAACAGGCGCCCACCCTCCTTGAGCTGCCCGAGCAGCCCTGCCGGGGTCACCTCGGTGGCGCCGTTGAGGACGATCACATCATAGGGGCCAGCAGCAGCATCACCCTCGGTGCAGGCCGCGGCCTTGCAGGT
The DNA here is from genome assembly GCF_055807455.1 of Bradyrhizobium sp. Kon58. NCBI lineage: Bacteria > Pseudomonadati > Pseudomonadota > Alphaproteobacteria > Hyphomicrobiales > Nitrobacteraceae > Bradyrhizobium > Bradyrhizobium sp. Kon58. Next base: position 13,646 of record NZ_JBVVOT010000056.1, read on the forward strand.
CACGTTGGCAAGCCCGAGGGCGGCGAAGGCGTCATTGGCCTTCTTGGCCAGCGCCGAATCGCATTCCGTCGCGGTGACCTGGCGCGCGAGCTTGGCGGTCAGCGCAGCGAGATAGCCCGTGGCGCAGCCGACGACCAGCACGTTGTCGTCCTCGCCGATCTCGGCGGCCTGGAGCAGCTTGCCGGTCAGCTGCGGCTTGATCAGGAACCGCTTGGCGCCGCCCTCGCTGACGTCGAGATCGAGGTCGAGATACGCCAATGCCTGCCGGCTGGCCGGCACGAAGGCCTCGCGCGGAACCATGAGCATGGCGTCGAGAACACGACGATCGGTGACGTCACTGGTGCGCACCTGGCCATCGACCATTTTTAGGCGCGCCGTCGAGAAAACGGACATTTGCGGACCCTGCAAGGCGGACGATGCCGCGGACGAAAGTTGGCGGCATCTTTGGAACAGGCCCTGCGAAAACGCAACATGGCTTTGGCCCCGCAAACCGGGCCTTTCCGCATCTCGCAATGTCCAGGCTGAGCCGGCCTATTCGATCGTGACGGCGAGGCGGCCGATCAAGGCGGCGACTTCATCCAGCCGTGCCGAATCGTGGGTCTCGACCGCGCGCGCCAGACAGGCGAGGCATTCGTCGTCGCTCAGTTCGGGGATGTCCGCCGGCAGAATGGAGGGAGCCAGCGGGGAACGGTCGACCTGGATGTCTCGCATGGGAATCAGCTCCGTAAAGGACCGGCCCCTGGAAGCTCGATTTCAATTGAGTCGTTTTGGCGTCGCCGCGGAGGATACGGGCTCGTCACGGTACACATCTAATTGAGAATTTGCCGCAACGAGATCGCACGCCAGATCAGAGTCTTGACGCAAGCCATTGAAGATAAAGCGGAATTTGGCTCCCCGGGCTGGATTCGAACCAGCGACCATCCGATTAACAGTCGGATGCTCTACCGCTGAGCTACCGAGGAAAAGGGCGAACCCGTCGTTCGCGCGCGGCTGCGTATAACAAAGCCGCTTGCGCTTGCAAAGGACGAATTCGCCATCTCGCACATTGCGGCGAGGAAGGGCGCGTGGCCCCTCCTCCGCATGGCCTCAGGTCAAGTTACTCGGCGACGAACGAAGTGGTCTTGGTGCCGGAATCGTAGCGCAGCCGCAGCGCGGTGAACTTGCAGAGGTTGACGTTCTTCCAGAGCACGGTCTCGTCATAGTTCTGCCAGTCGACGCGAACGTTCCAGACGCATCCTTCGTCGTCATCGTCGAACTCGACATAGGTGCTCGCCTGGTTCTGCAAAACCTTGTCGAGCTCGTTGTCCCATTCGTCCATGCCGTCGTCCGGGGCGTTGAAGCCCAGGAATTTGATCGCATAGCCGGTCTCGTTGACGACAGTGACGTTGCGCGCGTCAGCCGCGAAAGACGGCGCGGCGGCCATCGATAGACCGACCGCGATCAGTGCAGACAGAAAATACTTCATATGAAATTCCCCCGATCGAAACGGGCTTTCGGTGCCTGACGTCGATCGGCGCAGGCGCCGCGGCAACCAATGGCGTTGCCTCGAAGGATTCGTCGGAGGCGCAATCGAAAGGTTCAAGACGCGATCGATCCGCCTCCGGCGCGTTGCACGACGCGAGACGCGCAACGAGCCAATTCTTACCGATTCGAATTCTCCGCAGCAATGAACCGGCATTCATAGATCGGCGCGGCTTGCTGTCTCCGGCGCGGGCGCCGCGTGCGGAATGTGATTTTCGTCGCAGGCACAGCTTCGCGCCCTCGCGGCTTGGCTCGCCCGAGCTTTGCTTCGTCTCGTCCACCCTCCTCCGTCAGAGGGCGCAGGGAAGGCCGGGTGCCGGCTGGCACCCACGGTCCACTGTGCGAAGGTTGCGCTACAAGAGGT
>NZ_JBVVOT010000057.1:0-15342 GCF_055807455.1 Bradyrhizobium sp. Kon58
AAGTGGAGGCGTCAAGCACCCCCACGATATGCCGCCTTTCCGATTCCCGCCGTCACCAACTTTCAGCGATAGCTCGCAGGAAAGGTCCGCGAGTCTTTGAGTGGGATTCTGAGCGGGCGCAAGTGACCTCGCTCGAGAGGGCCACCGTTCGGGGGACGCGCGTGAATCTGATTCGCTTCGACCGCCTCCGTTGATAGACCGTCACTTCGACGTGCGGCTTTGCTGATATTGTGACGGCTGGCTCGGCCCTCTTCACCCAGACCAGCGATCTTGCAGATCCTCCCGGTGCTTCGCCGCGGCTCAACAAGACCTTTGACGGCAACACGCGATTACCGGCCCGATCGCGGCGAGGCTTTCGGGCGACGCGCTCGATGTCGGCCATCACTCCACGACGAGGCCAGTGCTCTGGTTCTCGATCAAGCCCTTGAAAGCCGTCCGGCCGGTTCGCCTCCCGCAGGCTACACTTAGATTGCTGCGGGATAGACCGCAGCTGGTCGAGTTGGGTGAGCAGTTCAGCTGATCCCACTTATCCCGAAGCCGAGAGGCCATTGCTCTTGGATCAGCGCGTCTCCTCAGTGTGACTTCGGCGGCTGCTGTTGCACAATGAGCCTTTAGCACCACGACTCTCCTCAGCTCATTTCAGAGGAGAACTCGCGCGGTCGGTCTTCGTATCTCACCAAATTAGGTAGTGTTCCGACCCTTGCTCATAAAGTACTAATTGTCTCCGCATAAAGGCTCGGCGATGACGCCTCTCATCTCATATGCAGCGACCGCCTTGGCGGACGGGTGGTGAGACGTGTAGAGGCACCATCGGCTCTGCGCTAACTCTAGGTAGTCTAATGCAGCTGTCGAGCGGCGATTGTGCCCCTTAGCTCATTTCTTCCGCGGTGGAGGTTTATATGACACCAGCTCAATTGCACGACCAAGTCGCCAAGTCTTTGCGCAGGAGCGAGGCATTAGAGGCCGCATACGAAACTAAGATGGTGGGCCAGCTCGTTTCAATGAGGGCGCGGACACATTGCTCGACAACCGCAGTCGACATCTTTGAGCGCGGCGAGCGTGCGACCTACTATGAGATGGACCGATTGTCGAACCGATATGCACGTGCCCTGCGCAAGTTCGGAGTGCGCAAGGGCGACCGCGTCGCGATGATGATGCCCAATCGCATCGAATGGCCTATCCTATGGTTTGCGTCCGCTAAGATCGGTGCGGTAATGGTCCCGATTGACATGTACTACACGTCGAGAGAAGTCGAGTACCTTGTCACTGACAGCCAGGCACGATTTGCCATCGTCGACGAATCTGCTTGGCCAGTATTCGGCGCGATGGATCCTTGGCCGCAAGAGCTTGCCAACGATCAAGTTATAATCGTGGGGCAGCCGTCTGGCGGCACAGGTATCAGTCTCCATCAATTGTTCAAGGATGTGGATGATTCGCCGGTGGAAGAGGATATCCGCCCCGACGATTTGCTAGTGATCCAATACACGTCCGGGACCACTGGGTTTCCAAAGGGGTGCATGCTGACGCACGACTATTGGGGCGTGGCAGCGTACGTAGTTACTAACCTTTGCCCATACAAGAGGTTTCTGAGCTGGGCGTCCTCGTCCTATATCAGTTGGCCATTCATTCTTCTGAACTCGTATGGACAGGGCGGAACGCTGTACGTCGCCCAGGAAATGAACGCATCGCAACTAATGGATTGGATGAAGAATTTTCAGATCGAGTGGTGCGCGTTGCCGAGGCTGGCAGCGGAAGGCGCTTATGACCCGCCAACGAGCCTAAAGCAGGTGTGGCAGTACGATGGCTGGAGTGCCGAAACGGTGCACCGATATTACGCGGAGTTTGGCGTGCACGGCACTTACACTTTTGGAATGACGGAAATCGGAAGCGGCACGCAGATGCCTCCCGATTTCCCCGAGATGAACGAGGCGGGGTCGGTCGGGATTCGTTCGCCTTTTCGGGAGCTGCGCTTGGTCAACAATGACGCCAGTCCTACACCAGTGGGCGAAGTCGGTGAATTGTGGGTGAAGGGGCGTGGGATCTTCAAGGGCTATTGGAATAAGCCAGACGCAAACGCAGATTGTTTCGATGGCGATTGGTTTAAGACCGGTGATCTGTTACGCCACGACGAACTCGGTTTTTACTGGTTCGTAGGACGCCGCAAAGATGTTATCCGTCGCTCCGTTGAGAATATTGCTGCGTGCGAGGTCGAGGCGATCATCCGAGAGCTTCCAGAGATCGCAGATGTGGCCGCAGTGCCGATCCCTGACGAAAAATGGGGCGAGGAAGTCAAGATCTACGTTGAACTTAGAAAAGGACTCACACCGGCTGACCTGAAGATCGAGCGCATTCTTGAGCATGCTCGTGCTCGCCTCGCTCTGTTCAAGGTACCACGGTACATTGGCTTCATCCAGACGCTTCCGAGAACCGTCACCAGCAACAAGGTGCTCAAGCGAGAGCTCATAGCCATCAGCGATCCCTTGTCAGCGACCTACGACGTCGAGGAGAAACGCTGGCGCTAAAATCCTCCGTTTTGGTACACTTTTTTGGCAGCCAACTTCGGCTGGCTGAAAGCTTGTAACTTCCCATCACGGTCTTTCCGAAATCGAGATAAGCGCCGCGACTGGAGCTCGGCCATGATTGATGACTGCCATAGAACTGATTCCTACGCAGCTCGCGCGGGAGACACTCCAGGAAATCGAGGCCCGAAAACTCTGTATGCTCTGCAGAGGAACGAAGACCTCCAACTGTTGACCTTCCTCGCCTTCGCCGGAATTTGGCGCGGGTCGGGCGTTTCGGGCAGCCTTTTGTCCCAAAGGTCAATATCTTTGCCGCGCTTGAATATGGGCCTCCTCGGTCCTGGGCGAGACACAAACAGCTTCTCGACCCACGGAACCGCATTCTCGACGTCGCTCGCGCGACGACATCCGATGCTAATATGCAAGCGCCAAGCTGTCATTCCCTCGCCTTGGGTACAGTTTGTCACGCGACACAGCGATTCGCTCAGAACGACCGTAATTATCTGTGCTGGAAAGCGCAGGTCGATCTCAATTGGATAAGTAACAGCACCGTCGCTTCGGATATTGTGTGCGCAAGTTGCTAAACTTCAGAGGGAAAAATGGCATTCTCAATTGAACCGACTCGCTCCCGTGCAAAGGCAACTGACCTCGCTCGCCTCAGCAAGATTCTGCATACGCGGGAAGAACTCGAAGCTTTCGACATTACCTCCGAAGGCTGGCAGCAGAGTCTGCAGCGTCGCTACAGGACGCATAAGGAGATGAAGGGCATTCTCAATCACGTTGAAGATGTCGAGGCGGCCATCTACGACCATTTCGACATGCGCGTGACACCATATCTGGCACAGTTAATGGATCGCGACGATCCGAATTGCCCGATTCGCAAGCAATACATGCCTTCCCAGAGTGAGCTAAGTGTTAGATCGTATGAAGGCGCTGATAGTCTGGCTGAAGATCATGATATGCAACACGGTACCACTGTTGTGCATCGGTATCCGAATCGCGCACTCTTTCTCGTCACCACGAACTGCGGAACATACTGCCGGTACTGCACCCGTAAACGGCTTGTTTCTCATGGGCAAAGCGCGGTCAATAAACAGCAGCTTGAGAGGGGATTTAGCTACTTGAAAGCTCATCCAGAGATCGAAGATTGCCTTTTGTCAGGCGGAGACCCACTGCTCCTCAACGACCGAAAATTGGAAGACATTCTGAGGCAGATTAGGGCCAATGCACCGCACGTCAAATTTCTCCGGATCGGAAGTCGTCTGCCGGTGCAGCTACCAACCCGAATAACTCCTGAGCTCTGCGCAATTATCGAACGATATGAGGTGCAGATGGTCAACGTTCACGTCAACCACCCAAAAGAGATAACCCCCCTCTTTGCGGAACGCATTAAGATGCTTCGCAAGACTGGCACTATGATCGGCAATCAATCGGTCCTACTCAAGGGAGTGAACGATGACGCGGCTACCTTGCGGGATCTCTGCATGAGCCTGGTCTCCTGCGGCATTCGCCCATATTACTGCTATTCATGTGACGCTGCGGAGGGAAACCATAACTATCAACTTACGCTTGATCACATCTTAAAGCTGTATCATGCCTTGCGAGGCTTTATCAGTGGTCCTGCTGTGCCTACTTTTGTGGTCGATGGTACGGGTGGTCTTGGCAAGATGCCGATTATCCCCGAGTACGTGCGGGAGCGTGCCAATGGCCAGATTTGGGCGATGAATTTCAGGGGCAATGTTCAGCGGATGATCAATCTAGAAGCGAAGACACTTGATCAGTCAAATGGCCGCTAAAGGCATGAAGATAAAATGGCCCGCAGTGCGCGACCGCCGGTGTGCCTGGCGTCCCTTTTAAAAGAAGCTGCACAGCCAGCGACCCAAGTATCTGCTCAGATAGAAGCGTCTTCCGTTTCCTCTTCTATCCTGCAAGGCCTTTAATCGTTCTCTTCGGAAGCTGCCGAGTTGGCCTTTAAGTGTAGATGGTCTCGTTGGAGACCCCGTGCTTGCGCGCCAATTTGGCCATTCTTGCCCCGCCTCCATCCGCTCGTTCATCACACCGATGGTCTGCTTTTCCGTACAATCTCTTTACTCGGCTGACGCACCTGACCATTAAGCGGAAAACTGGGAACAAGCTGGCGGCCCTTCGACGCTCCTGATTCAGTTCGCTGCGACTCTGCTAGGAACTACTCGGTGGTCGAGGAGGGCTAGGTCTGCCAAGCCTCTCGGCCGTAATCGCGGGCTCGAGCCGGCTTATAAGCAGCACGCCGCCGTGGACGACAGGCGCGGCGTCATCTCGACGTGGAGGTCACCACCGGGGAGCTCAACGAGGGCCAGCACATCGTCGAGCAGGTGGACCGGACGGCTGAGAGGACCGGCACAGCGCTGACCACAGTCACCGCTGACGCGGGCTACGTCTTCGGCAAGCTCTATGGCGCGATGAAAGAGCGGAACATCCATGCCGTGATTTCTGAAGGCCGAGCCGATCCGCTCGCCGGTCCCACTCCGTCGCTTTCGGTATGACGCCCAGAACGACATCCTGAAGTGCTCCAGAGACAAGGTCCTGCGGCCGCAGCGTTTGACCAAGCAAGGCCGCTTCTTCTATTCGAACGTCAAGGACTGCAGCCGTTGCTGGATGGCGAACCTGTGCCTGTCTGCCGGTCGGCGGAACAAGGCTGTAGTGGTGAGCAACCACCATCCTGCGCTCCTTCGAGCGCGTCGCTGACGGGAGAACTGGTCGGCCGAGGACAGGCAACTCTACCGGCGACGTCGTTGGCGCTCCGAACGATACCACGGCGAGGCACAGACTTGGCATGGACTCGCGCGCGCAATCAGACGGTCTTCAGAGCACGCGCATCCATGCGTTCCTGACCGCCGCGGCCGTCAACCTGAAGAAGCTGGCGTTCGCTCTGTTGCGCTTTCTCCAAGTTGTCGCCGCCTCTTTCGTATTGCCCGACCATCATCGCGATCTCGCCGCCGCCTGATCCGCGGCCGCTATCGGCGTTTGGCTCTAACTGGTTCTTCAACGGCCCCCGCGTCCACTTGATGCACAACGCGCTGTCGCATGCCGGCAAAAGCGGCCGGCGCTCCGTCTCCGCCTTCATCGCCCACCGTGGTCGCCCAGGACGGTGCCGACGCCGCGCAGACAGTGTCGTAAGGTCGCCGATCAGCTCCGGCTAAAGCTGCCGAAGCTTGCCGGCTTCCTGGACGATGCCGAGATCGACGTGCTTGCCTACATGACGTTCCCGCCACGGCATCGCACCAAGCTGCACTCCACCGATCCAATCGAGCGTCTCAACGGCGAGATCAAGCGACTGAACTTCCGTCTCTGCATCACCTACCTCCGGCTTCATGAAACACCCAATCCCGGTGTCCATCAAACCGGCAGCAGCTCAGACGGACCGAAGTGGTTGGCATCTTCCCGAACGATGACGCCATCGTCCACCTCATGGGCGCCATCTTGCTCGAGCAGAATGATGAGCGGGCGGTCCAGCGTGCCCGCTACATGACGCTCGAGACCATCGCGCCATTGAGCGATGATCCGAATCCCAGGCGATCGCCACCGATCTCGCCGGCGAGCCGGTGATTCACCGCCAGCTACACCACGCGAAGGGAATACGTCTTGCCTAGCTGATGACTGCTTGCGGGTGCAAGTCCCACCGGCCAAGGCTGGCAGGCAGGCGGGGACCGAGTCTTGGGGCGTTGCGGCAACTCGGGGCTGAAGTGTAGACAGTGGCCATCGGGGGTGCGGGAATGAGCCTCGAAAGGTGGATGTTGCAGGAGGTCGAGTGTGTTCCCTAAATACCAAGGAGTATGAGCATCGTGTTATGCGAGACGATGTCGCTCCTCGCAGTCGATGGCCGGATCACGCAAAGGTTAATCATCGGAACATGAGGCCCGACCGGATCCGTCGGATTGGTCTTCAATTCGAAGCAGCGGCAAGGCACTGCCAGAGCCGGGTACGCAGCTGAGGTCGGGAGCCGGACTGGTCCATAGTACCTGTGAAGGGGTCGAAGGAAACGAGACGCATGGAGGGAAGGGACCAGCCTCAGGGCAGCCCGCACGAGGAGGTCAGGGTCCTTACACAGAGCCGGGCTGCCTTGCGGCCGAACCTCGAACGGGTGAACGCGGCGGCCAAGCAGACTGCCCAAACCAGGCTGACAGTCTTGTTGCACCACGTCGACGAGGACGCTCTGCTTCAGGCGTTTCGACGACAAGAGCCGCAGGCCAGCGCGAGGTGATGGGCTACCTTTGGCGAAGTACGAAGAGAGGTCACGGACAACCTCCGCGGGTTCGCCGAGGCTGGGGGCAAGATTGTCCAAAGCGGGGTAGCCGAGGTGGTGAGGGCTGTCTAGGAGGTCGACTTTCGCGGGTTCACCTACGGCTTGCCGCCCGGACGGCCTTCTCGGATGGCGCTTGTCCTCTTACACACGGCGAATATGAGACGGCGCGCACAAGTAAGTGCTCGATGTCGACATAGGCAACTCCTTCGACTCGGTCGAAGTGGCTGCTGCGGATGGTGGCGTACGGGATCGTCGGTACTCGCAGCTTGCGGCTGATAGAGCTGTGGCTGCAGGGCCGCGAGAAGCGGGAAATGGACAGCGCCTCAAATCATGTTGAGGTTGGTTGCGCCCACGTGATGTTGCGGCAATCGGCGGCCGATTGACGACGCCTGCCACTCGCCACAGACCTCGTCGACCAGTTTACGCTCCCCCGCAGGCTACATAGCTTCCGGCGGATCGCGTCCCTGCGACATCTGCTTGTCAGGAGACGGATCCGTGACCAGGTTCTTCAGCTTGGCATTCTCCTCAAGCCCTTCAGCCGCCGTATCTCAAGTCGGCAGCAGCCCGTCAAACTTCTTCTTCCAATTGAAATCCCTCTTGGCTGATCCCGTCCTTGCGGCAGATCACCGCCGCGGCAGCCCCGTCATGGCCCTGCTTCAAGGTGAACACCTTCGAACGTCCGAAAGCTCTGAGGCCTTGATCGTCGCCCGCTTGTCGCAGCCGAGCGATCCTACGGCGAAAACCTCTAACCCAAAAATGATCCAGTTTGCCGGCCTCAGATCACGACCGATTAACTGGCTCATATATAATCGCACCGACAGGCTGCTTCTGGGTCTGACGCTGGCGTTTAGCTGGAGTGAAGCAGGTGCGCAGTGTGTCAACTACTAATATCCGCAATTGATTCTAATGCGAAGTATGTTGAGATGGCTCTCGCCACTCTGATGAGATCGGTTGCATGAGAATTGCAATCGTTGCCGGGGAGGGCACCCGATCGACGTGGAACGTGAATTAGGCAAGCATCATTTGATCTTTGGACTCTGGGATGAGCTTAAAATTTATCAGCTTCGAACGTACTCCGCGCGACCGCGGGAGGCAGCATGGCGAAGTTATGCGATCAGAAATCGCGGCCAATGCGGAAGTATACTTGGGTCGATTTTGTGGCTTCGGCATCGACGGAGCAGCACTTCAAACTGAAGCAAAACGATGGCTCTCCTTCCTTGAGCAAACAACCGTGAACTACGTTGAAGAAATGCGTGGAATCTCAGAAGCAGCCAATCTATCGGTCGAGACGGTCACGATGCTAAACGTGCGACACGAAATTGGCTTCCCTCTGATGGCTCGCGCAGCAATCGATCTGTCGAACATAGTTGATGGTTGCACCTCTGCTGGATTGATGCCTGAAGCGACAAGCCAAGGCGCAGCGATCCTAGCGCAAACAATTGATGGGCCAGCCTCTGTTTCTGGCAACATGTTCGTCGGGAGGACACCTGAAGACCAGAATTCATGGCTGGGAGTGTTTGAGGCTGGTTGCGTAGGACCTACGGCAGGGTTGAACGAAGCGGGCATTGGGCTGGTCTGCAACAGTCTTCTTACAGGGATTGATGGAAGGGGCCCTATGTTTCCACCCTTCAAAGTGCGAACCCGTGCCATCCTTGAAACACGAAGATTCGACAGGGCCATACAGGCGGTAGTTAAGAGGGATCGCAGCAGCTCTATGAATTATTTGATCGGTCATCGGGATGGAGAGGTAATCAGCATTGAAACCTCGCCCAATTCCAAACGGTATCTCTTCCCAGAAAACGGAGTAATCACTCATGCAAATCATTTCGAGCCGGGGGGAAACATTGTTTCGGAGTTTGATCGATTTGTGCCTAGCACTGTGTATCGGTCTCACCGACTCGGTCGGCACCTACGTTCTAGAGTGGGAAGCATCGATGTCGATCATGTCTGGGCGGGCCTTAAAGATCATTTTTCCTATCCAGCGTCGATTTGCCTTCATCCGGACGAGGAGAACCCCGCCGCCCAAGGGAGCACCATCGTTGCTGTTGTTATGGATCTAAAGCGGCTCGTGCTGCTTGCAACCGATGGCCCTCCCTGTGGAGCATCGGTGCAAACATTTAGCCTCACGGCCTGAATTACCCCTATTGAAGAACTCAGCCGAGTTCGCGAAGATGGCTAAATCGTCGGCCTTGTGCCGACGAGCCTATCCGCAGGCCTAATCATAGCCCCCTCCGCTGACGTTATCCAACAGGCGAAGTCCAGTTTGAGGTTCGCTCTGGCCGAAACAAGGACCAGCGCATGAAGCGGAGCCGCTTTTCACAAGACGAGATCATCGGGTTTTGAAGGAGCACGAGGCCGGTTCTCGGTCGCGAGATCTGTGCTGCAAGCACCGCCTCATTGACCCCAGGATCTACAATGAAAGCGACAGGAGGGGAATCTAACCGACGTCCTGACCAAGATCGTCAACGGGCATCTAAACCGCGATATCCAGCTACTGCCCTTGGCGTACCACGCACAACCCCTCAGAGCTTGGCCTGGAAAAGACGCTTATCAGGGCGACGGAGTCTCTCCGTCCCCTCGGGCGTCTTCCGAAGGCGTCGGCGCTGCCGGATGAGCGCTCCGGCGGCATGCACGATGGGGTAACGACAGCGGGCACGAAAGTCTGCGGCTCGGGAGCCACAGGGATCGCAACCGGCTGTCGCATTTGCCGACGCCACGTAAACAGCTGTTGCGGCGACAATCTGTGCCGCCGCGCGACCTCCACGGCTCCCGGGGCCAGCGTCTCCTCGACGAACCGCGCCTTGTCGTCGGCCGGGAATTGCCCGCGTCGGCCGCTCTCTGTGATGACCTCAACCCGACGAACCGAGGTCCTCACGTGAGATCAACGGTCTCGCTCCGCAGGAGCGCCGGCGCGTGCGCCAGGAGCGTAGCCGCCCTCTGATCGTCGAACTGCAGGCGTGGCTGCGCGAGCAGCGCGCCAAGCTCTCCAGGAACAACGATACGACCAAGGCAATCAATTACTGCCTCAGCCGCTGGGAAGCCTTCGCTCGCTTCCTTGATGACGGGCGCCTGTGCATGCCGAACAATGCCGCCGAGCGCGAGCTACGGGCTGTCGCCGTGGGCAGAAGAAATTGGACGTTCGCCGGCTCCGATGAGGGCCGGAGGCAAAGCCCTTCAGCCGCCCGGCCACTTCCGACACGTGCCTCAGTGGCAGAAGTCAAAGGGCTCACTAATCGTGACTGCAGCGCTTGAACTCTCGCGGAACCAAATTACCCATTTCTACTCTGATCGAAAGAACAGCACTGAGACCTGTAAACTGATCGACCAGCTGAGACGGCAGTACAAGGGCTACCGTCGTATTTACCTCTCCTGAGTAGACGTCGCTCTGACGATGGAGCGGCAGGTGCAAGCCGTACTTGGCGGACAGGATATGACCCAGCAGCTTCGGCCCTGCACGTCCACGTGCAATCGGGTGCGAGGGAGCCGGAGGCTGGGTGATCGCTTCGCAGGCCCGACAGACGAGCTTCTCGCGCACGTGCTGGATCACTTTCCACTCACGCGGAATGAGTTCCAGCATCTCGGTCACATCCTCGCCGATCTTGCGCAATCGGCTGTCACCACAACATGGGCAGATCGCAGGTGTCGGATAGACACGGCGCTCCCGTGGCAAATGCTCCGGCAGCGGCCGGCGGGCCGGCTTGCGGCGCTCGAACGATGGCACCGTGATTTGTCGGCTGCGGCCATCTGCGCCGTGGTCTCGGCTTGCGCCGCGTTCTCCTCGAGATCGGCGAGCTGCAGCTCGAGTTGGTCCAGCAATGCTCCGCGCTCGGAGGACTGTCCGAACTGCTCGTGCCGCAGCTTCTTGATTGTGAGCTTGAGCTTCTCGATCAGCAATGTCCGTGCCTGGGCCTCCGCTTCCGCCGCCAGGCGGGCTGCTCGCTCGGCGCGCAGCATCGCCTTCAGCATCACCACATCGTCGGCGAGGGAATCATCGGCGCCCATCGCCGACCAGAGAATCACAACACGTGGTCTCTGTCCGAGCTGCCGATCGTATGATCGATTCAAATCCCAGCGATCAGCCGGCCGCCTGCGGGCGCCACGTGTGTTGTGGCATCCGCCAGTCAATGCCCTCAAGCAAGTAGCCAAGCTGGGCTGGCGTGATCGTCACCACGCCATCAGCCGGCGACGGTCAGAGGAAACGGCCGCGCTCCAGCCGCTTGGCATAGAGCGACATGCCGAACCCATCGTGCCAAAAGGATCTTGATCAACTTGCCGCTCTTGCCACGAAACACGTAGAGGTCTCCGCCATGCGGGTCGCGCCTGAAGGCCTCCTGCACCAGCAAGTCCAGCGAGTTCATGCCGCGGCGCATGTCGGTGTGGCCGGTCGCTGCGCGGCGAGCGATGGACCAGTCCTCCTTCTGCAGGATACCAGTGAGTTCATCTACAGCCGTGCGCAGCCAGGAAAGATCGGCATCGGCTTCACCAAGACCATCAACGCGGGACGTATCAGGCGGGTCAGCCCAATGTGGTGACCTTGTGTGGGGTGCTGATGCATTCGAGCCTGGCGGTAACCCTCAGCGGGACGCCGCTCGGGCTGACGGCAGCGAAGTTCTGGACACGCACGAAGTTCAAGCGGACCTGGACGCTCAAGCGGTACGTGAACCCCACACGCGTGCCGATCGAGACCAAGGAAAGCTATCGCTGACTGGAGAACCTGCGCCAGTCGATGGCGCTCGTGGGCACGCCGGAGCGCTGCGTGCATGTGGCCGACCGCGAGGGCGACATCTACGAGCTCTTTTGCCTGGCGCAAGATCTCGGCACGCGCTTTCTGGTGCGGGTGCAAGCCAATCGATTGGCTGCCGCCCCCGCCGGCGAAGAGCAGCGGGATGGGGCTCATCGGGTCTTCGCCCAGCTCTCGGCTATGCCTTGGGCGGGGCGCCATTATGTCGCGATCGGATAGGATGAGACGGCGTGCGTGCACGTGAAGTTCGCCGCCATCCAACCTTGCCGCCCGTCGGCAAGCAGAAGCGACATAGTCAGCTTCTCACCTACATCCAGGCCCTTGAGATCGACCCGCCGGCGGACCGTCCGCCAATCGGCTGGAAGCTGGTGATGCCGGTCGCAGATTTCGCCATCGCCATCGAGAAGCTCGATGGTACGCCTTGCGCTGGAAGGCGGAGGTGTTTCACAAGATCATGAAGTCTGGCGCCGCGCCGAAGAGGCGAGGCTTGAGACCGCCTAGCGGTTGGCCAAGTTCCTCGCCCTCATCGCGATGGTCAGCTGGCGCATCTTCTTCATCACGATGTCCGCACGAGCAAAGCCCGAGGTTGCGCCAGAGACAGTCCTTACCCCAACCGAAATCGCGACGCTTGATGCCATCGACGCGGCCCGGGCCAAGCCGCGCATCCTGCGCAAGACCCTCACCACCTATTTGCTCCAGATCGCCATGCTCGGTGGCTACCTCGCACGCAACCACGATCCGCCGCCAGGAAACATGGTCGTCTGGCGAGGCCTGACACGCCTCAACGACATCGCCTTCGGCCTCTCAATCGCAACTCGCCGACGATGTGGGTAATTGAAAGCTTCACCGGACGGATACCATTCATCCGGAGTACGCGCTGCTTATGCGCAATGTGACGTTTCGCGTAACGAGCAAAGCGCACCGTCCAATAAATTAGTAGGAGACGAGAGTCCCTAAGCCGTGTTGCTCTGCGAGATCGAGTATTGCAGAACCAATAGCGACATCATGCAAGGCAAGGCCGAGATTGAATACTACGATCCGATCAGAGTTGCGGACTCTGCCAGCCAGTCGTCCTGCCATGACTTCGCTGACAGATCCACGTACTCGAGAAATATCCCGATAAGGAGAACCCGTAGCAGCAATGTAGTTTTTGAACTGCTCAACGTCGTCCGTCAACAATACGTCGGAATCCGTCGTTATGTCCTGAGTCCATCCTCTGACATGGACGGGCAGAACTAAACTGCCCTCCTTGACCCATCCAAACCGGAATGCGATGTCTTCCAACCGACTTGTTGCGGTCACTACGATGTCAGCGATACGGATTGCGGCCTCAACCTCCTTCACGAGAACAACTGTGGCTTCACGATAGGTCTGTTCGGCTAACCGGCTCGCGGCATTCTCATTCAGATCCACGACTAAAAATTCGGCGGTGGGATAAATCAGCGACAACATTTTTACGTGGTACAGCCCTTGAATACCAGCGCCGATCACGGCTATTCTGTGGACGTATTGGGGCGACAAATACTTGCTGGTTATAGCTGACGCTGCCGCTGTGCGAACTGCGGTCAGGTATGCAGCATCCATCACGCAGACTGGTAGCCCCGTCTCCGGATTGTTTAATATCAAAAGCCCGGTAATGTTGGGCAAACCGACCTTATGATTGTTCGAGTAACCGGCAATCCATTTAAGTCCGGCTCGGCGCTGTGCGGGAAGCCAGCCAGCCATTGCGTGAATGAACGCGTCATTCCCTGGGTGGATCCCGATCTTAGGAGGGTTCTCGAATGCGCTATTGCCATGATCATGAAGAGTCGTTTCGACCGCATCTAACGCCCAGGTGAGCGGCAGATTCGCTTGCACGACATCGTTTCGGCTTAACCATCTTACGGGAGAGGTTGTCATACTCTTCTTCTTCTGGTGCTAAGTCCGGCGCTCAGGGTGCCCCTTCTTCCGTTCGGAATGTTGGCGGCTCCAAATGGGCCATGGAAACTAAATGAGCTTTCGTAAAGTGCCGCTAATCAGCGAGCAGTTCCCAAGTGGCAGTATATGGCCATGCCAATGAATTGTCAGCTTCGTACGCCTATTTACGCAATGGGCATGGACAGTCCGCCACAAATTCTGCCTACGACCGAGGGGCCGAACGGCTTGTACCGCTAGACGGCGACGTTACCGTCGCGGACGCTAGACCTGCAACGTTCGGAACGTCGCCTTGATGTCTGACAACAAGAGCGGCAATTTTGGAGCAAGTTGCCTATTGTTATCTTCGATGAACCGAAGGAACTCTGAGTCATACATGGTCACGTAATTGAGAGTCTCCACTGCCGCATCCGGCAGCGCCGGAATTGATGAAAAATCCACGATCGTGCGCGGTTCCAAGCGTAGCATTGCTTTCCCAAGGATGGACTTGTACTCATCGTCGACGTCGACAGTGGCGATAACAACGATCGACCGTGGTTCGCGTTCGGACCCAATCTCTCCCGGGCGCCTGAGCGCAACTTCTACACCAGCCATGCGGAGACGTTTGCGAAGATTCTTGGGATTCCGCGTAACGACCACCGTGGAGCAGACGCGTTTTCTGACACCACTTGTGAGTAGACCGCGACCCAGCATACCCGCTCCGATGATGTAAAGGCGATCAGGCAGCTCTCCATTCGGAAATCGGTCAGTTATGATATGTTCAACAATCTGATCGTAGTTGAAGGATGCAATGAAGTTCTGGCGCTCGCGGGCAGCACGACCTGCATCAATCGCCCGCCGAGCGATCTGGAACACCGGAAGATCTGGATCTAAAAGTTCAGTGGCCTGCGCGAGCTGATGGCTGACATAATTTTCACCAAGGATTTGGGAATGAGCGCCGGATGAGATCTCGGCAAGACGTTGAGCAATTGCTGCAGCACCTTCAATACAGTTGGGCGCCAGACCCGAAAACACCGTGCGCTCGATGGTTCTAAGCGCGGGCACATCACCATAGGCTTCGACGCGTACGCAGGTTGCCATTAGAAGAATTCCGCTTCGCGCAAGAACTGCCTGAAGTGGTTTAGTTCTTGCCGAAAGCTCTGCCATTGCTAAAGGCGTCGTCATCTGGTGATCTATATAAACGCCAAGGAGCTCGGTCATGGTTCCCTCGTAAGTCACTAGCCGATTGAGCAATGTCTGTCGGTGGGCAGCCCCCGCCCGCAACGAAGCGCTTCCAATATTCATGCCAGCTTGCGGTGAGCTCCTCTCAGCGTCCCCCCTTCCGGCGCTCTCCAAAGAATTGCAGCGGGTCCTCTATGGGAAAGCGATTTCGTAGAACTCCGCACTGTCCGCTATTGGACAACAACTAGCGGCTTTCGAACAATCAGGGATCATGCCGGACTTTTTGGCGTCAAGAAGGGGAGTAATCTCGTTCTTACAGCTGTCTCCTGTGGCGCGCTAAATGCATCGTTGTCGGCGAACGCGTCACGGAGTGAGACGGAGTTGCGTGGTCAAGCTGACTGATCAGCTGGCTCTCGCAGCTTGCCAAGCTCGGGGTGCGACCGCTCTCAGCACGTGGCTAACCGGCAGTTACTAGGCACCCCAGTATCATGCTTTTCGACGAACCGACCTCGGCACTGGATCCGGAACCTGAGAGATCGGCTTCGCTTATGAGTTGGCTGATGGGGTCATCTTCATGGACCAGGGAGTCGTGGCTGCCAATGGCCCTCCGCGTGAGCTTCTGCTGTCGAATGCCAATCCTCGGCTCGCCCGCTTTCGTCGGACGGTTCACGGAACAGGCTCGTCTTCTCGGCCCACTCACTTCGCCCGCGGCTATACCTTCAGCC
>NZ_JBVVOT010000058.1:0-14884 GCF_055807455.1 Bradyrhizobium sp. Kon58
GAGCAGCTCAAGCGCGGCATGGGCATCATGCAGAAGAACTGGGAAGCGACCGCCGCGCGCGGCGGCATCCCGGCGGATGCGCCCGCCAAGCGCATGGCGCTGATCAACGGCGTCGTCGGCATCGAGAATGTCGGCGATGCTGACCTGGTGATCGAAGCCGTGTTCGAGACCATGGCGGTCAAGAAGGAAGTGTTCGGCAAGCTCGACCAATACGTCAAGCCGGGCGCGGTGCTGGCCTCCAACACCTCCTACCTCAACATCGACGAGATCGCGAAATCGACCAAGCGTCCGCAGGACGTGCTCGGCATGCACTTCTTCTCGCCGGCCAACGTCATGAAGCTGTGCGAGATCGTGCGCGCCGACAAGACCGCGCCGGACGCGTTGGTGACAGCGGTGACCATTGCCCGCAAGATCGCCAAGGTGCCAGTGGTTGTTAGGGTCTGCCATGGATTTGTCGGTAACCGGATGTACGATCAGAGTGGCAAGCAGGCAGACAGGCTGTTGTACGAGGGCGCGCTGCCGCAACAAGTTGATACAGCTCTGACGCAATTTGGCATGCCCATGGGGCCTTTTGTGATGAGCGACTTGGCCGGCAATGATATCGGCTGGCTTTCGCGCAAAGATCGCGGGGTAAAGTCAGCGATTGCCGATGCACTCTGCGAAGCCGGCCGCTTCGGCCAGAAGACCGGCAAGGGATGGTACAGGTACGAAGCGGGCTCTCGGGCCCCAATACCGGATTCCGAGGTCGAGCTGCTGATTGACCAGACGTTGACCCGCCTTGGGCGAAAGCGTCGCGCCGTTAGCGACGAGGAGATCATCGAGCGCGTGATGTACCCCATCATCAACGAGGGCGCACGCATTCTTGAGGAAGGCATCGCTGCGCGACCGGGAGATGTCGACGTGGTCTGGCTCTATGGTTTCGGATGGCCAATATATCGCGGCGGCCCGATGTACTACGCCGACCAAATCGGACTGGACAAGGTCCTCGCCAAGATGAGAGAGCTCCAGGCCGCGCTGGGTGACGAATTCAAACCGGCCCCCTTGCTTGAGAAGCTAGTCGCGGAAGGCAAGAAATTCGGCGAATTTTGGCAATTGGCGTAGCGCAGGAATTAGTCTTCAGACGGCATATTTCGATAAAATTTGGCTCGAGTAGCTCTATAGCACTGACCCCAGAAAAAAATGCTTCGAACCGCTCGTCGCAGAGGGGGCAGCTTATTGGGAAGGAACGCCTGTTGGAGGATATCATGGATACTATCACGCGATCCTCTCCTCGCGGCTTATGCCGCGCACTCAAGAAGCCGCCATCGGTTGAGATGGGCATTGAAATCGGAGTGTCGGCGAGCGCCGTAGGCGCGCGGAAGGAAAGAGAGTTAATGCCCAGCGCGAACGATTCCTTCGTAGAGTTTTGCGGTGTCCAGAAGACGTATGACGGCGATACGCTCGTCGTTAAAGATCTCAACTTGGACATTGCGCGGGGTGAATTCCTAACGATGTTGGGGCCTTCCGGCTCCGGCAAGACGACGACCCTCATGATGCTCGCCGGCTTCGAAGCGCCCACCTATGGCTCGATCCTCTTGGCGGGGCGTTCCATTGAGAGAATGCCGCCTCACAAGCGCGACATCGGTATGGTGTTCCAAAATTATGCGTTGTTCCCGCATATGACTGTAGAGGAAAACCTCGCCTTCCCGCTCAAAGTCCGGAAACTTGGAAGGCTTGAGCGAGAGACTCGGATCAGGCGAGCCCTCGAGATGGTTCGACTCGGCCCGTATGGAAGCCGTAGACCCGGCCTGCTTTCCGGGGGCCAACAGCAGCGCGTTGCACTCGCCCGCGCGCTAGTCTTCGATCCCAAGCTTGTGCTGATGGATGAGCCGCTGGGCGCGTTAGATAAACAACTGCGCGAGCATATGCAACTCGAGATCAAGCATATTCACGAGAACCTTGGCGTCACTGTGGTCTATGTAACTCATGACCAGAGCGAGGCGCTCACCATGTCGGACCGCATAGCGGTGTTTAATGAAGGAACCATTCAGCAACTTGCGAGGCCCGCGGAGCTTTACGAAAAGCCACAAAATGTCTTCGTGGCCCAGTTCATCGGTGAGAACAACCAACTCCGAGGCAAGGTCGTTGCGATGAACGGTGATACGTGCAGCGTGGAGATCGAACGCGCGGGCACGGTGCAAGCGTTGGCAGTCAATGTCGAAATCGGCCAGACGACCGTGCTTTCGTTGCGACCGGAGCGAGTGAGGGCGAATCCGGAGCCAGGCTCACTCCCAAACGTCTTTAGCGCGAATGTTTTAGAGGTTATTTATCTTGGTGATCACGTGCGCGCCTGCATCTCGGTCTGCGGTCACAATGATTTCGTGGTCAAATTGCCGAACTCGGAAGGCTCCGTACGGGTCGAGCCTGGTGCGGTGATCACCATCGGTTGGACGGCCGAGGATTGTCGTGCGCTCGCCGCGCCGTGATGAAAAAGGGCTACGCCGTGCAGGGTTCGGTGGGGGGGGCAGCGATGCCCTCAATTCTGAGAATATCAAACAACGGGGAGAGCAGACGATGAAGAGGTCACTGATGAGCCGACGGGCCATAATCGGCCTGACAGTGGGCAGCATGTTTGCCCCAATGAACGCTGCCACTGCCGGCGATCAGCTCACGGTCACTGGTGGGGGCGGGTCCTTCCAGAAGGTCCTGCGCGACCTCGTCTTCGAGCCTTTCTCGAAATCGACCGCTATCAAGGTCACTGATGCCGAGTATGATTACGGCACTGCAAAGATCCGCGCCATGGTCGAGACGAAGACCGTAAGTTGGGACGTCGTCTACGCTGGCGAGGCCCAAACCCGGCAAATGTGCGACGAAGGGCTCATCGAGACACTCGACTGGAAAAGACTAGAGACGTTCGGTCTCGAGCGGGCCAAATTCGGGGATCAAGGCTACACCGACTGCGGGGTGCCGTCCACCGTCACCGGCGACGTCATCATGTATGACAGGAATAGGCTGCCGAACGGCCCAAAGACCATCGAAGATTTCTTCGATACGAAAAGATTCCCTGGAAAGAGAGGGCTCAACAAAAGCCCTGTAGTCGTTCTCGAATGGGCACTGATCGCCGACGGCGTGGCGATCAAGGACGTCTACAAGGTGCTCAACACGCCTGAAGGCGTCGCTCGCGCTTTCAAAAAACTCGATAGCATAAAGAAGGACGTAGTCTGGTGGACGTCAGGCGCCCAGCCCCTGCAGCTCCTCGCTGATGGCGAGGTCGTCATGACTCACGTTTGGACGACGCGAGCCTATGATGCTAACAAGAACTCCGGCAGACATTTCGAATACGTTTGGGACGCTGCACTTCAGGCCGGAAACGCTTGGGTAATTCCAAAGGGCTCTCCAAACCTGGATGCTGCATACAAATTCCTAGCCTTTGCCGGTTCACCTCAAGTTCAAGCCGCGGTGGCCAACGGCACCTCCGCTGGACCAGCCAACAAGGACGCGCTGCAGCTTATCGATCCGGCAGTACGGCCCTACGTGACAAATGCGCCCGAGCGCATGGGCACTACTGTTCAACGAGATACAAACTTTTGGAATGAGAAAGGTGACGAACTGCGACAGCGCCTTACCACTTGGCTCGCACAATGAGACGCGGCGGGGGAGTCACGTCCCTGCGCCTCTTGACCGGACCGGGAGCACAGTCCATGCAGACAACGGCGTTCGAAGTCCCGAGTGGACCGGAAGGCATGCCACTGCGCTTCAAGTTGAAGCGCGTTGAACGCCGCCAGAAGTTCAACGCGTTCATTCTCACGCTGCCATTACTGCTTTTCATCCTGGTTGCTTTTGTCCTGCCTCTAGGCCGGATGCTGTTAACCTCATTCTACGACGACACGCTGCTGACGCTTATGCCGCGCACAATGTCAGCGCTTAATGCCTGGGATGGCCAAGATCTCCCAGACGAGGCTGCGTATGGGGCGTTGGCAATCGATCTGAAAGACTCCTGGTCGCGCAAAACGGCTGCTGCAATTGGCAAGCGCATGAACTATGAGCTACCGGGCGCTCTAAGTCAGGTGATTTCGAGTGCCCGAAAGGCGAGTGCGCTGCAAGCAGATCGTTCCAAGGCGGCGCTGATCGAGATAAATCCACTCTGGGGACGTCATGACGTCTGGAGCTTTCTAAAACGCGGAACCTCGGCCTACTCGGCTTTCTATCTGCTGCGATCGGTCGATTTGCAGTATGGTCCCGACAGTCAGATCGTGCCCACATCCCCAGAAAGCACTATTTTCCGCGACGTCTTCCTGCGCACGCTCGTTATTAGCATTGGAGTGACGGCATTAAGCCTCCTGCTGGGCTTTCCACTCGCCTATCTGCTGGCGGTCTTGCCGACGCGGTCCAGCAATCTGCTAATGATCCTTGTGGTGCTGCCGTTCTGGACTTCGGTGCTGGCGCGCACGACAGCTTGGGTTATACTCTTGCAGCAGCACGGGGTCGTCAACGAAGTGCTGATGACGCTGCACCTCATATCACAGCCGGCCGAGCTCATCTTTAACCGATTTGGGACAGTCGTGGCGATGACTCATATCCAACTGCCCTTCACACTCTTACCCATCTACAGTGTGATGAAGACAATTTCATCCAACTATGTACGAGCTGCCCGCTCGCTAGGCGCCGGTCCGTTCTACGCGTTTTGGACCATCTATTTTCCCCAAACGATACAGGGAATCGCCGCCGGCTGCCTGCTCACTTTCATTCTATGTTTGGGGTACTATATCACCCCCGCACTTGTCGGGGGCCCAAGTGACCAGATGGTCGCTTACTTCGTCGCGCATTATACGAACGAAGACCTCAACTGGGGGATGGCATCTGCATTTGGCGCCATTCTTCTTACCGCAACTCTTCTGCTCTACTTTGTCTTCAACAAGTTGGTTGGAGTCGAGCAGGTGAAATTGGCATGAGAACGATGGCTGCTGCAAACTCCGCCTCGCCGCTCGAGAAGACTTGGTACTACATACATAGGCTGATCTGCGGGGCGGTTCTTCTTTTTCTTATCGCGCCGATCTTGGTGATCATTCCGCTCTCCTTCAATTCGGTGCCCTTCTTTACTTATCCGCTAGAGGGATTTTCGCTCCGATGGTATGAAGAGTTTTTCCTAGCACAGCGGTGGCAGACCGCGCTGAGAACTTCGGTTCTTCTGGCATTGTCTGTCACGGCACTATCTACCACTCTGGGAACGCTCGCAGCGCTTGGGCTTAGTCGGCCGAAGTTTCCGTACCGCACTGCCGTGGTCAGTTTGTTGATTACCCCCATGGTCGTCCCCGTAGTGATTACCGCGGTCGCAGTTTATTTCTTCTATGCCAAGATCGGACTGATTAACAGCTACGCAGGGCTACTCCTGGCGCATACCACATTAGCGACACCGTTTGTGGTTGTCGCTGTAACTGCGACCCTTACCGGCTTCGACCACTCCTTAACACGTGCGGCCACTGGATTAGGTGCTCAACCCCTCACTGTCCTTTTAAAGGTCATTCTGCCGCTCATTCTACCAGGCGTGGCCTCGGGTGCGCTCTTCGCCTTCATAACATCGTTCGATGAGGTTGTGATTGCCCTCTTCATTGCCAGCCCCGAGCAGCGAACCCTACCCATGGTTATGTTTTCCGGCATTCGGGAGGAGATCAGTCCAACCATTATCGCCGCTACTACCGTGCTGCTCCTATTCTCTACCGTTATGCTTATCACGGTCGAGCTTTTGCGACGCCGGTCCGAGCGGTTGCGCGGCATCCGATGAAGCTTAGCAGTCTGCTGAAAAACCTTGAAATGGCGAGTTTTCGTATTCTCGCCGGTCTTGCTGGGGCGACGCGGAGGAGTTGGATGTAATTTTCTCGCCTGGCGTTGGGTGCACCCTGACGCGGGGTGGCTAAGCGGCAAGCAGTTTTGGAATGCGGATCAGGTTATAGGCGATCAGATTGAGCAGGAAGTCGGCGGCGACGCGAGCGATGTTACGATGGTTGGTCTCGCGCATGGTGCCATGCTGCTTGCCCCATCCGAAAATGCACTCGACCATCGCCCGACGCGATTGCGACATGCCGTACCCTGGATGCCGCGTGGTTCGTTCGTCAATGGCGTTGTTGCGGTTCTTGCCGGTTTTGGCGACGGCTTGATTCTGTGTCACATGCGGCGTCACGCCGATGGCGCGAAGATTGGCGACATGATCGCCCGTATCGTACGCCTTGTCCTCACCGGCCGTGATGCGGCGGCCTGCGGCTTTGCGTCTCGCCTTCAGCATATGCTCCGAAGCCCGGCGTTCGGCGGTGCCATTGGCATGCGTAACCCTGCCGGTCACCGCCAGCCCATGCCGGTTCTCCATGGTGGCGCTGCCCATATAGCAAAGCTTGGCCTCCCGTCCGGCCGCCCTGCGATAAAGCCCTGCTGTCCGGATCGCTGGTACTCGCATGGGTGTCGTTCTCGCGCTTCTGGCCGTGGAAGTTGGCGCCATCATCATCGTCGCCGCTGCCGTCCTTGGGACGAAAACTCTTCTGCGAAGCCCAGGCTTCGATCAGCGTTCCGTCCACCGAAAAATGCCTGTCCGACAATTGTGGTTTGACCTGCGAATGGTTCAGAAGCCTGGTCATGAACTTCGTGAACACATCGCCGTTCTGCAGCCGCTCCCAGTTCTTGGTGAAGGTGGTCGGGTCCCACACCGGATCGTCCGGCGACAGCCCCACGAACCAGCGACAAGAGATTGTGTCCAGTTGCTCCATCAACTGGCGTTCCGACCGAATGCCGTAGAATACTTGCAGCAGCAAGGCGCTCAGCAATTGCTCCGGCGGGATCGAAGGACGCCCTCGCTGGCGTAGAGCCTTACAAGGCTGCGGCTCAAATCACTCAAAACCTCCCGGACAAGTTCGCGGACCTTCCGCAGCGGATGGTTCGTTGGCACACGCTTATCCGGCGCGATGTACGAAAACAGGCCGCCCTGATCCGTAAACCTGCCGCGCATGATCGTCTCCGCCGATTCGAGATGATAAAGTGAATCATCAAGTCCCCTCCGTGGCGAGGGGGTTCTTCAGCAGACAGTTAGACGGGCCTTGCCGTCTGCGACGCCGCCGCCCCTCTGACATGCGATCTGGTCACCGTCGCCGGCCGTTCCTGGTCATCTCCGCAACGGGTATTATCGTGATCCGCAGACCTCGCTCCTGCCCAAGTCGATCCGAGAGACACTCGCGCATCAATGTGTCTCGAGCGGATGGGGCGTCATTGCGGAATTTGGAGCGGGTGCTCAACTCCAGCGATTAGTTTGTGAGTGCTATACAGATCGCCGGCTGGTGAGCTGCCATACCGAACCGGTTGCCAGGCGGAGGGCAAGGCAGGCGAGTTCCTTACAACTCGGTGAGAGCGCAGTTAGGCAAAGTCCTCCTGCGGAAAGATGGTCAGGTCCTTCGATACGGCCGCGCTCGCTCAGGCAAGCAAATCATTGAAGAACCATTATGGTGGCCTCAGTTGAAGTGGCAAGAAACGCCTCTTCGCACAATTTCGTCGATGCTGGCCTCCCTTTTGCGGCAATTGTGCGTCGACCGCGCTTTAAGTCTCTCTTCCATCGCAGAGAAGAGACCCCGTCAGCGGCAGCCGCTTGTGAGGAGGTACGCGGAGCTTGAGCTGGGCAAGGATTACACGCGCGCTGTCGTGAGTCGGATGTAGATGATTGTTCGCCCGGCGTAGCTTTGCTGCTTCGAAGAAGCTCGAGCCGATCGAGATCATGTGCAAGATCGACATCAACGCGTCAGATTGAGTGCGCCACGGCGAACGCGACGCTGTATCGGTCGCGGGTAACAAACTGCTGCTCTTCTCTTCTTCTAGTCTCAAAGCCGACCGGAGGATGGCCTCCACTGCATTTCACGTTCAGAGGATTTGTTGACGGCTCTGAAACACAAGCTGAACAGGCGTTTCTCACAGGTGTGTTGAATGGATATTGCGTTCACAAAGGAAGAGCGGACGTTCCGCGATGAAGTGCGTGAATTTCTGCGCGATCACGTGCCGCCGGAGACGCGTCGCAAGCTCATCGAAGGAAGAGATATCACCAAAGACGAGATCGTCGCCTGGACGCGAATACTGAATAGAAAGGGCTGGGCTGTCCCGGAATGGCCGAAGGAATATGGTGGAACGGGATGGTCTCCCGCACAGAGCTACATATTCGGTGAAGAGTTACAGATGCATCCGGTGCGAGGGTTGCCAAGCTTCGGTCCCGGGCTGGTCGCACCAGTCATCTATACGTTCGGTAATGAGGCGCAGAAACGATATCATCTACCGCGCATTGCAAACGCGGATGATTGGTGGTGCCAGGGATTCTCGGAGCCCGGCGCGGGTTCAGACCTCGCTGCCCTAAAGACGCGAGCTGTGCAGGATGGCGATCACTACATCGTAAGTGGTCAGAAGACCTGGACGACTCTTGCGCAGTATGCCGACTGGATCTTCTGCTTGGTCAGGACCAATCCTCATGTCAAGAAACAACAGGGCATCTCCTTTCTTCTGATCGACATGAAGTCACCCGGCATTACTGTGCGTCCAATCCAGCTTATCGACGGAAGCTACGAGGTTAACGAGGTCTTCTTCGATAACGTGCGCGTACCCGCCAGCAATCTTGTTGGAGAGGAGAACAACGGCTGGACCTACGCCAAATTCCTCCTCGGAAACGAACGGTTCGGCATCGCTAGCGTCGGTTCTGCCAAAGAGCGCATCGGGCGTATCAAGCGGCTCGCTGGATTGTGCCGCGTCGGTAATAAGATGCTGATCGATCGGGAATCTTTCCGCACGAAAGTCGCCGCACTTGAAGTTCAATTGAAAGCTTTGGAGATTACGCAACTTCGCGCCGTGGCCAACGCGGCCAAGCGACGAGAAACGACGCAAGATCCTGTAAGCGCCATTCTCAAAATTAAGGGTTCGGAAATGCAGCAAGCCATAGCGGAACTTCTGCTGGAGGTTGTAGGTCCGTACGCGCTGCCCAGTGCTTGGAAAGGTGATGCCGATCGCCTCAGTGAGCGGCCGATCGGCCCAGAGTGGGCCGCAGCTATCGCTCCCGCCTATTTCAACGCGCGCAAGGTATCAATCTATGGGGGCTCCAACGAAATCCAAAAGAACATCATCGCCAAGACGATCCTTCGCCTCTAAGGCTCGCAATGCCGATAGGCGCTCACGCCGTCTGCGGTGGACCTAAAGTGCATCGCCCGGCTTAGGGAGATTTTTAACCAGTGGACTTTGATTTTTCGGAAGAGCAGCTCCTTCTCAAGGGCAGCATTGAGCGGCTCATGCTCGAATACTACGGCTTCGATCATCGTCGCAAGTACCAGACAGAGGAAGCTGGCTTTAGCGACGCGATGTGGACCCGCTACGCTGAGCTCGGGATTTTGGGGTTGCCGTTTTCAGAAGCATATGGCGGCTTCGGCGGTGGTGCGGTTGAGATGATGCTCGTCATGGAGGCGTTCGGACAGGCGCTGATCCTTGAACCCTACTTCGCGACCGTGGTGCTTGCTGGGGGCGCAATGCGGCATGGGGGAAGCGAAGCACAAAATGCAGAGCTGATCCCAGCGATTGCAGAGGGCCGTACGAAGTTAGCATTCGCATACGCCGAACCCGAGTCACGGTACGATCTTTTCGACGTTCGGACGCAAGCCAAGAAGGACGGCGACGCGTGGTTGTTAAGGGGTGCCAAGGCCCTCGTCCTACACGGCGGAGCGGCCGACAAATTGATCGTTTCGGCACGAACCGCTGGAGCCGCCCGTGAGACGGATGGAATTGGTCTCTTTTTGGTTGCGAGTGATTCGCCAGGTCTTACGCGACGCACTTATCGGACGCAGGATGGCCTGCGTGCTGCCGAAGTCTTGCTCGAGAATGTGCGCGTTGAACCATCATGCGTCATTGGAGATCCCGCCGGCGCATTCCCAATCATTTCCCGGGTTGCTGATGAAGGGATCGCAGCCCTTTGCGCGGAAGCTGTCGGCTGCCTTTCGAAAATGCAGACGATCACGCTAGACTATCTAAAGACGCGCCAGCAGTTTGGCGCGGCGATTGGTTCCTTTCAGGTACTTCAGCATCGGGCTGTCGACATGCTCATCGAATTGGAGCAGTCACGCTCCATGGCGATCTACGCCGCTATGATGGCAGGTGAGGGCGGTGCGACCGAGCGCTCCCGAGCAATCTCGGCGGCGAAGGTCCACATAGGTCATTCAGCCAGGGCTATCGGACAGCAATCGATCCAGCTGCATGGTGGCGTCGGCATGACGATGGAATACGGCATCGGTCACTACTTCAAGCGCGTGACGATGATAGATACCTTATTTGGAGATGCCGACCATCATTTGCGAAGGCTTGGCTCGTTTGGAGGGCTTACCGACGAAAACGATGACCGGAGTATGTAAGCACTAGGTGCAGGTGAATGAAGTGATCGCACTTCTGCAATCACGACGATGAAAGGATAACCATGTTGGCTCGCGCTGAACAGGCTTACATAGTCGGTGCGTACGAACATCCCGCGCGAAAAGCGCCTGACAAGTCGGTGGTGCAGCTTCACGCCGAATGCGCCGCAGGCGCGCTGGCCGACGCTGGCCTGACCAAAGACGATGTTGACGGCTATTTCTCCGCTGGTGATGAACCAGGCTTTGGTCCGCTTCCAATGATCGACTACTTAAACCTCAGGGTGCGGCACTGTGATTTTACGGACATCGGAGGTTCCGCCCCTTTGCAGCACATTGCCCATGCCGCCCAAGCGATTGCGGCAGGAAAATGTAACGTCGCCTTGATCACTCTGGCCGGGCGCCCTCGGACGGCATTCGTCGAGTCCCAGCCCGACGTCACTCGGCCGGATATGCTTTGGGAGTGGCCGCTGCAGCAAAGACTAATGGATATCTACGCCCTGTGCGCACGGCGTCATATGCATGAGTACGGGACTACTAGCGAGCAGTTGGCCTGGATCAAGGTGGCTGCTTCTCACCATGCGCAGCACAATCCAAACGCCATGCTGCGCAAAGTCGTGACTACCGAAGAGGTAGTGGCATCTCCCATGGTGTCCGACCCCCTACACCGGCTTGACTGTTGTGTGATTTCTGATGGCGGCGGAGCCGTTGTGATAGCCCGACCGGAGATTGCCAAGGGCCTTAAGCGACCGAAGGTGAAGGTGATCGGGATGGGCGAGAGCATTCAAGGACAGTCAGCTGGTGCAGTTGAACTGACCGCTTCGGCGGCCAGGCAGTCGGGCGCTATCGCGTTTGCCGAGGCTGGTGTGAAGCCGCGAGATATTCAATACGCCTCCATTTACGACAGCTTCACAATTACTGTGCTTATCGCTTTGGAGGACCTAGGGTTCTGCGTAAAAGGACAGGGTGGCCGCTTTGTCGCCGAAGGAAACCTGATCTCCGGTGTTGGCCGGCTGCCTTTCAATACGGACGGCGGCGGTCTGTGCAATAACCATCCAGCGATGAGGGGCGGCATCACGAAGGTGATTGAGGCGGTACGCCAACTCCGCGGCGAGAGTCAACCGGCCGTTCAAGTCAAGGATTGTGCCCTGGCACTGGCGCATGGGACAGGGTGGTTGATGGGTACTAGGCACAGCAGCGCCACTCTGATCTTAGAGCGAGAGTGATCCGATGATTGGCACAGACTTTATCCTGCATAGCCCAGAGACCAAGCCGTTTTGGGACGCCGCGGTTGCTGGCCGGTTCGTATTGCCGCACTGCCGGCAGTGTCAGAGAACCCACTGGTATCCAAGAGGTATTTGCCCGTATTGTCTGTCGACGACCATTGACTGGCAGGAGTCTTCCGGTGAGGGCGAAATTTACTCGTTCTCCGTCAACCGCATGGGCAAGGAGCCCTACGTGGTTGCCTATGTGGCGCTCACCGAGGGGCCCATCATGTTGACCAATGTGATAGATGCTGATCCAGGCACATTGTCGATCGGCACGAGAGTAAAGGTGGTATTCAAGCCAGCCCTTACCCAAGCGCCTGTTCCGCTCTTTGTAGTGCGCTAGGGTCTGTACTCAATAGGGATTGAACGAAGCCGCTGCCGCGGCGTGAGGGGCAAGGTAACGTAGATCGCCTCCTGGCTGAGAGGATGTGGGTGTTGGAGCCCATCCCCCTCAGACAGGAGTATCGAGATGGCCGATTTGAGCCCTCTTCGCCGCCGCATGATCGAAGACATGACCGTGCGCAATCTGTCGCCGGCGACGCAACGATCCTACATCAGCGCGGTTTCGAAGTTCAGCCGCTATTTCGGCCGATCGCCTGACCGGTTGGAGCTGGACGACGTCCGCGCCTTCCAGGTGCATCTGGTCTCGACCGGCATCTCATGGCCGGCGCTGAACCAGATCGTCTGTGCGCTCCGGTTTTTCTACGGCGTCACGCTCGGCGAGGCGCTCATCCCGGAGCGCATTCCCTATGCGCGAGAACCGCGCAAGCTGCCGGTCGTTCTCAGCGCCGACGAAGTGGTGCAGTTCCTCGAGGCCGTGTCCAGCCTGAAGAGCCGCGCCGCGCTCACCACCGCCTATGCGGCCGGGCTCAGGGCCTCCGAGGTCGCGGGACTGCGGATCGAAGACATCGACAGCGCCCGCGGCGTCATCCAGGTGCGCCACGGCAAGGGCGCGAAGGATCGCAACGTGATGCTGTCGCCCCAGCTGCTGGGCATCCTGCGCACCTACTGGCGGCTCGCCCGGCCGCGGCTTTATCTGTTCCCTGGTCGTGACGAAGATCATCCGATGGATCAGACCGTGTTGCACGCAGCCTGTCGATCGGCGGTGAAGGCTGCGGGCCTGACCAAGCGCGTCACGCTGCACACACTGCGCCACAGCTTCGCGACGCATCTTCTCGAGAACGGAACCGATATCCGGATCATCCAGGTCTTGCTCGGGCACAACCATTTGTCCTCGACAGCGCGCTACACGCAGGTCGCCACCGATACGATCCGGGCGACGCAGAGCCCGCTCGATCGCCTGTCGCTGGAGGTGACGCCACCTGGATGATCCGCGGCGGGATCCGGGTGATGATCCGCCCCGACAGCCGCTGCAACAGGCCCGCCATCGAGATTGCCGATATTCTGCGCCGGCATGGCGACACCTATCGCCGTGACCATGCCGGTCATCTCGGTCGGGTCGAGCGGCGCGTGATGAGCGCGATCGTGGCGTGCCGGACCGAGGCGCTCGGCGGCCACATGGAGGCTTGCGACGACTGCGGCACGACACGCGTCGCCTACAATTCTTGCCGCAACCGGCACTGTCCGAAGTGTCAGGGACCAGACCGAGCCGCGTGGCTCGCCGCGCGAGAAGCCGACCTGCTGCCGGTTCCCTATTTCCACGTCGTCTTCACACTGCCGGCTCCGATCGCAGCGATCGCCTTTCAGAACAAGGCCATCGTTTATGGTAACCCTACGCGGTAGGCCGCAGCGCGCTGATCTTTCCAGTTAACCGTTAGAGCTCGTCGGACTCCTCGGTTTTCGGCTTCATCGTCGCAGCGAGCACTTGGCGGCGTTTTTCGATGATGCTAGGGTCCTCTTTGTGGATTGCGATCAGCTCTTTGAGGTTCTCGATCCCCTCATCGGTGAACGCCATCACCCCATCTTCACCGACGCCCACGACCCATAGCTGGCCATCCTCGGGGTCCATTTCTTCGGCGACCTCGAACAGCCATTCCTCGTCTTCTCCAAGCATCTCGGCGACATGGCCGAGGGTAAACACGTGGCTGACTTTGTTGACGGGCCCCATCAAGCCGCCTGCGCCGCGAGGCCTTGCTGTTGCGCAATCTTCCAGTTCCAGGGCAGCAGCTCATCGAGCCTGTGGGCGGGGTGGATGGCGATGCGAGCGAGTACATCGGCAAGCCAGACCTGAGGATCGACGTCGTTCATCTTCGCAGAGACGATGAGGCTATACATGGCGGCGGCACGACGCCCTCCGCGGTCGGACCCGCAGAATAACCAAGACTTTCTGCCCAATGCGATGCCGCGCAGCGCTCTTTCGGCGGCGTTGTTCGAGAGACAGACGCGGCCATCGTCGAGGAAGCGTGTGAAGGAGCCCCAGCGCTTGAACATGTAGTTCATGGCCTTGGCCAGATCGTGACCGCGGGAGAGCTTGGCGCACTGCTCACGCATATAGGCTTCCAGATCGGCAACCAACGGAGCGCTCTGCGCCTGGCGGACAGCCTCTCGGTGGTCGGCGCCTTGGCCATTGATCGTGCGCTCGATTGCGAAGAGGGCGTCGATGCGACGCACGATCTCGATCGCAATCGGCGAGAGGGCGATCTCCTTCTTGCCAGCAGCCTTACGTCGCGCGTTTTCCTCAAGATCCGCCATGGCGAAGAACGGGCGCCGGGCATGCACCCAACAGGCCGCCTCCCTGATAGGCCCAGGACTTCGCGGGGGCTCGTAGAGTTTGGTGTATCCGCCGAAGGCGTCGGCCTGCAGGATACCGCTATAGTTGGCCAGATGCGCCTGCGGATGCTCGCCCCTTCGATCGCGCGAGTAATAGAACATTGCCGCCGGCGGATCTGAGCCGCCGAAGGGGCGGTCGTCCTTTACATAGACCCAGCATCGAGCGACATCGCACTTGCCCAAGGCCAGCACGGGCACGGTGGTGTCGTCGCCGTGGAGGCGTTCGGATGCCATGACGTGGGCTTCCAACAGACGCAACAGCGGCTCCAATACCGTGCAGCACGCTCCGACGGCGTCGGCTGCGGTCGACAGACTGATCGGCACGCCTTCCAACGCGTAACGCTCGGTTTGCCGGTTCAGAGGCTGATGCTGGCCGAACTTCTCATAGAGCAGCATGGCCAGCAGGCTCGGCCCCGCCCACCCTCGCGGGATCACATGGAATGGCGCCGGTGCCTGGCTGATCTTCTCGCAGTCGCGGCAAGCGAACTTCTCGCGCACCGTCTCGAT
>NZ_JBVVOT010000059.1:0-13864 GCF_055807455.1 Bradyrhizobium sp. Kon58
TCCGTCGTGCAGGAGCACGATTGCGCCCGGCTTGACCGAGGCCAGCACCGCGGCAACAATCGCCTCGACGCCGGGACGCGACCAGTCTTGCGGGTCGACTGACCAGTGCAGGGCTGCCAGTTCGGCCTTCGCCGATGCGGCGAGGACCTCCTTTGTCCATATCCCATACGGCGCACGAATGTGCCGTGGCCACGAGCCCGCATCAAAGAGACTCCAGTTGCTTGTTGACTCGCGAAGCACTCACGATTGACGCGACGACAGACCGGCGCGCGTTAGGCGCAGCCATCCGGGATCAGGCTGCCAGAGCACTGCACCCAACGGCGCTAGATCGCCTAAGGCTGGCTAGAGAGTTGAAGGCCAGCTGCCCAAGGTGTCTCATGGCTGATGCTGGAGCCAAATAGACGCGTGCAAGCAGCTCGCGCCAGCTAGTGGGTCCGCTGCTGACGCAATGAGACGTGTCGCACTGCGCCGCCCTTGTCCGGTAGCGAGACCAAGACTTGCCTCTATCTAGACGCAAAGGAGTGATCATGTGCTGATGCTTGCTCGTCATCCGCACATTGCGTTGAAGATCGCGAATATGCCGTCACGCGCCTTATCCTGAATCATCCTTGCTATAGCCGGCGGCTAGCTATGTGGATTCGGACAATATTGGTAAAATCCGTTGTTTTGATGGGAGTTATCCATGGCGCGGATGGGCCAAGAGGGATTCATTAACGTCGGCTCGGTGAGCCGATCCTCTTGATCCAATTGATCAGGCGCATACCGAAGAATGGCTCAACATGCGACCTTCGGTTCGGTGAAGGTCATCGCCAAGCATCAAAGCCATCGCGCGCAAACGCGAATGGTGATGCTTGAGCTAAATTAACTCAAGCACTGCTTCTCACGAACAGAGTCGATCCCACGCCACTGCCCGTTGCCGACGAGCGGCCGGTCCTTTCGATGAAGAAGCTAGAGAGCTGAGCGGATTCGCATATCGGCTCGACGCAGAGGACGTTAAAGTGGCCAGACAGAGCCTGCCTCCGGCTGCTTGAAACACACCCGAGCCTGGAAGCATTGTGGCAGGTCCCAACCAACCCTGCCGGCCGCCAGGAGACAGATTCGATTCATCAACTAGCGAGGCGCTGTCGCTCTATTCCAACTGCTTCATAGCTCCTCAGGAGCTCAATCGAAGCGTCGCGAAGATCGAGCCGTGCACAGCCAAGTGTCGCGGCAGGCGCTCGGTGGAACGGGCATGCATCAATGCATGTTTCGATTTGCGCCGCACATATCGACTCGGCCAAGAGGATCTTGAGTGCGACGCGGTTCGCTGGTCATGAACATTTTCATGGCCAAATCGAGCGACCTGTATGCTCGGTCGCGACCCGCCTGCGGCAAATCAGGGGTCGCGTCGATCGCGGCGCGCGCGTCGCTCATAATCTTATCTTTTGCGGCAAGAAGTTTCGCGTCTAACATGACATGAAGCATCTCTCTAACGTCAGGTAAGATCGAGCTGTCGCCATCGATCAACTCTCGAAACTTCCAAAACATACGCTCGACTGCTACCATCGACCCGAGAACTGACATCAGTATTGGCGACATCATTGACCATCTCCTTCTCCAGCCAGATTCATGCGACCATCCCAGAAATTAGATATGTCCCGTGTGACACCGGCGCGCGAGGCTGCCCCGAAACAGGCGAATGACTGGGATACAACTTCTCTGCCGCGCCCCCGAGGGCGTGAGACACAGGCTGCTCAGGGGAGCTCGCAAAGCCAGCGATTTGCGAGCAAGGTATTTATCTTTCCTGTGCTCCGGGCCGTAACCGGGCGCGTGCGGTGGCTCACATCCAAAACCGGCATGGAGGGTGGTTCTGTTTGCCACCATCCCGCCAGCGGCATCGGAGTTGGGCTTCTCCTGCCAGGCGTTTATGCTTCTCCGCTTGTTCACTGGGATCGCTCTGTTAACCAGGCGAAATTGACTGAGTAAACAGGGTCACGCAAAGGTGGTCATTCTATCTCCCGCCGCTCGGCGCGCCCGCGCGCTTGTGATTGCATGAGTGCATCGAGATCCAGCCTCCCGATCTGGCGCGATGGTGTGTCGGTCGCGCGCTACCTTGAGCTCGATCGATTGTTGCCTCTCCATCGGCTGCTTAAACGCACATGCCGTGTCCTTGTGCCGGATCCGTATCTCGGATTGATTCATCCGTCTCTCTTACTCTTCTCATAACTGCACGGCTATGCTGTGCAAACCGTGCATTTCACCCACCAGCGGCCACCGCGCTTCTCCGCGCGCAACTTGCCGCGGCGAATCCGAGAGAGCACAGCTTCGGGGCTTATGTGGTTCATCGCTGCGAACCGTTGAACAGTGAGGTAGTCCTTATGCAGAAGTGGAGAGGTGCTAATGCCGTGCGCAGCCAGCAGAATGCGCAGCGAAGCCAACTCCGCGAGCACGATCTCAAGTTTACGCGCGATCTCCTCCGTCTGGTCGGAGCGCTGCCGGGCCCGCGTCACGAGCGGCTCGCTCGGGCGATAAGCCACACCTTGAATTCGTGTCGAACGCGATCGGCGAACTGGCGCGCTAAAGCGGGATCGGCGTGAGCTAACTCACCTGTCCAAGCGAGCCGCTGTTGGGGCAATGCCAACGTACGGAACAAGAGAGTCAAACCAGTTACTGCCGTTAAGCGTCCTGTCTGGTGATGGAGTTGAAAGGATCTCATGCGCGTCAAAGACACTTGAACCGTAAAAGTGGCCTGAACGATGCATCCAGCTGCGGGACTCATCGGCCTTGGTGTTGCCATTTGTTGCTAGGTCAAGAGCGAACCGATGGAATCGTAGTTGGGGTCACCATCAGTGCTGGGCCGCTATGAGCTCGGAGTGAATCGCGGTTGCTGTGTTGAGGCAGGCATCCAGTGACAGAGATCCGAAGGCGACCTGACAAAGGAGATAGTTGGCGCCTGCTTCTTCCACATGATCGAGAAGAGTTTGGCGCACCGAAGGGCGCGTGCCGACAACGCACAGTTCACTCTCAATTGCGGCATCCAATGTCAGGGGCAGGTTGGACGGAGGCGGGATGTCATTGAGCTCGTACAGGAACTTAAAGCTCTTGAGCCATCTTTCGTAGGCTGGCGCCGCGAGGGAGCGGGCGACTGCTTCAGAGCTGGCAATTACGACCATGCGGAGCAACGCGAGAAATGATGCTGCGCCGCTGGCAACACCCTTCGCCTCTCGATTAGCGCGATAGACATCGGTTATCTTGCGAACGGCAGAAGAGGGGCCCATGCACGCGAGATTGGCGCCAATTGTCGCAGCCCAGCGGGCTGAATCTGGCCGATTTGTTGCAATCCACGTCGGGGGACAAGGATGCTGGTGAGGTGAAAGCGTCAAAGGGACGTCGCTCAGCGCAAAATGCTGCCCTTCGTATGTGAGCGGACCGCCATTCATCGCGCCAACGAAGATTTGAGAAGCTTCCTCGTAACGGCTCGAGGCGACATCGGCTCCGACGCCAAAATAGCTCAGTTCGATCGGCAGAGAGCCGCGACCAAGGCCGACCTCGACCCTGCCGCCGCTCAGGTGATCCAACATGCAGATCTCCTCGAATGCACGCAGCGGGTGATAGAGGTTGAGCAGCATGACCAAAGGACCGACGCGAAGTCGCCGTGTGCGTTGTATGACGCTTGACAGAAACAAATTCGGCGACGGACCCAGTCCATGCGGAGTGCAATGATGCTCCGCCAGATGATAG
This sequence comes from Bradyrhizobium sp. Kon58, assembly GCF_055807455.1. Classification (NCBI taxonomy): domain Bacteria; kingdom Pseudomonadati; phylum Pseudomonadota; class Alphaproteobacteria; order Hyphomicrobiales; family Nitrobacteraceae; genus Bradyrhizobium; species Bradyrhizobium sp. Kon58. The sequence continues at coordinate 3,721 of NZ_JBVVOT010000059.1, forward strand.
GCATAGAAACCGAGCCGGTCGTAGGCCTCCGCTAGGGTAAGGCGATCAGCGTATTGCCGGGTGATATCGCGGCCGTCCTCGTCAAGATGATCAAAGATGCCGCAGGTCAGGTTTGAGGGAACAACGTTTGTCATTCAGTTATCTCCTATATAGATAGGACCGGAGTCCGCCGGGTTCGGGAGTGCAAGAGGCGCTCGCTTGCAGTGCGCTGTATTATTGCGAAGCCGTTCACGAAGGTCGTAATGCGGCGACTGGAGAACAACTGACCGAGGGCTGTCTCGCGAAGCTGCACATGTGTGGGTCCGGATCGATTACGACGGAGATCTGTGAGATGAGTGGAAGGGACCCCTAGCCACGACATCCCACTTTCCTAAGAACGCTGCCGACGGCCGCAAGAAACGCATCCATCTGACGCTTTGTACCGATGCTAACCCGAATGCACTCTTCCAGGCCGGCATCCGGAAAGAAGGCAACAAGGACTCTCTGGTCTTTCAACGCCGCCTGCCACCATCTGCCACCCTGGCCTACCGGCACACGGGCGAGGAGGAAGTTCGCGTGCGAAGGCGTTACGCAGAATCCAAATTCAGAGAGGGCGGCCGTTACGCGCTGGCGCTCAAGCCTGACGTGGCGATGGTTCTCCTCATAAGCGTCGCGATGCGCGAGGACGCTCATCCCCACGGCGTGAGCGACCACATTCATATTGAAGACATTCTGGATGTTGCGAAGTCTCCCGATCAGCTCGGGATGGCCGAAGCCGAATCCGACGCGGATGCCAGCGGCGGAATAACTCTTGGAAAATGTGCGCAGGACCACAAGATTCGAATGTTGCTCAACGAGGCGCAGGCCGTGCTCAGGTGCGAAATCGACGTAAGCTTCGTCCAGTACGATCAATCGGTCAGATCGTGAAACGAGGCGTTCGATCTCAGCGAGCGGAACAAACGATCCGGTCGGATTGTTCGGATTGGCCAGCAGAATGAACTTGGCATGTTTAGCCGAACCGAAAACCAGCTCGTCCATCGGCAAGCAGTCCGGTTCAGACCAGGGAATTTCAATGAAGCGGGCCCCTTGCAACATGGCAAGCTTGCGATTGAATGAAAAACCCGGCGACATCATTGCAACGTCGTCGCCCGGGGCAAGAAAGGCTCTGTAAATGAGGCTGAGCAGTTCAGACGATCCATTGCCAGCCATCACGCGATCAGTTGCAATGCCATAGGCAGCTGCGGCCGCTTGCCTCAAGCTGACATTGTCGTCTTCTGGATAGCGGTATTGCAGCTCGAGAGCTGCAATTGCGCTTCGCATCACGACGCCTGGCAAAGGAAAGGGGTTCTCGTTCGTGTTTAGTTTCACGCAATTGTTGTCGGTGGTGGGCCGCCCGGACGGTAGAGCATTCAATTCCCGAGCCACCGGCGAGAGCGCGGAAAGCATAGTCTGCAACTTTGCATCCAAAGTGGTGTCTCCCCTTTTGGTCGACGAGAGTAGTTGAGGGCGTTCGGCGAGCCTACGTGGGTGCGTGCGCTTTGTTCGGACCCGAGAAGCGCGAGGCTCGCGTGAATGTGAGTGTTGGGAGGCGGACTTGGCTCTAAGGGCCGTACCGGATCAGACTCCGTCTCAAGGTCCGAAAGCGATCAGCACGGATCAGGCGTCGCACGGCGTTTTCCGAGCCAATACCTGCTTCCAGGAAAGGGATGGAAGGCCACGTCCCTCGACCGAACACCGCAGCTAACGATTGGCTCGAACCCGCGCAATCGGCAGAGGGAACGCGCGTGACTGACATCGTTTCAAGACGTACGTTCGTTCTAAAGAGGCCCTGACAGCTCACTCCCGAGAGCGAGGCGCGCATCAATTCCAATAGCTGGAAGAAGGCACGGATATTCGTCGGCCTTCCGAATGTGGAAGTGATGCTCATTGCAGTGGCACCAGACGAATGGGAACGTACTCTTCGGGCGGCCCTGCGGGCGCGCACGACAGCTTTGATAGCATTGCTGCGAGGGTGAGAAATGCTGCGACTGCGGCGATTGCGAGGCACGTGAGCAGCGCGTAATCGATATATCGAGGATGGTTCATCATTCGAACGCTCCGTACGGTGTTGGCACGGGCGGTCAGTTCTGCTCGACCGCTTCGACGGAATTGTCGCGCCAGCGGTAAACGATGAAGCCAGGGGCGGCATTGTCTCCCTTGGAGTCGAATCTAACAGTGCCAATAGCCGTGTCGATTGACTCGGAGCGGAGGGCCGCAGCGACTCGCATAGCATCGAAGGTGCCGGCCCGTTTGACGGAGTCGGCCCATGCTTGAACCGCGGCATAAGCGTAGAGCGTGTAACCTGCGGCGGTTAGGCTCGAACCCTTGAGCTTGGCGACCGCAGCTGCGCCTGCAGCATTCTTCGTCGGGTCCGGCATAAAGGTAAAGAGCGTGCCGTTCGCGGCCTCGCCGGCAATGGCCAAAAAGTCGGTTGTCATCAGCGGATCGTTGGCGATCACGGTCAGACGCGCGCCCGCCTCCGCGGCTTGACGCACGATCAGGCCGATCTCGTTGTAATAGCCGCCAATATAGACGAGCTGGATTCCCTCTCTCTTCAGTCGCGAAACGAGAGCGGTGTAATCCTTCTCGCCTGCAACATAGCTTTGTCGAACGGGATGCTCTCCGGCTGCACGAAGGCGCGATTCTACGATATCGGCGATACCCCTGCCTGCTGTGCTCTTGTCGTCGAGGACTGCGAGCTTTGCACCTTGGTGATGCCGCGCGATGTATTCGGCGGCAACTCTGCCTTGCTGGTCATCGCGGCCGCATATCCGAAACAGGGTCGTTAGGCCACGCTCTGTCAGACGGGGATTGGTGGACCCAGGTGAAATCTGAATTACCTCGGCTTCGGCGTATATGTCTGAAGCCGGAATCGACGAAGATGAACAGAAGTGACCAACGACGAGCCTGATCCCGTCACTTGTCAGGCGATTGGCAACAGCGACAGCCTGCTTGGGATCGCATGCGTCGTCGGCGATTCTCAATATGAGCCTTGTGTCAGGCAGCAGACCCGAAGCATTTATCGAATCCACAGCTGCGGCCGCTCCATCGCGTATCTGCGCGCCGAGCGCCGCAGTGCTTCCCGTCATCGGACCCGCTATGGCAATGTAAACATCTTTGGCCCTGGCGCTCGAGCTCAGGGCCACGGAAAGGAGCGCAGCAGCTGCAAGCCTGTGAATGCGAAGGATCGACATGTAGGGCTCCCGATGTCTCGCGCTACGACTTGGTCTGCTTCGCCATCCTGGTATGACGGCGACCAACAATCCGGCGCAATGATGTTTGAGTCGAACTCAGGTTGGGTACGGATGGGCTCAGGTTGTTGCCAGGTTGGGCATAAGCATCGGGCGGACACGGACGAATGGACGTTCCGAAACTAGTCAGGAGAAGCGGTCTAAGGCTGACAGCCCCAATATCGAACATCCCGCCGATCCCGGTACTCGGGCCAATCTTCCGTGCTCGACAGACGTGTGCCGAGGAGACGCTTGGACGGCGCGGGACGATCATTGAGCGACGGGTTCTCGTGGAGAACTCTCACCGAGAACGTCCGTAAGTGGTGCCGGTCATCGGAGTCTCCCTTAATTTAGCCGACGCTCTGTCCGTCGCCCCGCTGCTGCGTCGATGCGTTTAGAAGGTACAATGTGACGCTACGTACGAATCAAGTACTTTGAAGCGTGCTCGTCGAGGTTGATTGCCAAAGATCCGCAGAGCGAAACACCAAATAGTGGGACAACGCAGCTTTGGAGGCGAACTGCTAGGGACCAAACGATCCTGGCTCAGACAAGGATCACCATGAGCTCATTGGGTTTGGCGACATTCCAGTGGGAGGGCGTCGCAACGGGTGCGCTCAATTCTTTCCCAGCTGGTCCTCCAGCGCAGCGAGGGCGAGATCGAGGTATCGCATGAGGCTCGCATCCCAGCCGGCGAGATTGTGTGGTTCGGTCAATCGCGTCAGCACCTTAAGTATCATCGAGACAGTCGAATCAACTCCTGCGATCTCAGTCAGCAGCGAACGGGCCTGACGCGCGATTGCATTTGCCCGCTCGCAGCACGGAGGCTCACCCTGGTCCATGCAGCTTCGCAGCTCGTCCCGAATCTTTCGCCACCGATCTTCGCGGCTAGCGTTAGAGGCGCACGTGCAGATGGCAGAGGGGGTACGCTCCTCAATCCGCGACATGGCATCTAGCGTCGCTGGCAGCTCGTCGACACTGACTTCTGTCTCACCTTGCGTCGTCATAGTGCGCAATCGATCCCGTAATAGTGTCGCGCGCGCGACTTGAAGCTCAATCCGCTCCAGATGGTTTCGCAACAGGTCCGTGAGAGATGTCCGCCCCTCGATCGCCTTGCGGATCTCAGGAAGCGAGAAGCCGAGCTCACGTAGAGCGCGAATCTGGGAGACGCGTTGTAGGCTTTCCCGATCGTACATGCGGTGACCGCCACAGGTACGTTCCGACACCGTCAATAACCCGGTATGTTCGTAATGATGCAGAGTGCGTACGGTTACACCGGTCGCCTCTGCAAGTTCTCCAATGCGCCATCGGCGCCGTCGTGGTATCGCGTTTGTCATGATCCTCAATTTGCAAGCCTACAACCTGACGTCACGTGAGAATCAAGTTATTTCAATGATCTAGATGATGCGTCTCTTGCTGCAGGCCCCAGAAGGTTAGAGTGCATGCCGGTGCTCAAGCGGCCGAGGCAAGTGCAAGCATCAAGTACGCGAGCGACGCCAATTCGTCCCTCGCTGCGCGTTGCATCACCAGTCTGGCGATCGCCACGCGATTCTCGCTGGTTCGCATGCATGACGGTAAAGACGCGATCGCTTGATCGAACAGCCTTCCCAAGCTCGCGAGATCATCCGGATCGTAAACTCCGCTCGGCGTTTCCAACAGAAACCTCCTTTGGTGATTGCACCCGCGCCGCACGTGACGAAGCCGTTTGGCCGTGGTGGGGCAAAAAGGAGACGGAGCGGCGACGTGCGTGAAAGAATGTGACAGGTGCGTCCACGTGATGCCGTTGTGCAACATGGCGTTTGCTTCCTCTGCCCGACAGTGCGCTAACCCAAAGTGTGCAATGTCTCCTTATCCTGCAGCAGCGGTGGCTATTCTGCTGCCTGATCATCAGGAAAGCGAAAGCATGTGCGTGACAGCCCGCTGAGACACGGCCTCCCGAAACGGCGAACCCAGACACAGCACTGGCCTCATCGGATGGCTCTCTTTCAGTCGCAATCCTTGCCGTGACGTCTATCACCTCGGCGCGCGGTGCGGTTGATTGGGTTGATCATCGCGGATCAGTCGCACCACCAGTCGTAGCGCGGTGGCGGGCTTGGCGCCTAACAGCTTTTTCGATCGTCCGCTAGTCCTGTTGTGGCACTGTGGGCTCAAAGGCGTTGCTCGCGTGATCGCTGCCCAGGTTTTGAGTGCCGGAAGATGACGGCTGCTCTTCTACGGCGCAGGTCCGCCGCCGTGAACGTCGGGAGTATGACGGAAGGCGAGCTCAAGACCATTCCTGAAGGCATCATCTCAACGCAGGTGCACCTAAAGCGTCTGGCAAAACGTTGCTCGGAATTAAGGACCGGGTCTCGAACGATCGTGCCATATCCGTTGCATGTGGCGGCACTCAAACGCGTCTAGGGCCGCCCCAGGCGCCACGCGCTCGCGCAAACACCTGACATAACTCGTGCAGCAATAACTTGCATGTTTAGGCGTGCGTCGGATCAGTGTCGCGGAGCGCGTACATCGGACGGCGTCGGGAGATGCAATGCACTCGAAGTGCAGGGATCCGTAGCGGCTTTGCCTCTGTACAATCACTTGGCGAACCGCTGGCCGCCTCGCTATACGGGTCCGCAATAGCAAGAGACGATGCTACAGTGTGGTTGAGAGCTTGATGCACGTCTTAAGGCCATGCTCAAGTCGAAGCTACTCCAAAATCTGGGGGGCCACTGCCTGGCGGAGTCGCAGCAAATATCCCATCGAAAACAAGGCTCGAGCGCGATCTGTCACGGTATTGGCTTGCTCGTGCGACCGCTCACACCTCAATTCCAGCCTCTAACAGTATCGCTTTGGCATGCGCGCTGGACATAGATGCTTCGGGTAAGATAGGCAAATCATCTTGCCGCAGCAAAGGAGCCCTTCGGGGTCAGCGGTGCGAGGCAGCAGCTCGAGATGGACGGCGGTGGCGCGGTGTGAGTCATGCCGCGATCTTTCGAAAAACACGATTGTTGCGACGTCGGAAAGAAGGACCCCGCGCCGATGATCCGATTTGGCTCGGGTGAACATGTCGGCCGAAATGATCGAAAGCTGGAGGAGGAGCAGGCTTGGCGAGTGGGAGCGGCGAGCGCTTACGCGGCCGCACCTTGTCACAGTTGCGGTCCTCTCATCATGAACACTCCTCACCGCAACACGCGCGCACGGGAAAAGTGCCGCCAGCTGATGTCACTTGATTCCGGGTTGATCCTGCGGTCTGCAAGCTTGCAGTTGCACTCGATCACGCGGCATCGCGCGCATGGAGAGGAACATAAGCGCCGTCGAGAGAGGAAGTGTTCCGAATTTCCATTGTGACATTGTGCAAAGACACGCAGTCTTCCCCGCCCATCCGGTTTGCGCGAGCAGGCGGTTGGCTTTGGGGTGCGCGATCGTGGGCGGCGTTTGCGTTCAGCTTTCATGTTGATTCGACCGCAACGAGCAGGAAGCGCCTCTGCCGGTCATCAGCCATTTGTATCTAGTGGCGCGCTTCGGGACTAACTCCATCGCTGTTGAAGGCAATGAGATCCACCCTTCAGGCAAACAGCGATGCGGGTTCGCTACCAGATGAAGCCTGCAACTTCGATCGGAGGTGCTGGCCTTGAACCTGACGCGGCGTGCGATTCAAGCGAGTTTGGTGCTGAGGCCGAACATTCTTCGCCGGACAGGCCACATTTTTTTGCGTACTCTGAAGCTGGCGCATGCACCTGTGATGCGGTCCCGTCCGAATCAGCGGAAAGTCCTTAGCAAGCGAGCTGTGTGATGCGCGGGATCGTCACGGCACCGCGAGTCAATCGGCTGCGACCCGACCAAACTACGCTTAAGCGCGCTTTTTTTCACTATGCCAAACGTCAATCAGACGACCGGGGGCTTCGGGCCTGGCGTAAGTCCGGTTAGCGGGAGCAGGCCGCAACCGGCCCGAACAGTCCTAGGACGGGCCGTGACATTGGCTGATCTCGGACGGAGAGACCATCGTGGATGCCTGCTGCAAGAATATGTTGCGCAACCACATGCTTCCAGGATCAGTATTATGAGTGGCCGGCCATTGGACGGCCTCTGTGAATGTGAGAAGTCGCAGGGGAGGTTCGACAACCCGCAGCGGCATCGTCTGTGCGAAATGGCTGACCAATCTTGAGGGCATGCTGGCTATACGGTTGGTGCCCAATAACATAGGCGGAATCATGCCAAAACCCTGCACCGCGACCTCGGTGCGTATCTTGAAACCATGCTCGAGCAAGAGCCATTCGTGGAAGGAGGGCCTCAGGGAGCGTCCGAACTGGGCTTCCACGTGCCCGATCGAGATGTATTTCTCAAACGTGAGACGCGAAGCGAGCTGCTTGTTCATGGGGCAGCCCACGCAGACGAAAGTGTCCTCGAACAGAGCCGCCTTCGGATGCGCGCTCGACATGAACATCTGCGGATACATGAGAAAATCGACTTCACCGCGCCGGAGAAGCTCATCGGGTTCCTCTGCGGGCGGCAGCAACTCGAAACTGATTGTTGGTGCCTCCCGCGCGACGCGGTCCACGACTCCTCGAAGAAACACGACAGTCATGAAGTCGGACAGGATGATCCTGAATCGCCGATTCGATTGAGACGGATCGAAGCCGTCTGGAGAAATAATGGAGTGCTGAATGTGAGCGAGAGCCTCGCGAATTGGGGCTGCGAGCGCTTCAGCCCGCGGCGTTGGGACAAGCTTCCGTCCTTTCATGGTGAATAGCTCATCGCGAAAGTAAGTGCGAAGCCGCGCGACGGCGGCACTCATGGCAGGTTGACTGAGGTTGATGCTTCTTGCCGCCGTAGTGAGATTGCCTTGCGTCACCAGGGCGTCGAACGCGACGAGGAGATTCAGATCAAGGCCCTTGAAACGCATAATCCGGAGCGATCCACGCTGTGAATGTGTTCTATCGATATAATCGATTTTACCATTTGTACCGAATGAGGATAGCAAACGATAGTTTAGCGAGATGTCAGATCCATCAGAATGGTTACAAACCGTTGCGCGTCTCAGCCCAGCGCTAGGTATCAATCAAGACGTCTCGATCGAGCGGTCGCAGTTTCGCGCGTGTTGCGCAAGCCATATCGCCGTGAGCTAGCACGATCGGAATCCGCAAAATTGCGTGGGCGTATACGACGAGCAAACCATCGTATGGCTTCGCCAACCCATTCTATATCCACCGTGTACCGCCGTAGAATTGAGCGAACCCTCAACCAGGCCGTAGATTGCTGTCCGGTCGCACCCCTCCGGTTGCGGGTGCCAAATGTGCCTTGGTCGCATCCGATTGGATTGCGTCCTTGCGACGGTGAAATCGTGCGGAACATGCAAGCGAAGGCGTCCTTGGCGAGTCTGATGCGAGTTGCGCACACGCTCGACGTCGTCTGCATTGTGAATGCAGATCGATCAGTGCGTGAAGCTCTCACAGACATGGTGTTTTCCGCCCATTACGTGCCCGAACCATTCGAAAGCGCAGAGGCTTTCTTGAAATCAGCCCGCCGTTCGGTCACGTCGTGCGTGATCGCGGACATGCAGTCGAGCGCGATGAGTGGCCTTGAGCTCTTCGATCATCTGGTTGCATCCGGAGCCGCGATTCCCACCGTTCTGCTCACAGACCACTCCGAAGACGATGAGAGGCGAGGCCTGCAAGCTGGACTCCGGCTCCTGAGCAAGCCTTTCGAAGGTAGCGAACTGCTGGCCTGCGTCAGGAGCCAGATAACGAACAGGAATGTCGCCCTATGAACATGATCGCGCCCGAATCCACACGAGGTGCTTCGGCGCGCCCTCCAGTACGTTGGAGGTTGTGCTGGGAGAATGACCTTCAACTTGCTGACCATATTGAATTATCCGACTTCTTCCGGAAGACCTATGGTCCGACCGGGGAATTCAATGCAAAGCCGTTTGAAGGTCATCGAAGCTGGGCCGGTGCAAGGCCGGAGATTCGGGCAATCGGCTACGATGATCGTGGTATTGCGATTCACATCGCCGCACTGCGCCGCTTCATAAAAGTTGGCGAGACCGATCTGCTCGTGGCTGAACTCGGATTGTACGGGGTGCGCCCGGATCTGGAGGGGCTCGGAATCACCCACTCCATCCGTGTGATGTATCCTGTATTGCGAGATCTTGGTGTGCCGTTCGGCTTTGGCACGGTCCGATCTGCCCTGCAGAAACATATTACCAGGCTGCTCGGGCGACAGGGATTGGCGACTATTCTGCCAGGGCTCCGCGTCCGGTCCGCTCGTCCGGACATCTACCTCACTGTGCCTCCGACGCGCGTAGAGGACGTGGTCGGCCTCGTTCTGCCGATTGCGAGACCTATGAGCGAATGGCCGGCCGGTGAGATGATCGAACGGAACGGGCCAGAACTATGAGGTCCACAAACGACTTGACTGAAGCGCGGAGCGACTACGCCGAGGCCGGCGGAGAGCCCTGCGTCTATCTGAGCTTTGATGATGGTCCCAACCCGCTTTGCACGCCGGCTATCCTGGATGTGCTGACGCAGCATCGGACGCCCGCGACCTTCTGCGTGATCGGTGCATACGCGGCGGGCCAGCCGCAGCTGATCCAGCGCATGATCGCAGAAGGGCACGAGGTCGCAAACCACACAATGACGCACCCGGAATTGGCCAAATGCATGCGGGATGAGGTGGAATACGAGATCCTCACGACGAATAAGGTCATCGGAATGGCCTGCCCCGGAGCCTCTGTGCGGCACATACGTGCGCCGTACGGGATCTGGAGCAAGGAGGTCTTCGCCGCGTCGGCGAAGGCCGAGCTCGCAGCCCTGCACTGGTCAGTCGATCCGCAAGATTGGGCTCGTCCGGGCGTCGAGGCGATTGTTGCCGCAGTGTTGGCCTCGGTCAGGCCAGGCGCAATCGTGCTCCTGCACGACGGC
>NZ_JBVVOT010000060.1:0-13101 GCF_055807455.1 Bradyrhizobium sp. Kon58
ATCCAGTGCTCGGCGCGATGATGGTGCTTCTGCAGCGACAGACGCCCGCCCGGCTTCACCACGATGCGCTTGACCTGATGGCGCTCGCCATTGTCGACCGACTGGTAGCTGCCCCAGGGCCGATGCACCTTGAGATGCTCCTCGGTGACTTTCGGCGCGACCGCCTTGAGTTTTGTAACCAGCCGCTTGAGCCCGTTGGCATCCTTCTGGCGCGAGACCAGCACTGCGTCCGCGGTCGCCACCACGATGAGATCGTCGACGCCTTCGAGTGCGACCAGCGCAGAGTCTGTGGTGACGTTGCAGTTGCGGCTATCTTCGAACACGGCGGTGCCGTGCGACGCATTGCCTTGCGCGTCCTTGTCCGACAATTCCCACACCGCGTGCCAGGAGCCGACGTCGGACCAGCCGCAGGACACCGGCACCACCGCGGCGCGCGCGGTCTTCTCCATCACCGCATAGTCGATCGAGATCGCCTTGGCCGCGCCGAACGCCTCGGGCTCCAGCGTCACGAAGCCGAGATCGCGGCCGGCATTGCTCACGGCATTGGAAATCGCCTCCACGCTCGCCGCGTCGACCTTGCGGTATTCGTCGAGCAGGACGCTGGCCGGGAACATGAAGTTGCCGCTGTTCCAGAGATAGCCGGAATTGACGTAGTCGGCGGCCTTCACCGCATCCGGCTTCTCGACGAAACGCGCGACCGCGTGCACTTCGCCGGAGATGACCTCGCCCGGGCTGATATAGCCGTATTCGGTCGCCGGCCGCTCCGGCTTGACGCCGAACGTGACGATGCGCCCCGCGCTCGCGGCGGTGAGGCCTTGGCGGCACGCCGCGACGAAGGCCGCATTGTCCTGCACCACGTGGTCGGCGGCGAGCGCGAGCACGATGGCTTCACTCGAGCGATTCTGCGCGAACACCGCGCCGGCGGCGATCGCAGGGCCGGAATCGCGCCGCATCGGCTCGAGGATCACGTCGGCCTCGATGCCGATCTCGGCGAGCTGCTCCAGCACCATGAAGCGGTAGGACGCATTGGTGATGACGATCGGGCGATCGAACAGCGAGGCCTCCGAGACGCGCAACAGCGTGTCCTGGAAGGTCGAGCGCGTGCCGAACAACGGCAGGAACTGCTTGGGGCGCACCTCGCGCGAAGCCGGCCACAGCCGCGTTCCGGCACCGCCGCACATGATCAGGGGGATGATTTTTTGGGACACGTGTGAGCTACTCAAGAGAGGGATTTATACGCGGTGATAATTTCGATACCAGTCGACAAAGCGGCCCAAGCCATCCGCCAGCGGCGTCGAGGGCGTGAAGCCGACGTCGCGTTGCAGGGGCGAAATGTCGGCGCGCGTCTCGAGGACGTCGCCGGCCTGCATCGGCAGAAGCGTGCGGATCGCCGGCTTGCCGATGATCTTCTCCAGTGTCTCGACGAACTCGACCAAGTTGACCGAGCGGTTGTTGCCGATGTTGTAGACGCGATACGGCGCATTGCTCGACGAGTTTTCCGGCTGCTCGGCGTTCCACGCGGGATTCGGCGTCGCGGGGCGATCGAGGGTGCGGATCACGCCCTCGACGATGTCGTCGACGTAGGTGAAATCGCGCCACATATTTCCATTATTGAAAAGCTTGATCGGCTCACCCGCAAAGATCGCGCGCGTGAAGAGCCAGGCGGCCATGTCGGGCCGGCCCCATGGACCATAGACGGTGAAGAAGCGAAGACCGGTCACCGGCAGCTTGTGAACATGTGCGAACGTGTGCGCTATCAGCTCGTTGGCCTTCTTGCTCGCGGCATAGAGGCTGACCGGATGATTGACCGAATGCTCGGTCGAATACGGCAAGGTGCGATTGGCGCCATACACGGAGCTCGACGAGGCGTAGACGAGATGCGCCAGACCGTGGCGCCGGGCGGCTTCGAGCACGGTGACGAATCCATCACAATTGGCGCGGATGCAGGTGATGGGATCGTCGATCGAGGCGCGCACGCCGGGCTGCGCTGCAAGGTGCACCACGCGGTCGGGCGCGACCTCGTCGAACACACGTGTCACCGCAGCGAAGTCGGCAAGATCGATCTCGTGAAATGTGAAGGCATCATGCTTGAGCGTCTCGAGGCGAGCGCGCTTGAGCGCCGGATCATAGTAAGGGGTCACTGCGTCGATGCCGACAACTCGTTCCCCGCGCGCGAGCAAGCGCTCACAGACATGCATGCCGATGAAGCCGGCAGCGCCGGTAACCACCACGGGGGCCAAAATAAACTCCGTTGTTCGACCTCATATACCGCATTGCCAGACTGAACCAGTCCAGGCAAGGGTTCAGCATTGGACAACAGCCCCCATCGCATCGGCAAGCTTAATGTCGGGCGCTTCGGATGTCAGCCTTGCCAAGCTAACCAGAAGGGGCGCCCTTTGCCTGCCGACGCAACATCAGGTGCGCGTCCATAAAGGGCTCCCGACTGCCCGGAAGTCTTTCAACAAGTGTTCCCGGGGAGCACCGAACGAACAGCACCTGGCGGCATTCGGCGCAGGGCTCGGCCAGGCCCCCTCCGCCTGCCAGACGAACTCAGCGCCGTACTTCTGCTTGAGCCAGCACATCTAGGCGCCGTGGGCGTGGATGGTCGCGGTGAGGCGGCCGCTCCAAAACCTGTGTACTCAACTCCCAACCTCGCGGGCGATCCGACCTTTTGCACAGATCACATCGGCGGCAACTTATTTCCCTGCAATCAGGGAAATAAACAGCGAAAGGATGGCACATAGTCGGGTGGCTCCAAGCCGAAAGACCGGAAAACCTCAGCAAAACTCGAGAGTGACGATGCTCGCGCGCAAACGTATCAGGGAATATCAAGACACCTAACAGGGAAAGAACAGAGCAATGAACACGCGGACCAGGTATCTCATACGCAGTGGAGACGCCCAAGAGTTCTAAGAACACTAAGCCGACCCAACTTTGAGACCCGCCGTCCTGCGAAGTGCGCCCCCTGTCTTTGAAGGAAGTAGGCGCCCTTACTGGTATCGCTCCAAACGATTTCAAGTAGAATAGCAGAAGCGTAGAGGGCAACGACTGCTGTCAGATCATAAAGCCTGAACTTCCGCGACGAGCGGGAGTTGCGCGAAATGATCGGTCGTGGCTACCGGTCCGCCGAAGTTGCTGCAGTCTTGGATCGAGCACGCCACGTTGCAGATGCCTACGAGCCCCTCACGTTTCGATTGGTCCTTCTCGTCTCCGGTGCTGTCGCCGTCCTGCCTACAACCATTTGGTTAGGGCGATTGGCTGGATGCTTGGCAGCTAGTTCGCTTCCCGCCCGCCTGCGTTTTGCTTAGCATGGCCCATGGCAAGAGGGTATTCGAAGGCGATTCGATCACTTCATTCTGCCGCTATACGCGGTCATTCCCCGTGCGGTAAGAGCCCAGGCCGTGACGGGCAGATGCCTTGGTGGCTTGCGGACAAGTGGCGCGCGAGGCACTTTTCGCACCAAATCGAGCGACTCAGCCCCTATTAGCTGGCCTCAGTCATCTACAAATGCGCACCGACTATTCTCCGGACGACGATCTGAAACTATGTCCCCGAAGCCAGGCGTCGCGACTGAGTGTGGTCGGCTGCTGGAACTATCCGGATCAGCATCACCGCTTCACTGATGCCGCAGAGACGATCGCGGCAGCATACCCGGGACGAATAGGCCTTGCCCCGCTCCCTGCAGCCTAAATTCAGAGGTAAGCCGCATATGCGTGCTTCAAGCCGTCGTGAAGCGGTGTCGTCGCGCGCCAGCCGAGTCGGCTAGACGGCTGACGTCGAGCAGCTTGCGCGGCGTGCCGTCGGGCCGCGAGCTATCGAAACTGATCTCGCCGCTGTAACCGACGATTTCGGCAACCAGGCGCGCGAATTCGGCGATGGTTATGTCCTCGCCGGTGCCGATATTGGCCAGCTCGGCACTGGCATAGGTGTTCATCAGGTGCACGCAGGCATCTGCCATGTCGTCGACATAATGGAACTCGCGCCGCGGCGTGCCGGTGCCCCAAACGACGACATTCTTCGCGCCCGAAACCTTGGCCTCATGGAAGCGACGGATCAGGGCGGCGACCACGTGACTCATTTCGGGATGATAATTGTCGCCGGGGCCGTAGAGGTTGGTCGGCATCACGCTGATGAAGTCGCATCCGTACTGGCTGCGATAGGCCGACCATCTTGATCCCGGCGATCTTGGCAATCGCATAGGCCTCGTTGGTCGGCTCTAGCGGACCAGTGAGCACGGAGTCCTCGCGCAAGGGCTGCGCGGCGTCCTTTGGGTAGATGCAGGGCGGGCCCAGAAACATCAGCTTCTCGGCGCCGTTTCGATGCGCGGCCTGGATCAGGTTAGCCGCGATCGCGATGTTGTCGTAATTGAAGGCGCGCAGGGTGTTGTTGGCGACGATGCCGCCCACCTTTGCAGCGGCGAGGAAGATCACTCGCGTCTTCCCGAACCAGTCGAACCGCGGCCTCCTTGCGGAGATCGACCTCGCGCCGGTCCACGGTGATGAGTTGAGGCGCGCAAGCGCGCTGCCGACCATGCCGTGATGGCCTGCGACGCTCTTGCCTGCAGTTCAAACGGTACGTTTGCAACTCGTCGTGCCCGTTTGGCACCGCCAGATCGCTCTCCATCATCTCGGCGACGAGCTCTAAAAAGCTCTGCTTCGGCGTTCAGCCGAGCACCTCGCGCGCCTTGCTGGCGTCGCCGACGAGGAGATCGACCTCGGTAGGGCGGAAATAGGTCGGATCGATCTTCACGCCCTTCTTGCCGGTCTTGGTGTCGACGCCGGTCTCGTCGACGCCCTCGCCGCGCCACGCGATGCGTCAGCCGATTTGGGCGAACGACAACTCGACCATCTCTCGCCCCAAGTGCATCTCGCCCGTGGCGAGCACGAAATCGTCGGGCTTGTCGGCTTGCAGGATCTTGTGCATGCCCTCGACATAATCGCGCGCATGGCCCCAGTCGCGCTTGGCCGAGAGATTGCCGAGATAGAGCGTCTGCTCCAGATGCGGGCGACGCCACGCGTGATCTTGCGCGTGACGAAGGTCTCGCTGCGGATCGGACTCTCATGATTTAACAGAATGCCGTTGCTCGCGAACATGCGATAGGCCTCGCGATAGTTCACCGTCATCCAGTAGCCGTAGAGCTTTGCCACGCCGTAGGCGAGTGCGGATAGAACGGCGTCGTCTTCTTCTGCGGGATCTCCTGGACGAGACCGTAGAGCTCCGAGGTCGAGGCCTGGTAGAACCGCGTCTCCTTCTCCATGCCGAGGATGCGGATTGCTTCCAGCAGGCGCAGGACGCCAATGCCGTCGGCATTGACGGTGTATTCCGGGCTTTCGAAGCTGACGGCGACGTGGCTTTGGGCAGCGAGATTGTAGATTTCGGTCGGTCGGATCTGCTGTACCAGACGGGTCAGATGGGTCGAATCCGTCATTGTCGCCGTAGTGCATCAGGAACGGGAGTTGCCGACATGCAGGTCCTGGTAGAGATGATCGACTCGCGCGGTGCTGAACAGCTCATTAACGCTTCTGGCGAATGACTATCGATTTTTGTCGTGGAACGCCGAATAGTGGAGATCGCTTGCATCTGACGTAATTCAAAGCATTAACCATGCGCCGCGACAAATGGCCAAGGTTTTAAATGCACTTTTTTTGTTGCCTTATCGATTTAATGGTTTAAAATTTAATAATCGTAATTCCTCGCTTCGGAATGCCGGCTCGACATTCGAACTAGGCCTGCGTTAGCGGTAGATTGGTGTTGGTAGGAGTATTGTCTTGGCCATCGAATTCAACTGGGCAGAGTCGGGGAACTCCAATTTTCAGCTCGCGACCGGCGTTACTCTCACCGCCGGCACGATCAATCCGAACGATCTGCTGATCGCAGTTGTCGTGCCGCTGGTGCCCCACACCGGCGACCACGGGGACGGACCGCTTGTTGGCCCTCCGTCTGGCCCTGTCACGCCTCCTTCGGGTTGGATACAACTTGATAATACAGCGCTGTCGCTCGATGGCGTGCCAGCGAACGCATCGGTCTTTTACAAGGTCGCAACAGGAAACGAGAGCGATAACCTCCATTTTGGTTGGACCAGTCAGTCGGACTATTCCTGGACGCTTCTGAGCTATTCGGGAGTGGACCCGACCTCGCCGATCGACGTCTTCGGAGGCGAGACCAACACGGGCGACTACGTTGATGAAACAATAGCCCCCTCGGTTACGACCACCAGCGCGAACGATACGCTCGTCAGCGTCTGGATCAGCAAGGGCGGCGCTGAGGACTATACAGCAGATCCGACGACGACGGTTCGCTCCAACACCAATTCGAACACGTACGAATTCCCGCAGATCATGGTCGGAGACGAACATCTGACGTCGGCCGGAGCAACCTCTCCTAATGAGATGGATCAATTGTATCCGACTAGGGACCAGCGCGGATTCTCGATCGCGCTTCGGGAGGCGGCATGCTTCATGGCGGGAACGATGATCCGTACGCCCGACGGAGAACGTGCGGTCGAGACGATCGTTCGCGGAGACCGAGTCGTTACGTCCGACGGCCAGCCGGAACGAGTGGTTTGGGTCGGGCGTCAGACCATTTCCATGCTGTTCGCTGATCCGCTTCGTATACTGCCGGTTCGCATTCGGGCCGACGCCCTTGGTGAGGGCGTTCCTTCGCGCGATTTTCTGCTATCGCCTGATCACGCAATCCTTGTCGGGGGTGTGCTCATTCAGGCCGGTGCGCTGGTTAATGGCACATCGATTGTACGCGAAACCAAAGTACCTCTGACGTTCACCTACTATCATGTTGAACTTGAACATCACTCGTTGATCCTGGCCGAGAACACGCCGGCGGAGACTTTCATCGACAATGTCGATCGTCTCGCCTTCGACAACTGGCACGAACACGAGGAACTGTACCCGGAAGGCAAAGCCATCGTCGAAATGCCATTTGCCCGCGCCAAGGCACACCGACAAGTACCTCGGGTCGTTCGTGAACTCCTCGCCGCAAGGGTAACTAATATGGCGGCGTCCAGCGCGCAGATAGTTGCCGCCTGATATTTCATGCTCGAACGAGCCGCTCGGGCATCGGGACATTCTAGGGTGGGCATCCGGGATAGATGGGTCTGGGCCAAGACACAACATCTTTGATGGCGTATCGCGATGAACCGTAGCCAACGAGGGGCAATAGACCGATCTTATCTCGCGGGGCCTTGGCGCGCGCGCGAGGTGATCTGCGGCAGGATCGCACGGGGATGACCCTTGGCGAACTTGCACTCGTCGTGTGCGCCCAGGTCGTGATCCTGGGTTCGATCGGTGCTCTAAAATTGCATGCTTGGCGATCGGACGTCTTAAATCGGAACTTCAGCTCCTCCTCCTGGCGTGATCAGGATGGTTCGCTTGAAGCCTCCTCCAATCCGCCCTCGTTCGACGCGCCGGGTCATGGCGGAAGCTTTAAACCGAGGTTTTGGCAAACGTTTCCCGAGCCGGTTCTGACGATGGTCCGGCTGGTGACCGGTCAATTGGCCAGACCGAGACGCTTGGATAGCGCACGGAGATTACGCCCGGCGGCACGAAGCGGCAGCGCGCATCCTATGGTCTTCGATGCGGGACGAAGCATTCGTATCCCGGCTGGCCTCCCCACTGGCGTGAGGATATATGCAATCGGAGATATCCATGGCCGCGCGGACCTGTTGCGTTCGGTGCTCGAAAATATCAATTCCGACTACACAAGGAGTCCGGCCGAACGGCCAATTCTCGTTTTCCTGGGTGACTACATCGATCGGGGACCATCATCGAAGGACGTCCTGGATATCTTAGTCGAATGCAAAGCCAGAATCGAAAGCGTATTCCTGAAAGGGAATCACGAGACCTTCGTTTTAGCCTTTCTTCAGGATCCGACGGCCCTGGACTCATGGCGGACCTGCGGCGGCCTTGAGACGCTCCACTCCTATGGTCTGAAGCCCACCCTGCAACCCGACATGCAGGAGCGAATTGACCTCGCAGTGCAACTCGCCACGACCCTACCCGACGATCACCGGGCATTTCTTGGCTCGCTGCAAACATGGTTTCAATGCGGAGACGTCCTGTTTGTACATGCGGGAATTCGTCCGAATATCCCCATCGCTCAGCAGGACGAAAGCGATCTCCTCTGGATCCGCGAAGACTTCCTCGATTTCCGGGCGCCCTTCGAGGCTTTCGTCGTCCACGGCCATACGCCAGTACGTGTCCCCGATGTGCGGACCAACCGCCTGAACATTGACACCGGAGCCTTCGTGACGGGACGCCTGACCTGCGTCGCAATCGAAGGCTCAGCAGTCAGACAAATCTCAGAATTGGCATCGAACGTGGGCGGACAAGCGACTGTGCACTAAGCCAACTCACCTCTCCTTGAACGCGTGCTCAGCCTGGTCCATCAGAGGTTTGGTCAGATAAGACAGTGCCGTCCGGCCGGCCGTCTTGATGAACACTTCGACCGGCATGCCGGGCACGAGCTTGGCGGTCCCGAGTTTTTCGAGCTCATCCGCGCCAAGTCCCACCCGCACTGTATAGAAGCTATTGCCGGTTCTCCGATCCTCGGTCAAATCCGGCGATACCATTGTTACCGTGCCTTCGATTTCCGGCGTGGTTTTCTGGTTGAACGCTGCAAATCGCAAGGCCGCCTGTTGGCCGAAATAGACCTGGTCGATATCGCGCGGCGAGATTTTCACCTCGATGGCAAGCGCGTCTGCATCTGGAACAATGAGCATGATCTGCTCACCAGGCGCAATCACACCACCAACGGTATGAACTGTCAGTTGATGCACACGACCACTTTGCGGAGCGCGAATGTCCACGCGGCTCAGTTGATCCACCGCCGCCGTCTTGCGTTCCGACAACTCCGAGAGCTTTGCGCGCGTTTCGATCAGGTCCTTGCCGACCTCAGTTCGCAAATCCTGATCAATCTGGATCATTTGGAGCTGAATTTCGGCCGTCTTGCCCTTGGATTGCGCGATGGCCCCGGTCAATTGACTGCGCTCACCCTCAAGTCGCGCTGAATCGCGCTCAAGCGCGGTTAGTCGTGCGATCGGGATGAGGTTCTTCTGCCAAAGGGCACGAACACCCTCGAGTTCCTGACGGATCAGATCGATTTCCTTGAGCTTTGCGTCGACCTGGCCCGAATATCCCTTTACTTCTTCCGCCAGTTGCGCAATTCGCTCCCTCAGCTGGGCTTTCTGGCCAGCCCTGGCTTCCCTTCTCAAACTGAAGAGGGCTTTCTCGGCAGCGACGACATGCGCAGCCACAGAAGAGGTGTCGCGCGCGCGCTCGATCAAAGACATCTGGAAGACGATTTGCTCGGAATTGTCGCGCTCCGCCTCGAGACGACCTTGACGAGCAAGGAGTTCATCGACGCCTTGAATAACAATTGTGGCGTTGGCGAGCGTTTGGGTCTTGTCCAGTCCGATCAGGATCTGCCCTGCATCGACATGGTCACCTTCACGCACGTGCATCTCACCAACGATGCCGCCTGTTGCGTGTTGCACCTTCTTGACGCTCGAATCGACGACAACAACGCCCTGCCCGATCACGGCCCCGGTCAATTGTGAGGTCGCGGCCCACCCGCCAATTCCAAACGTCGCAAATAAAATAATGAGAATGCCAACGATCATGTAGCGCTGAATAGATCGTAACGCTGGCGTTGCGGCTTCGCCCTCCATCACGCCCCTCCTTGTCCGTCGGCGACAACCCTCAACGGTACCGGCGTGCGCAAGACTTTCCTCAGTACCTCTTCCTTGGGCCCGAACGACTGCACTCTGCCTTCCCCAACCACCAGAACGTGGTCGACCCCTTCAAGGGCCTTGGGGCGGTGAGCAACGATGATGACGATCCCGCCACGGCGACGCACACCAAGGATTGCCTCGGTCAGCGCATCCTCACCCTCTGAATCGAGATTGGAAGTGGGCTCGTCCAAGACGACAAGAAATGGGCTCCCGTAGAACGCGCGGGCAAGGCCGATACGCTGACGCTGTCCGGCCGACAGCGCCATGCCGCCCTCGCCCACTCTCGTTGAATAGGCGTCGGGAAGAGACAGGATGAGATCGTGCGCTCCGGCAGCGTTTGCGGCTCCCAAAACCGCTGCAGGAGTGGCCTTGACGTCAAACCGGGCGATATTGACGGCAATGCTGCCGTCGAACAATTCGACATCTTGAGGAAGATATCCGATGTGTTTGCCGAGGGACTGGGATGACCAGTGCTCCAGTGCGGCATTATCCAGTTTAATCTTGCCCCGTGCATGTGGCCAAACCCCCACGAGCGCCCTTGCCAAAGTAGATTTGCCTGCTCCGCTTGGGCCGATGATGCCAAGCGCTTGCCCGCCTTTCAACGCGAACGATACGTCCGACAGCAGGGGTTTCTGGGAGCCCGGGGCCGCGACATGAAGCTGCTCGACGACCAGGGCACCGGTCGGCGGCGGCAACGCGAGCGGCTCTTCTTCGCGCGGCAGGAGCTTGAGCAAATCGTCGAGGCGCCGACCTGCTTGCCTTGCGGAGACGAAGCCCTTCCAGTTCGCGATTGCGATCTCGACAGGAGCAAGTCCCCTGGCAGTCAAGATTGAGCTTGCAATGATAATACCTGCAGTAGATTCCTGATTGATGACCAGATAGGCACCGACCGCGAGGATAAGCGATTGCAGAAGCGACCTGAACGTCTTTGAAATGCCGCCGAGCCCGCTTCCGATATCGCTGGATCGCTCATGGGCCGCCAGGTATTTCTGATTCACGTCCTGCCATCGCTCGGCGGCCTGACGCCGCATTCCCATGGCCTGAAGTACTTCAGCGTTTCGTCGTCCCTCAGCCGCAAGGGCACTGCGCAGGACTGCATGTCGTGAAGAGGCTTTGGCCGGACCGCGGCTTTGAATTTCCGTGAGAGCGGTGAGGCCGACCAGTATGATACCGCCGAGCAGCGCGGCTATTCCGATCCAAAAATGGAAGAGAAAGCAGATACCCAGATAGATCGGTATCCATGGCAGATCGAACAAAGCGGCCGGGCCGCTGCTCGACAAGAAGCTGCGAACCTGGTCGAGATCGCGCAAAGGCTGCAACCCGTCGCCGTCGCCCCGCGTCTTGAGGGGCAATCTGACGAGCGCATCAAAGACCCGCAGTCCCAGTCGTTCGTCGAGATAACGGCCGATGCGCAGGCTTATCCGGCTTCTGACCAGGTCAAGCCCTCCTTGAAGCACATATAGCATCGCCACGAGGGCCAACAGCGCGACAAGAGTCGGGATGCTGCGGCCTGGCAGAACCCGGTCGTAGACCTGCAGCATGAAGAAGGAGCCATTCAGCATCAAAAGATTGCTGAGGCCGCTGAATATCGCAAGAGCCCAAAAGATGCGACGGCAAGAAACGACGAAGGTGAGTACTTCGGAGCGCGCGTCCCCGTAGACCGCATCCGCCCCTGCACGCTCGCGGAAGATTCGGGAGCGCATTGTCTCCAGCGCCCCGCCGGAGACCTTCGATCGAACCCGATCGACGATGATCCCCACTGCGGCCTTAGCCACCTGCCAGTGAGAAACCTCGACCGCAGAAGCGTCGGGCGGCGGGAACTCCCGCCGCGATCCCAAATCACTCATAAGTCCCCCGCAAAATCGTCTGCCCCTAATCGTCAAGTGCTATCCAAAGTGGAAATCGTGGCTATCGAGTGCGCTCAATTTCGTGTTTTTCAGCGTGAGGCTGTCGGAGCCGGCGGAGATGACCACATCGCCACCGCATTGCGAAGCGTGAGCCAAAACGCTGGCGAAACTGTCGAAAGCGGTGTTGTTGAATTGTATCACATCGTGATTCCAACCGCTGGCGTGGAAGTCCTTGATGACGTCATTGCCGAAGTTGGCCGCGAAAACGAACGTATCAATGCGTCCGTTACCCAGGAAAACGTCATCCCCATTCGTGCCGGTGAGTGCGTTTCTTCCGGTTGTTCCCAGAATTGCGGCCCCATCACTGTTGGCAACAACGTGCCCAGAGCTGTCGACTTCTTGCGCCGTGAATTTATGAACGGTGTTGGGAAAGCCGGCTTTAGTTGTGTACGTCCAAGTTCCATCCGACCCCACGGTGGCCGAACCAAGGGCCTTCGTGTCATCGAAGAGTTTGATAGTGCTGTTGGGATCGGCCGTACCCTTCAGTGTGACGGCACCCCAACGGTTCTCCGAAAGATTCGTGAATTCGACATGAGCCTGCGCATCGACCTCAAGGTGCGTGGTAGCGGAGGTTTGACTGGTGTTGCCCGCAGCATCGGTCGCTGTCGAGGTCAAATCGTGTCCACCAGCGCTCAGGTTGCCCGCATCGAAGCTCCATACCCCCGTGCTGGTTGCAGTTGAGGTCCCGATCTGGACCGAGCCGTCAAAGATCTTGATCAGGCTGTTCGCTTCTGCGGTGCCCTTGAGCATGACGTCGTCGGCGATGGTGCTGGCTTTCGCGGTGGTCCCGGCCTGCGAAGCAACATCCATCGTCGGCGCAGTCGGAGCATGTGTATCAATCGTGATCGCAAATGTCCCCGACGCGGGACCGCCGGATGCATCCTGCGCGGTGAGATTGTGAATTCCATCGTTGAGCGTGGGCGTCGCTAGGGACCAATGGCCGCTGCCGTCAACATTGGCGCTACCCAGCTGAGTGGAGCCATCGAAGACTTTCACGGTGCTGCCGGCGACGGCCGAGCCCGTCAGCGTCAGCGTGTTGTCGTTGGTGATGTGGTCGCCGACAACACCGCTGTCGGTCGTGAACGAAGCGATCGTCGGCGCCGCAGGCGCCGCGGCGATCGTCACCGAGACCGGCGAAGACGCCGTGCCGGTGTTGCCCGCAGCATCGGTCGCCGTGGCCGTGAAGCTGTGACCGCCGGTCGACAGCGCCGCAGTGGTATAGCTCCATGCGCCGCTGGCGTTGGCGACCGCGGTGCCGAGCTTGTTCGCACCGTCGAACACCGTGATCGTGCTGTTGGCTTCCGCCGTGCCCGTCAGGACCTCGACATGCGTGCTCGCAAGCGTCGCTGCAGACGTCGATGCGACCAGCGTCGGCACACCCGGCGCGTGCGTATCGATCGTGACGGCCAGGGCCGTCGACGCAACGCTGGTGCCGCCCGAGGTCGTCGC
>NZ_JBVVOT010000061.1:0-10635 GCF_055807455.1 Bradyrhizobium sp. Kon58
TCAGCACCCCGAGCCTACCGGCTCAAGGGGGGCAACGCCGACCTCTTCAGAAATTCAACAGAACCCGGGACATCCCCGTGCGCGTTTGCGCGCCCTGCGTTTCGTCTATTGGAGCTTCATTAAGCAAAACGGCCCGGAAGCGCGTGCGCGGCGTCTTCTGTGGGATTGGCTATCCCCAGAGCAGCGTGCGCAATTTGATGCCGAGGCTATTTCGAAGTCACGGGCTCTCACACGGGTCGACGATATCGAATTCACCAGGGCAGCGTGAGCAATGTTGTCGAGATCGACGAAAACGGCCAGCCAAAAATCGGGTGGTGCTTTGTTCCCGAACGCCCCCTGGTGACCGGCGACATCATGCTCGCTCAAAGATCGCGCTCGAAACCGATGAAATGGCAGTGCTCGCGGTTGCGAATAAATTCTATCCGAATCCTATTCGACCTCCCTCGACTGGTGCGCCGCGCCTACTAGCGTTGCTCATGGGTGGGCCCCTTGGTGCGGGCCGGCGAAAAGCGCCTGTACGTGAAACGACGGCTCTTTCGCGACAGCAGGTAAGCCTCGCCAGACTGGCGTTTTGTTGCAATGCGATCCGGCTATTAGCCGTTGGCGAGATGCCCTGCGCGCATTTCGCGCCAGGCATTTCTCAACCTCTGCATGGCATTTTCGAAGGCTCCGCGCAGCCATTGCGCGTGAGCGGTGCTGACGCTGTGGGGGAGATAGCGTTGCGGGCTCGATGCGCTACGCTACGAGATCGCGCACTTGTAAAACGAACACGGCGGCAGGGGTGGACCATCGCTACGTTCCGTAAGTTGGGTGTAGTTTCACGAGCGATCTCTCTGCGGTGATCAGCCGGATGCATAAAGAGTTGAAGTCATGCCTCGACATCAACGCTCCAGGGCTTGGCGCGCTCTTTCCTTCAGCTCTATGACGGCGCCTCGCCTGTATTCGAGAAGCGAGCGCATTTTCCTGCAGTTCTTATGCCTCAATCCAGCAAGTGAGATCGTTTCATGCACGACCTCCGCGCAAAGCGAATGGCGTCCACGCAGTCATATACTTAAACTTGTTCGGGGGCTTGATGATCAGGCGCTTTCTTGCTGATGGCGAAAATTGGTCTCAGACATGGTCCACCTTGCGCAGTAGCCGCCGAAGGAGATTCAGCTAAACACCCGGCAGTGCGATCGTGCAGGGCGCCTACCGTGCGGTGGCCACTGGACGGCTGCCCGAGTCCTGCATGACTTGGCTAGGACGCTTCGCTTTCCACGAAATCAAACCGCAACTGTTCGGGATTACCGACGGCCAACTATGATTTGACACGTCGTATTCTTCACCGCAAAAGACAAGGCATACATCGACAAAGTAATCGAAGCCCTTTCCGTTCTCGCCAAAATCCCGTACGCACGCCGGCTTGAAGTCGCTCGCAACCGCAAGAGTGACCGGCCAAACGAAATTGACGTGATCGTCTACGGTGAGTTCGACGACGAAGGCGCCTCGAAGCCTATAAAGCGCCGAGCTTTACCAGCAATCGATCCGGCAGGTAAGCCGCTGCGAGAGCTACGTCTCGCGGCCGCCTACAGCTTGTCTGCAGATGCGGAGCCAGTATGTTCGGCAGGCCCTCGCTACGCGCGTGGTTAAGCTGACAGGCATGTAGGGGTTTTGGGGTGATATAACGCTCGCCTTCGGCGGGCCGAATTACGATCTTACATATATCGCTGAGCGACAGAGTCATTCAGTAGTGGAACTGCAGTGGATCGAGCCCGTCACAGCCATGCGAGGCCTCTCGCATCGGAGGCACCTAACGTGCCTGGATAGCGCATCGAGAGACGCGGTACTCGGGCAGCATTCGCATATGACGTGCGATCCCTTCTGGGCTTATATGATCGCGGACAGGAAAGGTATTTGCAACGGAGAGACCATTGTGGGTGATCCGAGGGTGACACTTCGCGCTCTGCTAGTGACAGCACTCTGGGATGATAGGGCGATCATGCTCTTGCCCATCGGAATCAAGCGACATACGAGGTGTAGTTCCATCCGGAGTCGATACTCGCACCGCAAGGGGACGCAGTATTCGCAATCTTCCTACGGCTTGCAGAGCTTCCTTAAACGCGGTCGTATAGATCGGTTTCACAAATGCGCAGCTCGATAACATACCGGTCAACGCGAAAAGAGCAGTATTGCGGAAATATGGGTCGAGTTCATTTGATGCGGGCAGCACACAGACCGCTAGGCCGGTTGAACTTATCAATACCTTTCAGGTGCTCGGATCAATAGAACTCTATCACGTTTGAAATTTCCGGATGCCGTTCTAGAATTCTCAGGATAAGCGGCATCTGCTCGCGCGTTTTCGGGCTCTGCTTCTGCCGTGCCGATCTTGTAATTATTGGATGCGACCATCCCGTGGCACCGCCCATGATCAGAGTAGCCCGACCTGGTTTAGCCGCGGACGCTTAAATCGGGCGAGCGTCCGTAGAGTTCGCTCACGCGCGCCAGCGGTCTCGCTTCCCTCCGCTCTGGTTCAAAACGAGCGAAACGCCGTGGGCGGCACTTCGCGTAGAGCTTCTCCAGGCGCTCTCGCAGTCCATCTCTTGCACGTCCAGTGTCATGTCCAATCCTCTAGCGATAAGATCCGGCAAACCATGAATTTTGATCGGTGGGGCGCGGAGGCTGAAAAGCAGAAGGTTCCTGCTCGCTTGCACGCTCGAATCTCGGTTCCAGAATTAACCTCGACCCAGGGCATCAATTAATTCGGGGTTTTGATTGCGGCAACGCATCGTAGCGTTGCGTTCACGCACCGGACATTGCCCCGTCCGGGTTCACCCAATGCGAAGCCGGCGCGCCATTATATTCGGCGCGGCGGCTTCGTTGCCCGGCCACGCGCGTGCGCTCGATTTTGATGCGGGCGTCAAGAGATGGAGCGCTCGAGTTCATCGATATGGGACGGCAAATCCCTGCTTCTGCGAAGCCAGCACCCTAACGTATCTTTAGGGCAGGCTAACAATCGAATATCTCAGTGACCCACCGAGCCCTGCTCACGGAGACAGTTGCGCGAGGCGTTCACCATGGAAGAGAACTCCGCAAGCCCTATCCCTGACGCAGAAGAACCTCGCGGCGCACTTTAGTGTTCCTGGTCGCGGAGAAATTTGCCGTGTTTTCCGTTGGGCGGCCCGCCTGCAATCGGCGAGGCTCCGGCGTGTCGACTTAGAGTGGGTCCGCCATCGAGCCTGGTCAGCTCACAAGGGGCGTCATGCCGAACGTGGCGGGGCGACTTGCTAGCATTGGTGTGGTGATTTTACTCTGCTGTTGGCAGGCGACGGACGAAACAGAACTCGCGGCAGGTCCCGCGGCCTCACTCGGATAGCGCGCTGGTGGGGAGAGGAAGCCCTGGCCAATACTGTCCGTCCTTGGTCGGCCGAGGTCCGAATATCGCCTGACCAACTCTTATGACATCGGCACCTTCCTCGATTGCTATCTCGAAGTCGCTTGTCATCCCCATTGAGAGGAGATCAAGTCGCGTCGATGTTCTATCGCGGAGTGCGTCTCGAAGCCCGCGCAGCAACTTGAAACATTCGCGAACCTTGTCCGCCTCTCCGCTCAGGACGGCGAGAGTCATCAAGCCGCGAGGGACAAGGGCTGGATAGTCGGACAGCCGAAGAACAAAATCCTCTACCTCGTGGGGCAGCAGACCGTATTTGCTCACCTCACCTGAGGTGTTGACTTGGACGAACACGTCGAGATGCCGGCCTTCGGCGCTCAGGCGGGCCTGGAGCGCTTCGGCCAATCTCAAGGTATCCAACGCATGAAACTCGTTCGCGAACTTGACCATCGAATTCACTTTGTTCGTCTGGAGGTGACCGATGATACTCCAGTTCAACGACAGGTCGGCCAAATCGCGGACCTTGCTCTCCGCCTCTTGGACCTTGTTCTCGCCGAACTCGCAAAGGCCGAGTTCGGATGCGATACGGATAATCGCGGCGGGTACGGTCTTGCTGACAGGCAAAACACGAACTTCTGAACGGCTGCGGCGAGCCCGCATACAAGCCCGATTTATGCGCTGCTCAAGCTCATCAAGGTTGGAGCGCAATAACGAGCGCGGATCGTCCGTGAATCGGGCGCTATTCATCTGCGACATCGCGAATTGCTCGCTTCCACGTTCATGGTGTTTGACATGGCAAAGGCCAATGATTTCGGTAGCACATAAAGCAGAGCCGAGTCCGGCTAGTTCGTCAGAACCTCTCACATCGACGCATAATCCAGGCCGTATCCCCCTCATAGGGACGATCCTAATCCCAGACAAGTGCTCCGGATCTCGCGATCCGCCATCGCCCAACTCGCCGCTCTGGCTCAGGGAGGACAGCACGGAAAGTTCTGTGCTGCTCGGGAGAGACAATTCACGCCCCTCCACTCACGAGTAAGGTTCATATTCGTTCAAAATCGGGGCAGTTCTGGTCTGACGACGCTGAGCGGCTTGAACTTTGCGCACCCAGCCCTTCATCGCTAAATCCATGTCCGACCCACATCCAGATGCTAAGGTTTGCGCTGCGTCGGCGGAACAAGGGTCGCGGAGTGCCCGACGCTCAAATCCCGGACCTGCACCGTCTCAAATCGCTGGGTTGGGCCCACGGCCTGAACAGGTGAATCGGTCGGCCGATCCGTGGATTATGACGAGAAGATAGGTTTATCGATTTGGTTCTGAATTGCGCTACGGAGTTGGTAGTCCCAGTAGGACGTTGTCAATCAGTCGGGTCGAACCAACGTAGGCTGCGACACAGAGCGCCGCCGGAAACCGCAGGGGACTCTCGGCGCGCTTGAGCGTATCACCGTCGACAAGTTCAAGATATTGCAGCCGATCAACTGTCTCAAGTTGCCGCTCGGCGATCGCAATCAGCTTCTCCACCTCGCGCACTCCTGCGCGGAATTCTTCCGCCGCGGCGAACAGTCCACGACTGATGGCAACGGCTCGCCGACGTTCTTCCTTGCTGAGATACCGATTGCGGCTGCTCATCGCGAGCCCGTCCGGTTCCCGAACGGTTGGCACGGTGACGATCTTGATGGGAAGATTGAGATCTGTCGCCATGCGACGCACGACCGCGCATTGCTGAAAATCCTTTTGCCCGAAAAACACGACGGCCGGATGCACCATGTTGAACAGCTTGCACACGACGGTCGCCACGCCCCGAAAATGCCCAGGCCTGAAAGCCCCGCAGAGTGGTTTCGCCAGTTCGCCCGGCTCGACGAAGGTCTCGAATTGAGCCGGATAGACTTCCTGTACACCCGGCGCGAACACAATCTCAACACCGGCGTCGCGGCACAATTTTTCATCGCGCACGAAATCGCGAGGATAGCTGCTGAGATCCTCGTTTGGTCCGAACTGAGCCGGATTGACAAAAATGCTAACGACGGTGACATCGCATTGCGCTCGGCACGCCTCGACCAGGGCCAGATGGCCATCGTGCAAATACCCCATTGTAGGCACTAACCCGACGCGTTTGCCCGCGCTGCAAGCCTTCGCTAGCTCACGACGAAGCTCAGCGACCGTGGTAATCGTCTGCATCGTTGCACCTTACATCAGGTTGGGTTGGGAGGAGCCCAGGTTGCGATAATGTCACTCAGGCTTTCAGGAAGCCTATAGCACTCCTGCGGCGCCGGGAACGCACCGGTGCGGACATCGGCAGCCCAGCGCGAGAGCGCCTCTTGTAACATCTGAAAACCATCTGCATAAGCGCGAACGAATTTGGGCCGATGACCTATGGTTAGCCCCAGCACGTCATGGAATACGAGCACTTGGCCCGAGCAGTCGGGACCCGCGCCGATTCCGATGGTTGGTATCGATAGCGATTCGGTCGCTCGCTGGGCTAGCTCGGCCGGAATGCCTTCAAGCACCAACGCGAAGCATCCGGCCTCCTGCAGACGGTGAGCGTCATCGAGCAGCCGTAAAGCGTCATCGGCGTTCCGGCCCTGCACCTTGAATCCGCCCATGACATTGACGCTTTGCGGGGTGAGGCCGAGATGGCCCATGACAGGAATTTCGCAATCGACCAAGGCACGCACCATTTCCACGCGCTTGGCCCCGCCCTCGAGTTTCACGGCATCTGCGCCTCGCTGCAGGAACCCTCCAGCGTTACGTATCGTCTCCTCCGGACCAAGGTGAAAGCTAAGAAACGGCAGATCGGCCACGAGCAGAGCACGGGGTCTTGTGCGTGCAACAGCCTCCAGATGATGGTTCATCATTGCCATGCTGACCGGCAACGTGTTGTCGAATCCGAGACAGACATTGCCAACACTGTCGCCCACAAGAATGATGTCGACGACGGGGTCGGCGATGCCTGCCGTAACCGCATCATAGGCGGTGGTCATGGTGACACGCCGCCGCTCCTGCCTCCACCGCCGCAAGATTGGAATTGTGACCCGCTCAACTGACACTTCCGAAGCGTGGCTCATTTTTGATACGTTCCATCAACTAGGCGAACGGTAATCCGATGTTGCGAGCGACGCGGCTGAGTATTACGCGCATCCTGGGACCATGCTTTCGTATGGAGGACAAGAGAAAACTGTCAACAGTGAAAGGAAGAAAGAAACATATGTCTCCAAGGTCGCGACCGAGTGCACAAACATTCCAATGGTCGCGCGACCACCAAGCAAGAATTTCCAAATTCAAATTGTCATGTGGAAGCACCTTGAGTCACGCCGCGCCTCAAGGCGCGCTGGGGCGTCGGAGCCATTCCAGATGAGAGCGCACGGGACGACGCAGGGGGCGCCGATCTAGTCGTGCCGAAGCGCTGCGATTAGCTTATGGTCTTCCAGTGGCGGAAAGGTGAAGCTGTGGTCAGTCGGGGTCCGGGTCAGTGGTCCCGCGGACTCAGGTCATGCTGTCGACACCGCCTTGACGCTTCACCAGGAGTTCGGCCGTTTCCGCGGTTGTTGGCTCACGCCATTGCACGCTGCCCGCGGCACAAATGATCTCTTGGTCGAGCCGCATCAGCGCTTGGCGAGCGATGTCGGCGATGTCAGAGCGCAGGGTGCTGGCCTGCTTGGTTGCCGCCACCCTGCAAAGCAGGTCGAGGTCCGACCAACCCGCAAATGAATGACCCGCGATCGCGTTCTTCTTCACGTAGCCGAGGCCATTCTCCATCTTCTCTACGTGCGCGCCCGATACGCAGCGCGGGCGCGAGGACCGAAGCCCCAATGCTTCGCGAACGCAATGAGCTTGTTCTTAAATTGAACCGACCGACTCACTGCGTCATGGCGCACCACGAGCGCGCGTGGGTTACCGCACAAAAACGCCACCCATTCGTCGGCGCTGGCACCTACCGGATGTTGTAGTAGACGTGCGCTCTGCATGGCACCCGCGACTAATGCACGCGAGACTTCTTCTAACTTGTGATTTTTTGCATTTGTCGGCGCCTGGATAATGGTCTGGTGCTGCAGGTCGGCTGCGGCGCGCAAGCGATGACATCGATTGTGCAAGAACCGACCCAGATGCGTGGCCGGCGCTGTTCGCATGCCCGCTCAAGGCCAGTCGTCGAACATTTTGAGGCTCTTGCCTATACTGAGATAGATCGGGACTTAGCGGCACGTTGGGGATATTTCACAGGGCCGTGCAGTGTCGTGCTTGGCGTATTCGAACGTTCGATGGATTGCTGAATGTCCTTCAGTGCGGACTAGGGCTTGCAACATACTATGCCCCACCAACCCTAAGCCTCTTTCAGCAAAAGCAACGGCCCGATCAACCTGCGGCCCGATCAAACCGCCTCCTCACCGCTCCGCCGACCGGTTGACGCAGCCAACCATATTCACACTTGCTGTTTTCTATTTTCCTTCCACAGCAATGGCCCTTACACGACGATCTACGAATCGCTTCATCGCTGGGCCAAGCGAGGACGATGGTGCGCAATCTTCGAACCGCTGGCCAAGCCTGGCGAAGATGGTGTTGTGCTGTAGCTCGATTGGACCTCGGTTAAAGCGCACCGGTGTGCGTCCGACGGAAAAGGGGGGAGCACAATCAAGCAATCGGCCGCTCGCGCGCAGGCCGCACGACGAAACTCCATACGCTGAGCAATCCCTTTCCCGGCCGGTCGTCCTGCATCTGATGGCAGGCCAGGATGTCGATATCGCAGCGGCTCCCGATGTCCTGGCGCTCGCGCCACCTATCAGTGCGCTCCTCGCCGACAAAGGGTACGACGGCGACAAGCTTCGCGGCGAAATCATTCGTCGCGGCGCGAAACCCGTAATCCCCAATAAATCTAACCGTGTTGCCATCCAGCGCTTCAACAAATGCGCCTACAAAGGCCGAAACGTCTCGAACACTGCTTTTGCAGGCTCAAGGACTTCCGGCGCATCGCCCCGCGGTGCGACAAGCTCGGCCGGAATTTCTTGGCCGCTGCGCATCTTGCCGCTCTCGTCGCATATTGGCTCAATTGAATTTGGATCCTAGTCTTCTTGAGCGCGGCGGCCCCTTGAATTTCTTCTGGGTCCGGAATTTGACGGCGGCCAGCCCAAGCGGAGCCCTTCAGTCGTCACCGCCAGGCTCGAGTGCATCAGGATGCCGCAAACCGTGTGCGAGCTCAGGCAGCCCGCCTTGTCCCCGGCCGCTGTTTATGCTCTTCGTGATTCGGATCGGTCGGAGTTCTATCTTTGATAGCTGAACTCGGTCGTATCATCGAGCACTAGAACCGGACCGCCGGCGGCAATCGTGCGCTCACGCGCCGATTGAAAGTGGCCCGCCAGAATGTCCGCTTCGCTGACCCGGTCATTAGAGAAGAAGCGATAAGCTGCCTTGGTATTCGCCCAATTGGCAGACGAGCGGAATACTTTGTCCGATGGCGCTTCCAATCTGCGTGAGCAGCGGAATCTGTCGCCGAGCCGCGCGTCCCTAAACTGGCATCCACTAGTCTCTCGATCAATCCAACATTCACCGCCTAAAAATCGCAAACGGCCTTTTGCCGATCGATCCCTCAATGTGAGCCCCATAGAGCACCCCTCTCGCATCAGGTGCTCAGCAAGGAACACAAGTGATTCTTCAAGATTTTGCTGATCCGCGGATCAGCTCAAGCGGAAAAAGTTATGGGTAATTGAAAGCCGGTCAACCGCGCCAGTCGCGGCGCTCCGTGCCATGCCTGGCACACCAAAATAGGCCCCGGGCCATAGGCCAAGGCCTTATCCACCTTTTTGAACGATAGATCAATATTTGAGAAGAATCGGGCCGCCAAACTGATAGTTGAGCCGTGCAGTCATAAGATCGAGATCCTGGCGGATGCGGTCGACCCCACCAGCGGGCTCGGTGAAGCCGACTATGGTTGGCCGCATGAACAGGTGTGCGTACTCGAATCCAATCGACCAATTCGGTGCGAAGCCGTACTCGAAACCGGCTGCCAACGCGGCGCCCCAAAGAACGTGCTTGCTTTCTCCACCTAAGTCGCCCGTCGTCCAGATGACCCGAAACGTATTGCTCGTCACCGCGGCGCCACCTTTGGCGTAAAGTAGTACGTTGTCGAAGGCATAACCGATCTGCCCCGTTACCAGGCGGAACGCATCAATCTTGGTCTGGTTGATATCCAAAAAAGCCACGCTGGGATTCCAACCAGTCAAATGAGCCCAGTTCCCCTGGCCTTCAACACCAAGCACGATCGGGCCCGTCTGCCATCGATAGCCGATCTGCCCGCCCACGCTTCCGCCGGTGCATCATGGCAGCCCTCAGGCTTGCCACCATCGGAATCCCAGCAATTCGAGCTTGAACCAAAGCCGCCGTTCATACCGACGTTGTAGCCGCTCCAGTCGTAGATTGCAGCCGCAACGGGCCGCGGGGCATTGGTGTAGAGAGGCTTGGCCGGCTGCGCAGCCAGATCCGCGCCGAATGCGGGCACCAACGCGCCAAGCCCCACAATGCTCACAGTCGCAAGCAACAAGTTCTTCATTTCTACTCTCATCTCTTCAGTGCCCCGAGCCTCATGCGTCTTAACCACGTCCGCGCGAATTGCTGTAACTGCATCGCAACATTTGCGCTGAAAGAAATGCGTGAACCGAACGCTGCGTCAGGTTGCGGTGCAGATCATCTCCAACAGCGTCGCAATCCACCTTCGCGTGCGAGCATAGATTGCGGCCGCTGATTTCAGCGGAGTAAGCGCACGCAAGTCAGATCGTCGCAAGCCACACCGCAAGTGAGAAGAGTGAAGCGGTTTGCAAAACTCTTGCTCTTGTCCCGTGCCGCCACTAAAGACCCCGTTACGACCATGCTCGTGTTGCACCCACCGGCTCCGAGAGATCAGATGAAGTCTATTCGATTGAATCAATGTTCTGCAGATGCTGACCCGTTCGTCGCAGATGCCGCTGTGTCCCGCGGTCGACAGAGCATGCGAAACGCAACCTCCGCCCGCGGCGGATGAAGGATGCGGCCCGAAGGATTTTGCTTATTGGTTGAGCGAGCCGTTCTCCACCCGAGGCTTCCTACCACACCGCCAATGCCCAGATCGCCGATAACGCTTGCCGACCGGTGGTGGCCAGCGGCCGCGGTGTGTTCATCTTCTGAGCTGAAGTTCTGAGTCGATAAAGGACAGCGAGCATGTTCGTGTCATTCTTCCCTCGACCAAAGTTGTTCTTTGCGTCGTCAATTCTTTGGACGGCGTTGGCGATGGCGTTTTGGTATGT
>NZ_JBVVOT010000062.1:0-10563 GCF_055807455.1 Bradyrhizobium sp. Kon58
ACCAATCTCGGCTCGAACTACATCAACGACTTCCCGAACCGCGGCCGCATGCAGCGCGTCGTGGTGCAGGCCGATGCCCGCGACCGCATGCGAACCGAGGACATCCTCAACTACAACGTCAAGAACAGCCGGGGCCAGCTCGTGCCGTTCTCGTCCTTTACTACCGTGGAATGGGCGCGCGGTCCGACGCAGATCGCCGGCTTCAATTATTATCCGGCGGTCCGCATCTCGGGCGAGGCGAAACCCGGCTTCACCTCGGGCGATGCCATCGCCGAGATGGAACGGCTCGCCGGCAAGCTGCCGCGCGGCTTCGGCTATGAATGGACCGGGCAGTCGCTGCAGGAGAAGCTGTCGGGCTCGCAGGCGCCGTTCCTGCTCGGGCTCTCGGTGTTCGTGGTGTTCCTGTGTCTGGCCGCGCTGTACGAGAGCTGGACCATTCCGCTCGCGGTGCTGCTCACCGTGCCGC
The DNA here is from genome assembly GCF_055807455.1 of Bradyrhizobium sp. Kon58. Taxonomy (NCBI): domain Bacteria; kingdom Pseudomonadati; phylum Pseudomonadota; class Alphaproteobacteria; order Hyphomicrobiales; family Nitrobacteraceae; genus Bradyrhizobium; species Bradyrhizobium sp. Kon58. Next base: position 467 of record NZ_JBVVOT010000062.1, read on the forward strand.
TCGGCATCGTCGGCGCCGTGGTCGCAGCGATGCTGCGCGGGCTGCCCAACGACGTCTATTTTACCGTCGGCCTGATCACCATCATTGGCCTTGCGGCCAAGGACGCGATCCTGATCATCGAGTTCGCCAAGGATCTGCGGAAAGAAGGCAAGCCGCTGGTGGACGCCACCATCGAGGCCTGCCGCCTGCGCTTTCGCCCGATCCTGATGACCGGCCTCGCCTTCATCTGCGGCGTGCTGCCGATGGCCATCGCCCACGGCGCCGGCGGCGCCAGCCAGCAGGCGCTCGGCAGCATCGTGATGGGTGGCATGATCGCTGTGGTGATCCTGGCGCTGCTGATGGTGCCGGTGTTCTTCGTCTCGGTGCAGCGCGTGCTGGGCGGGGATCGGGAGAAGGCGGCGGAAGCCAACGTGTACGGTTCGCCAGCGAGTGCCGACTATGCACGTTAGTAAGACCGATGTAGATCGATTTTGGCGTGAGGCCGGCGAATGCCGACAACTCGCAGAGCTTGCGGTGAACCCACTCGCAAGGCAAGCTTGGTTGCGGCTTGTAGGCGAGTGGACCAAGCTTGCAGAAGAGGCTGAAGAGCACGCGAGAAAGGAAGGGGCGGCCGCTCGGAGGTCTTTCTTGTGAAAACGTGCCGGAAGGGTGGCCTGGGCGGCAGCTCGTTCCGGTGAAAGGGGGCGTGTCTCCACCTCTTTTCGGGGCGAGCTCGTTCTCCGTGCGCAACCTGATGTCGATTCCGGAATGCCGGACCGTGCCGAGGCCGCATTGCCGCTGCTGATGCGCGCGCCACTCTCGAACCCGCTTACGCGCTGGCGCACGGCCTAGCAGCCATGGCGCACCACAATCTATTCTTGCGGGCCGGCCTCAAGGAGGAACATCGCTTGCAATCCGTGCGTCACGCCCGCTTGGCGCTGGAGCATGGCCGCGACGATGCTCTGGCGCTCACCTTCGCCGGCTTCTCGCTCGGAATGGACGCCCATGATCGCCTTCGCCGCTTTCGAAACCGCGCTCACGCTGAGTCCATCGGGTGCGCTCGGCTTCATCCTCGGCAGCGTCGTGCATAGCTGGGCAGGAGCAGCTGAGCCGACGATCGCGTGGGGGGAGCGAGGGCTAAGGCTTAGCCCTTCGATCCTTGGGCGTTCGCGGCGTTCGGTTCGCAGGCGATCGGGCATTTCCTGCAGGGTCGGCACGAGCAGGCGGCCAGGGCCGCCTACCAAGCGATCCGGTCGAACCCCGCCCACAGCATCAACTACGTCATTCTGATCGGACCTCTGGTCGCACTCGGCCGGCTCGACGAGTCGAGGGCCGCTGCGGCCCGAGTGCTCGAATTGCAGCCGACTTTTCGTGTCAGTCGACAGTTTGCGGGCGTCGGTTGCGACACGGCTCTCGCATCGAAACTCGGTGTCGAGTTGATTGCAGCAGGGCTGCCGAGAGTGCGAGCGCCAATCTCCAGAAGAATTTTGCATCCGCGTACAATCGGGGCGACCTTGAGGCAATGGGGGCAGCGTTTAACGAGAACGCAATCAGAGTCACTCCTAACGGAATCTTCCAGGGCCGCGATGCCATACGACGAAGTTTCCAACAAGCCTTAAAGATAGGACTGCACGACTACTCCGTCAGGCGTGTCATATCTCGACGCGAAGGTTCGTTCATACTCAAACGTAGGAGAGTGGCAGACCAAAGTGGGCGATCAGCCCTTCCATGGCTACTACAGCGCAATACTGGCGGGCGAGGGCGACGAAACGTGGATCATTGAAGAGACGGTCAGCATCGCGGCTCCATAAGCCCGCGTTGCAGGTAGCTCATTCTTTTCCTTTTGGCAACATTCGACCTTCATGCACCTCATGCGTTATGGCCCGGCTGTCCTCTGAAGCAAGCAAACGCTTCACCAGTCGCTCACCGCACCAGAGTTCGACGGAACTACCGTGCAGCATCTGCCTCGCCCAGACGACGGCGTCTTCGTCGTTGGCGCAGACGAATGTGCGGGAGTTCTCGTGACCATTCGCATCAACGATGCAGGCTCGATATTGCATTACCAGTTCTCTCGATTCAGCGTTCAGTTCGACCGAACTGTAAGCACTGGCTCGCAAAAATCGAACTACTTTCGCTCGCGTAGACCTAGCCGCGCGTGCTGGAACGAGCACGACTGCTGTTAGGGTCGGCGCGTGGTCTTTCACACGTGACGCCGATGTGCAGGCAAGTCATCGGATCGCCCTGCACGCGCGGCTCACCCGAAGCACCTTACCAATGGTGGATTGACTATCGTCAAAAAAATCAGGATAGCGTCACCAGTATTTCTCGCTTGCGGTTCCGCGACCAGCAGCGCCCACTCTCGGCAAGTGAACGGTTTGCCTCTGGTTACGTTGTGGCTGGCAGCCCCTGCGTCGTGTCTGAGGGGGCTCTGAAAATGAGAGATGCGAGAGGATGCACCTGAGCAACTCCCAAGACATCGGAGGGAGATCGATCGTTCTCTTGGTCGAGGATGAAGATCTTCTTCGCGAAATGCTCGAGGAGACATTGCTGGAGGCCGGTTTCGGCGTCCTCAGCGCCGCGTCCGGCGAGGAGGCTGCCGACCTGCTCAGCGGGACTTCTTTACCTCGAGCCCTGGTCACCGACATCAATCTGGGCCGCGCCAGAATGGACGGGTGGGCGCTGGCCCGTCGCGTCCGCGAGCACGATCCAAGCTGCGCAATCGTCTACGTCTCCGGCGATAGCGCCCATCGCTGGGTCTCGAACGGCGTGCCGCATAGCCTGATCCTGCCCAAGCCCTTTGCGCCGGCGCAGTTGGTGGAGGCTCTATCCGAACTCCTCATCTGAACGTCATAGCTGCCCGGCGCGCGAAGGGGATGCGCACGGATTCAGTTCCCCTTAGGCTGGTCAAACCACAAGAAATGTCTCACGCTCAAGGGGTACCAAGTGTCGGTCGAGTTCCGCAACAACGTGCAAGTCCGCGGCCGTGGCGAGCGTGCCATGATGTTCGCTCATGGTTTCGGGTGCGATCAGAACATGTGGCGGTTCGTGGCGCCCGCGTTCGAGGCAAATTTCAGCACGGTGCTGTTCGACCACGTCGGAGCGGGCCGCTCGGACCTCGCCGCTTACGATCGCCAGAAGTATTCCAAATTGTCCGGCTATGCCGACGATGTCGTCGAGATTGGCCACGCGCTCGGGCTGAAGGGCGCGGTCTTCGTGGGGCATTCCGTCAGCGCGATGATCGGAGTGCTCGCCGCGATCAAGGATCCGACATTGTTCGAGAGCCTTATCCTTGTCGGCCCTTCGGCGCGCTACATCGACGATGGCGACTACGTCGGCGGCTTCAGCTCCCAGCAGATCGAGGAGCTTCTTTCCTTCCTGGAAGAGAACCACATGGGGTGGTCGGCCCAGATGGCGCCTGCCATCATGGGCAATCCCGACCGTCCCGAACTCGGCGAGGAACTGACCAACAGCTTCTGCCGGACCGATCCCGCGATCGCCAAGGAGTTCGCCCGGGTCACGTTCCTCTCCGACAACCGCGCGGACCTGGCCAAGGTCAACGCTCGCACGCTGATCCTCCAGTGCAGCGAAGACATCATCGCCGGGCAGCAGGTGGGTGCGTACGTGCAGCGCAACATCCCGAACAGCAAAATGGTGGTCCTGAAAGCGACCGGCCATTGTCCCAACCTGAGCGCGCCCGAGGAAGTCGTTGCCGCAATCCGAGATTTCGTCTGAGTGAACAATAATCATCCCGCCGATAGCGATTTCGAAGACCTCTACGAAAACGCGCCATGCGGGTACCTCTCCGTTCGTCCGGACGGCCGCATCGATCGTGCCAATCGAACGCTGGCGGGCTGGATGGGCTACCAGCCGGACGACCTTCCTGGGATGCGACTGAGCGACCTGCTCAACATGGCGGGACGCATATTCCTGGAGACCCACGTGGCGCCGCTGCTGCGCATGCAGGGCTTCTTCGACGAGTTCGCCCTCGATCTCCTCACCAAGAGCGGGGCGCGGCTTCCGGCGATCGCCAACGCCCGTGAGCGGCGCACCGACGCGGACGCGCTCCTGTTCACCCGCCTGACAATCATGCGGGCCACGGACCGGCGTCGCTACGAGCGCGAGCTCATCGACGCCCGGAAGGAAAGCGATGAGCTCAAGTCGGCGCTGGAAGAGCGTCTGCAGCAGGAGCGCGCAAACGCGGAGTTGCGTGAGCAGTTCATCGCCGTGCTCGGCCACGACCTACGCAACCCTCTCGCATCCATTGCGGCGGGTGCACGGCTGATGCTCAAGGCCAAGACGCCGGAAGACGCGCTACGGCTCGAGGCCATGATGCAGAGCAGCGTCGGGCGAATGGCCAAGATGATCGAGAGCGTCATGGATTTGGCACGAGGTCGCCTTGGCGGAGGCATCTCGCTGTCCAAGTCAATTACGGCGATTGAACCCGTGCTCGACCAGGTCGTCGCCGAATTGACGGCGGCCCATCCGGAGCGCCGCATCGAAACCAGCTTCGAGGTCGAGACACCGGTCTTCTGCGATCCGGCCCGTATCGCCCAGTTGTTCTCGAACCTGCTCGGCAACGCAATCAGCCACGGCGCGCCGGATCAGCCAGTGCGGGTCCAAGCTACCGCCAAAGCAGAAATGTTTGACTTCTCGGTGGCGAATGGAGGTGCGGCTATTCCGGAAGAGGCGCGGACGCGCCTGTTTCAGCCGTTCTACCGAGGAAAGGCGCACGGCCCTTATCAAGGATTGGGACTTGGTCTGTACATCGCGTCTGAAATAGCGAAGGCGCACGGAGGTTCAATCGAGGTCGATTCGACCGACACAGAAACCAAGTTCACCTTGCGGATGCCCCTCGAAGGCGATGGGTCGCTCCGGCCGCATTCCGCTCCCTGAAACCAGCAACTTCAGCGGTCGTGGGCCGTTCGATGCGGATGCAGAACCGTGAGTCCCAAGGCGGCAATCGACGCGCATCGTGCATAGGAACACGCGCTGGCTTCTCGGCATCTTCCGCTGGGCTTCGTCACCCTTTCAGATGAACGAGATTGATTTGGTAAATTTCCATTACCTCAGCCTCTTTCGGCGTCGGGCGTGTAGGCTTTTCTACCGGAGCTGTCAGGAGGAAAGGCGGAGAAAGGGCTTGTGCCTGCTCCGCGGCTGGCTCACTCCGCAGCAGCGCGCGCAGTTCGACGGGAAGGGCTATTTCGAGGTGGTCGGGTCCGACACGGGTACCCGCTACCGCATCCGTCATGGCACATCGGCCAATGTCCGCGAGGTCGATGCATCCGGTCGACTGGGAATGGGATGGTGCTTTGTTCCGGTTGGTGAGCTGGTCGAAGGGGATGTGATGCTGGTTCAAAAGATTGCTTTAGAGACGAGCGAACTTGAGACACTGACCATCGCCAAAAACTTCTACGGATGGTGATGTCGGAAGTCTAAGGGTCTCCGTTCGCTCGCGATCGCCAATTCGGGGAGCGACCAGGTTCCGTGTTCACTTGTGTACAAAGTGTCTCATCCTTAAATCACGGTTGCAGCAAGCAAGGATCGCGCTACCCGCCAGCAGCAGGAGTTGCGCCATATGGCTTATAGCAAACCCTTCGATATCGCCGTCATAGGAGCTGGCGCAACAAAGCTGTCGGTGGTCGCTCTCGATCTGGAAAATGCGGAGGAGGCCTGCGCGGTGGGGAAGCAGATGGCCGAGACGACTGGGCGAACTGTCACCGTACGGAATGCAGAAGGCGAGGTCCTCGGCATTTTTCCAGGCGCGAATAAAAACTAGGAACGGCCAATGGCACTCGGCATTTGCGGACATGCCGACGTTCTTCTTCGAGCTCACTGATGAGGCCGCGCCCGTCAAAGATGGGAACAGTGGTGGCTTGAGTAAAGCCGACAGCGGGAGCAGCAGTTCGTTCAGGGAAGCGAGCCCAGCGACACGATACGCTTCCAGGGGCTCCGATCGGCAGCAAAGACGAAGTAATCGACCACTGTACCGGGCCAGCTTCGAAGCCTTAGACTTTCAACGGCCTCTCGCTTGACCATGGCGAGCGGCTGCGGCTTCCCATGCTCGCGGGCACGCAGCGCGCAACGCACGCCGAATGCGGTGTGCAACTCCGTGGTCTTAGCCGCTGCGGCTTAAGAACCAGATTCTGGGCGGTCGTCCTGTTGTCGCGCGCCTCCTCGACGCAAGGAGCTATCAGGGGCAAGGCACAGATAGATCGACTGATCTCGCTCTGGAGCTTTATGCAAACCCCTCATGGAGCGATTTCAGGTGCGACCGGCTCAATCGGCCGCAGGTATCATTGTAAAGCTGTCGGGAACTGGAACCTTCGTTGATCGTTGCCCCATGCCAATGGGGGCAATCCATCAATCAAGCAAGTGACGGTCGGCGTGTCCGACGTGTCGGCGCCAGAAGAGCGCGGCCCGCTGGGAGGCTCATGACGCGAAATAGCGAAGATCAAAAGCCGGAAATTGCCGCATGGCAATGGAGGCAAATCGTCAACGGCGCAACCGATACCGCCATCATCACCACCGACTTGCGTGGCCGGGTGACGAGTTGGAACATTGGCGCGTGCAACATTCTCGGGTGGACGGAAGAGGAGATGATCGGCCGCTCCTTGAGCCGCGTCTTTGCGGAGGAGGACCAAGAGGCCCAGCTTAGCCGCGAAATCGCCGACGCGATGACAAAGGGCAAGGGCGGCGGCGAAGAAGGCTGGCGCCTTCGCAAGGATGCCTCACGTTTTTGGGCCGTCGGAGAGCTCAGCCCGATCCGGGATAAATCGCACGTCGTAGGATTCATCAAGATCCTGAGGGACCGAACGGCGCAACGCGAGGCGGAGGAAGCTATCCGAGAAGAGCGGCACGCTCTCGAAGTGCTCAACCGTGCCGGCTCGGCGCTCGCAGCGGAGACAGACCTCGAGCGCCTCGTTCAGATCGTTACCGATGCGGGCGTGGCGCTTACGGGGGCCGAGTTCGGCGCCTTCTTCTACAACGTCATCAAAAATGCGGGCGAGAGCTATATGCTCTATACCCTCTCCGGAGCGCCGATCGAGGCATTCTCGAAATTCCCCATGCCGCGCAATACGGAGGTATTCGCGCCGACCTTTCTGGGCCAAGGCATCGTTCGTTCGGACGATATCACCAAGGATCCGCGCTACGGGAAGAACTCGCCCCGCAAAGGGATGCCTGAAGGCCACCTGCCGGTCCGGAGCTACCTTGCTGTATCTGTCATATCCCGCACTGGTGAAGTGCTTGGCGGTCTTTTCTTCGGACATGCGCGGACTGGCGTGTTCAACGAGCGGTCGGAGCGGGGCCTGTCCGGGCTTGCCGCTGAGGCCGCGGTCGCGATTGATAACGTCCGCCTGTCCCAAGCCATGCACCGAGAGATCGAGGAACGGAAGCGGGCGCAAGAGGCGCTGGTCGAGCTCAACGCCACTCTGGAGCGACAGGTGACGGAACGGACCGAACAGTTGCGCAAGAACGAGGAAGCCTTGCGCCAGTCGCAGAAGATGGAGGCCGTCGGGCAACTGACCGGGGGCGTGGCGCACGATTTCAACAATCTGCTGCAGATCATCCTGGGTAATCTGGACACCCTGCAGCGCAATCTTCCGGCTGAATCGGGTCGGTTGCAGCGTGCGGCGCGAAACGCGATGACGGGCGCGCAACGGGCAGCCACCCTAACCCAGCGACTTCTGGCGTTTTCGCGTCGGCAACCGCTCGATCCCAAGCCGCTCGATGTGAACGCACTTGTCAACGGGTTGTCGGACATGATCCATCGTACGCTCGGCGAAACGATCGACGTGGAAACTGTCCTCGGTGCAGGCGTGTGGCGGGTCGAAGCCGACCCGGCCGAATTAGAGGCGGCGATCATCAATCTCGCTGTCAACGCCCGCGACGCTATGACAAACGGCGGTCGACTGACGATCGAGACCAGCAATGCGCACATCGACGACGCCTACGTCGCGTCGCACACAGAAGTCGTGCCGGGCCAGTACGTCGCCATCGCGGTCACAGACACGGGCGTTGGCATGGATTCGAAAACGGTCGCTCAGGCTTTCGAGCCTTTTTTCACGACCAAAGCTGTCGGCAAGGGCACCGGACTGGGGCTGAGCCAGGTGTATGGCTTCGTCAAGCAGTCCGGCGGTCACGTCAAGATCTACTCGGAAGTGGGACAGGGAACGACGGTGAAGCTGTACTTGCCGCGGCTCGCGACGCAAGCCGCGGGTGCCGAGCAAGTCGAGTCCAATCCAAGTCCCGAAGCCGCACAGGAAGAGACCGTCCTCGTCCTCGAGGACGACGACGAGGTGAGAGCATATTCGGTCGAGACTCTCCGCGAACTCGGCTACCGCGTCGTCGAGGCTCACGACGGACCGTCGGCCTTAAGGCTCCTGGAGCGGCAGCCCCGGGTCGACCTTCTCTTCACCGACGTTGTTTTGCCAGGTGGCCTGACAGGAGCACAGGTCGCCGCCCAGGCGAAGACGCTTCGACCCACTTTGAAGGTGCTCTTCACGACCGGATACGCACGCAACGCCATCATCCACCATGGGCGGCTCGACAAGGGCGTGCAGCTCATCGTCAAGCCATTCAGCTTCAGCGACGTGGCGGCGAAGGTGCGTGACGTCCTCGACGGCGCTTCGGACTAGTCCAGCTGCGGCTGCAAACACGCGAGGCGCCGACCATCGTCCCAAAGTTCCAAGGGGTGTTCGCCCACCATCGCGGGGCTTTCTTTTGCTCGACCCCCCGTTGCGCACCAAACTCACGTCGGTCTCGAGTTCGTCGAGCACGTAACCTCATAGATCATCATGACACTTGGCTCGCCGAACGGCTCGACGCGTACGTCACATAAATTAACATAGGTTTGGGATTGCCAGAATTTCCCGGCAGTCGTCAGATTTTAGTTGGCAGAAGCGAATGATGTTGGCATGCTCCTGTGACCGGGGCTGGCACGTTCATCTCGCATCTATTTACACCCGGGTTCTGAAGCAACGGCAACGCTGCGGCAGGCGTTTCAGTACGTGTTATTTAGATCAACTAATGAACTCCTGAGGCCGCCTTTAGGTGGCCTCTTCGTTAGGAATTCAATTCTGCGGGGACATTGCAATGGCAAAACCAGCCGTTTCCCGTGACGCTTTTCGTGGACTATTCGCTTTGTACTGGGCGAAGGCTCATCACGATCACAAAGCCGAAGCCGAGGATTGCCTTTTGACGTTGTTCGGGTCTGCGGAATACATTCCCGATCGCCTGCTGCAGCAATGGTCTGAAAAAGCTGATCTACTCGGTCCAGAAACCGTCGGTAGTGTAGTGGAGCCGCGGGCCCGTGAAATCGCCAGCGGCGGCGCGCGGTACGACCATGCGAGTGATTTTCTCCACTCGCTCCTGAGAGACCTCGGGCGAAAAATGCAGTGATCAGATGCGCCGTTTCCGCCGCTCTTACCGCGCGCCTCTGATCACCTTTTATCTCATTGACAATCTTCTGCCGGCACGCAGCTCGTTAGACCGGCGCGTAGCCTCTTAGCCCCTGGATCTCAACCCGCGCCTTCTCCCTGGGTCTAAGGAGGTGCGTGGCGCCTCAATCTTCGAGGCGAGCGACCAGGCTGCTGGAGAAATTCGAACGCGATACGGAGCCATCAATAACATTTGGAAGATTGCCCTGGTGGCCTTGTAATGGGCTGCAGTCCTGCTGCACTCGGTGCCAGTCAACAGAGGGGTGCCTGAGCGGTCAATGACGGACCACCGCCAGCCACGACCCCGTCTTTGTATGGTCAGATCAAAGAGAGCAAAATCGCCGGCGTTCATTAGGCAAACCTTCAATACGCACTTGGAAATCGAGAATACATTACAAATTTGACAGGAGAACTTTCGGGCGGTGGTAGAGTTCCACGCCCTGCATAGGTCTGATATTATTTGAAGCTTAAATGTATGACGCTACTCGACGATCTCCGGTAGCCATCCATATAGAATGCGACCAAACATCCGCGTCGCAAATATCCGGGATGCTTTAATCCCGAGTTGCCACCGAAAGCCTGGACAGATGTCCCACTCATCAAACGACAAGATCGCGCTCTTCATCGATGGAGCCAATCTCTACGCGACGGCGAAAACTCTGGGCTTCGACATCGATTACA